>JAKSBQ010000432.1 GCA_022361075.1 Opitutales bacterium | reverse complement strand
TATGTTCTATAATGTTTATGAGGTCGTTCTTTGAAAACTTAATAAGGAGGTGCTTAAATTATATGGACATTGGGAGTATTACAGCATATCAATTAATTGGCTGTTTATATGGTGTTTATGTTGTGACAACTAGTGCATTATGGCATATTGACAAAATTAAGAGTATGCCTAAGAAAAACATTTCTAAAGATAAAAAAATTATTAATTAAAGGAGGATTTTTATGATAGCTAATGTTAAAGGTTTTGTAGTTGATAGGTTTATTAAACAATCAGTTGAGGAAGGTAAGGAAGATAAGTATGTAATAAGACTTTATCAAGGACAAAGAGATAACTTAGATGTATCTGTTAATAAGGAAACTTATGGTTCTATTAAAGACAAGCAATCTGTAGAGATTAAAGATGTTAAGTTAGGTATGTATAGTTTTGATGGTCGTTCCGGCATGTATGCTAAACAACAGTTTTAGAGGGATTTAATCTCTCTTTTCTGAAATTAGGTGATATCTTGATTATACTTTTTATACTTTTATTTTCCCCTATGTATTCCTATGCTTCTTCTGGTTCTGATTCTGGAGGCATATTTGATTTTGGTTTCTTCGACCCTGTTCTAGATTTTATACAATTTGTAAAGGATTTGTTTGATAATATAATACAACTTGGTGAGCTTGTGGCAACTGAACTTATTCCAGCCTTTGTAAAGCTTATTGATTCTATATTTAGTTATTTTGCTAGATTATTTGATTTTATTGCTAGTTTTGTGAATGTTCCTGCTACTCCTATTCCTAGTAGTGTTATGACAGGTGTTAACTATGTTACTAACTTTCAAGTGGGTGGTGTAACTGTTTTTTCCTTAGTTCTATCTATGCTTATATTGTTTCTTAGCCTTAGAATTGTTAAGAAATTTGTATTGTAGGTGTTTATATGGATTTTATTATTAATGCTATTTTAGGTATTCGTGATTATTTACTTGAATTATCTACTAAGATTGATTCTATTCAGTTTCAAGAAATTCTTATTCTTAAGTACTGTGGTTATGCTAGATACGTTTTAGGTGATACTGTTTGGACTCTTATTATGCTATCTATCTATATATCTATATTCTTTCTTCTTATAGCTCTTATTAAGAGTATTGTTGAATTTGTTCGTCTGCTTATTCCTTTTATTTAGAAAGGGGGTGAATACATGAGCTTTAACTTTGATTTTAACGTTGCAGAGGTTTTTAGTAATGCTAACATGATTATCGCTGGTTTTATGGGCCTACTTACCATCGTAATTGGTATCGCCATAGGCTTTAGAGTTGTAAGATTCGTAAAAGATTTATTTTAGAAAGGAGGAAATATAATTATATGAAAAGGTCTTTTTTACTTTTCCTAAGTTTGTTTTTTGTTTTTACTTCTATTATTCCAGCCTTTGCTGGTACTGATGTTAACGGTAACACTTTAGATATACAGATTGTGGACAGACCTCCATCTTCTTGGGTAAAGCACCCTTTTACTTTAGGTTTTACAGGTTCGAGTCCTAGTATTTCTGGTTCTGGAAATACAGAGATTACAGATTCTTCCCGTATATTCTCATTTACTGTTGATTCTAATTCAGAGCCTATATCTAGTATGATTGTTAGATATAAGAAGGGGAGTAATTACGTAGAAGGTGCTGATATGCAAAGCCAATTAAAGGTTTATGATGGTTCCACAGAGGTTAGTTTTTCGGCTTCCCCTTCTACTGCTATATTTAATACACTCACACCAGTTCAGAAGATTACTTTTGCTTATCCCGTTGTTGCTCCCAAAATAGAGATTCTTGGACCAACTTTAGCGGATACAGTTGTTTCTATTGCTATTGAGAGTGCTAATACAGAGGAAATTCCTGAATTTACTTTAGACCAAGCTGCTGGAGAAGTTACAAGTACTAGTACAACCGTAGATTTTACTGGTCAAGTTACAAAGATGGCTGCTGGTGCTGTTATAGAGACAAGAATTAATAATGGTACTTGGTCTGATTCTTATGGTTCTGTTAGTGGATTTGGAGAGATAGATTTAAAGATTCCTAACTCTTCTTTTCCAGATAAGTCTAATACTTTAGATATTCGTATCAAGGCTTCTAATGGCCTATATTCTGCTACCAATACTATTAATGTTTCAAATAATGTTACTGGTGGTAATCCTAATCCAAACCCCAATCCAAACCCAAACCCCGGTGGCGGTTCCGGTGGTGGAATTCTTAACTTAGATTTTGATGTCCCAGGTATGTTTAGTAGTGCTAATATGGTAGTCGCTGGCTTTATGGGTCTGCTTACCATCGTAATTGGTATCGCTATTGGATTTAGAGTTGTTAGATTCGTAAAAGATTTGTTTTAGGAGTGTTTTTATGAGTACTATAGATTCGGGCAGTGACGTTTTCGTCTCTGTCCCCGATTATTCTAGAGAGATTGATTCTATTAAGGATAGTGTTGAGGTTTTAGTTGAGTATCTTGATTCTTATTCTAACCCTTATTACAATGTGCTTGAAATGCTTAATTATCAATTGTTTTTTATATCCTTGCTTCTTATTATTTTAGTTTTGAGAGGTAGAAAGAAATGATTTTACTTGATTCTTATGTACAGTATATTTTAACATTTGTTATTGCTTATTTAGGTATTTACATTGGTACATTCTTTATACAGAAAGTAGTTGATATTTTTGGATATTAATTATTTAGAGTTAGATGTTACCCTTATTATTGCCCTTGCTTGTGCTATATATTTAATATCATTTGTCCTTGATATGTTTAGGAGGTAGTTTATGTATATTCTTATTACAGAAGATAAGGTATTCGTTAAAAGTAGTTTAAAGAAGCTAGTTGATTCTTCTAAGATGCAAGTTAAACAGGAGGACTTTGACCGTTTTGGCAACGCTTATATTGCCAAGAACACAGATAAGAGTATCAGAGAATTGTTTATGGATGCTTTTATTCTAGAGAAGTCTATCCTTAGAAAGCTATATAAACAAGAGTTCGGCTTAGTTGAGCTTATCCTTTTGTTTAATGTATTATTATCCCTTTTTATTTTAATGAAAAAGTAGGTGGATATATTGGAAAATATAGAAAAATTGAATGAGATAATGATGGAGTTCTATCAAAGTGGTAATGAGTCTGATATTCGGATTATGTATGAGAGTATAGAGTATTTAGACCCTGCCCAAAAGAGAATATACAATTTGCTTAGAGTAATACAGATTAAGTATGGTTTAACTGATTTAGGACGTATTTTGGATGATTTAATTGAGATAGAGAAAGGTAATAGAAAGAGTAGTAAGCTTAAAAAGATGTTAGAGTATAGTAGTTTAGCAAAACACTTTAAAGGAATGAAATTAAGTGGAAATACAGGTGATTAGATATGTCTATTGTAGGAGTTATAGGACTTCAAGGAAGTGGTAAGACTTCCTTTGCTGTTCAATATGGTAGAAAGTTTAATAGTGTTAACGGACAGGTATATACCAATATGAATATACATGGATTTACTGAAATTAGAGATTTTGGAGAAATTCCTTTTACTAGAGATATGAAGCTCTTAATTATAGATGAAGCTATGTTTAGCTTAGATTCTAGAAGTTTTAGTTCTAAAGATAATAAAATATTTAGTAGGTTCCTAGCTTATTTACGTAAGATAAATACCCAACTTATGTGGATTACACATTTCCCCAATTTAATAGATAGTCGTCTCCGCTTACAAACAAGTCTATTTATACTTTGTAAGAAATATAGAAATAAGACACTGTTTAATGTTATTAATGCCTTTACATTAGACCAGTATTCATATTCTATCAATAGAAGTGAAGATTTCTTTAACTATTGCAATTACAATAGTTTTGAGATGCCTAATATATTGTCTACTAAGAAGCTACTTACATTAGAAGAATTTAATAAAGTTTAGGGATTGCTAGACAATCCCATACAGGTTGCAAGCTCAATGCTTGCTGAAAAATCGAGGTTCGGCTTGTGTAATTTACGAATTGGGCGTTCCCAGTAAGAAAAAAACCGTCTCTCCTATGTCGTTCGCCAGAACGACAGGGGAGGGACGGTTTCTAAGATAAAATTTCAAAAATTCATCACTATGTATAAATATGCAAGGTATTCAAAATTAACCTCTGAAACCCTTGCAATTACTTTTTGCCACACGCCTTTCAGATTGGCTCTAGGCGTGAATAAACCTATATACCCATAGGATAATACTATTAATTTAAAAATGCATAAAATACGTATATATTCGCTTTTAGAGAGAATTTTCTACTCTAAGTCAGGTAAAAAACAGTTAAATTTCATGGTTAAAAATGGAAATATACATATTATACATTTTACCCTTGGCTATCCTTTTACCCTTTCCCTCCGTAACCATTTTAAAATAGTTTTGGGCGTAATCTAAAGTTCCAAAGGTTGAGGTAAGGACGTAAAGCATAGGCACGTAAATCATGATTCCTTGTCCTTGCCATCTAAGTAAAAGTTTGCAGGATATATTACTTCTAATACCGCTTAAAGTTTCGGCGGTAAATGCTTCACTTGAGTAATGTCGCACTTAATGCGACTCTTTTTTAAAAAGGTCAAAGACCCTAGAAAATTACCCTAGAAGGAGGTTTTTAAATGTTAAATCATATGTCATATAATCTAGAAATTAAAATAGCTGGTAAACATGTAACTCTTAAGAAACTATCTAAGAAAAAATACTTTAATTATCAAGTAAAAAATCCCCCTACTCCTGCTTCTAAGGGACAAAGTCAGAATACTAGAGAGAACTTTCTTAAAAGTATTGTAAGAGCTAGAAAGAGAGTTTTTGATATAATAGCCTGTAATGTTAATGTTATTCCCGATTTACATGGTGAGATTCAGCGTCCTAAATTTTGGACGCTAACCTTCGCTGACCATGTAACTGATTTAGAGGTTGCTAATGACGAGTTTACAAAATTTAACAAACGTTTATCTTGGCATCTTTATGGTGTTAGGAAAAATGTTCTTAAGTATATATGTATTCCAGAGTTTATGAAAAATGGTCGAGTTCATTTTCACATATTATATTTTAATCTTCCCTATGTTGAACAATCTAAGTTTCAGTCAATTTGGGGTAATGGATGGACTTTTGTAAAAGGTGTATCTAAAAAAGAAAATATTATGGACTTTGCAAGCTATGTTGCTAAATACATTAATAAAGAGAACTCCAAAGGTGAAGATAATTATGACATTTATTTGGAGAAGGACATGTTAAATAGGAAAAGATATTTCTGCTCCAGAGGCTTAAACAAGCCGGAAATTTATAAATTGGATATAGATAATGAATTATATGATTCTCTTATGGCCATGCTCCAGGATTTCCATTCCTTTAATGGCAGTTATGCAAACGACTTTATTGGTAATGTGGATATTAATAGTTATGAAATTGAAGATAATAAAATGATACAAAGCATTATAAACATTGTAAATACTATGTTTAAGATAATGAAGGAAATCTATAGTCAGGCTTTTCAAAACCCGCGCACATTCATTGATCGTAGCGCCTGTGGTGAAAACATCATCCACAATAATCAACGGAGTTTCTGCCGGTAACGTTCGTTTCTTCCGAATAGAAAATGCTCCCTTCACATTTCGAGCTCTTGCACTTCTATCCATCAGAGTCTGAGTCGCAGTAAACTTCTTCCTCAAAATCAGGTTTTCCAATGTCACAGGAACTGGTGAAATCTCCACTAATCTTTGGGCAATCCATTCGCTTTGGTTAAATCCTCTTTGATTGAGCTTTTTCGGATGCAATGGAACAGGCACTAAAACACTACCCTTTTCCAAGGTGTCGATTACCCAAGAATTCCTCATTAAACTCAAGAAGTCTTCCTTCAAATACTTGCCCCTCCGATATTTTAGTTCATGCACAATCTTACTTCCGTATCGATTCATCAGTAAAAAGGATCGATTCCCTTCGAAGATGGGATCCAAATATCGACACTTTTCGCAGGAAGGTGACCCATCTGTCGCACCATAAATCGGGTAACCACAAATGGAACAAACTGGTTCCTTTATTTTCTTTAGGTAAATGAAAGATCCAAAATCCAAGTAACACCCTCGAGGTGCAGTCCGTTCGATCGGCTCTCCAATAAAGAACTCGTTGCGGGGAAAAATAAGATCCAACAACGAGGTGCAAAAATACATCAATTTGTTGGAGAATTCATGTTTCATGGAGGAGGGAGGTTCGGATACCCTCGATTTCGATAATAAACTCTCTCAAGAGTCAAACCTTTAGCCGGTGCAGTCACCACTCGGTGCGAGCGATTCTCCCCTTTCAAACAAAACCTGATCTCATCGAGAGAGAGTCGCTCATCCGCCGCATCCATGATTGCGCCAACCAAACTCCTGACCATACGATACATAAATCCATTACCCTCCACTTTCACGGTAATGAGAGGTCCGTTACTCCCCACCGAGCATTCGCTTAAATAACGACGAGTATCTTCGTAAGGTTCACCCCGATTCACCGAAAACGCTCTGAAGTCATGCCAACCTACGAAACACCTAGCCGCTTCATTCATTGCGTCGACGTTAAGCAGATAATCTCGCCTCGAATGCATGAAGCGGGTGAGATGAGGAGGAGCCATGCCCTGATAGATCCGGTAGTGATAACGCTTGCCCTTGGCAGAGAATCTCGCGTGAAAATCTTTGTTCACCGGACGAATCGAGCATATCCCAATCGATTCGGGCAAACCAACTTCCAACGCCTTTTTCATCGCATACGGTCCAGCGTTCCAATCCAAGTCTAGATGAAAAACCTGCCCCCTAGCGTGAACCCCTGCATCGGTTCGACCACTTCCTGTGATTCGAACCTCTTGCTGCATGATTTCTGATAATCGCGCTTCGATAAAATCCTGTACTGCATTCCCGTCCGGCTGACTCTGCCATCCAGAAAAATCAGTTCCGTCGTAGGAACACACCACCTTCCATCGCTGAAGCATGAAACTATCAATACCGTGGAAAAACCATCGTTCAAGGGTCTTTTGAGAGGGGACTTCCAAACCTAAGCTCTTGCAACACGGTCCGATTGATCAATCCATTTATTCAACACATCCGACACTCCTGCCAAGGTCACAGGTTTTGTAAGAAAATCATCCATACCCGCATCCATACATGCCTCCCGAGCCCCATCGTGGCTAGCCGCTGTTAACGCAACAATCGGTATCCGAGAAATACCTGAAACTTCCCTTTCTCTTATTCGCCTAGAAGTCTCGTATCCGTCCAGATTGGGCAGTAAGCAGTCCATAAAAATCAAATCGTAACGATTTTTCTCAACGTTTCTAAGGGCCTGCAAACCGTCATCGGCAATGTCCACACTCACATCAAACCGCCTAAGCAAGAGTTTCATAATGCGTTGATTTTGCTTGTTGTCTTCAACCAACAGCACACAAGCTCCCTCATATCCAGGATTTGCAACGCAACCATCGCCAATACCTTCTATGGATGTGAAATCATCCGCCGGCGCCTCATCAAGCTCCACCTTTACAACAAAGGTAGAACCCTCTAAAGGAGTCGACTGCATCTCAATGCTGCCCTCAAACAATTCCATTGTGCGCTTCACGATCGCTAGACCAAGGCCCGTACCACCAAATCTTCGAGTTGAAGAAAGATCTGCTTGAGTGAAAGGTTCAAATAGATCCTTCTGCTTTTCGAGTGGAATACCGATGCCCGTGTCCTTTATTTTGTAGCACAGTCCTACCCTCCTGTCGGACAAACGATTGACTTCAACCTCGATCTTTATACTTCCCTCCGATGTGAATTTGACTGCGTTCGAAACCAGATTCATCAGAGCCTGAAGAAGGCGACCCTCGTCACCCAATAATCTGATTTTAGCTTCAGAAACCTTCGAGAGATCGAGCTTAAACTCGATTCCCTTTTCTCTCATTTTTGCTCTGAAAGTCGCTTCTACCTTACGGATTAACTCCACGGGATCAAAGGATTTGTATTCCAACTCAACCTTGCCCGCTTCCAACTTGGAGAAATCCAATATATCGTTGATGAGCGCGAGCAAGGTATAACCGCTCATTTCAATGATTCCGGCCAACTCCTTTTGCTCGTCGTCTAGTTGGGTTCGTCTGAGCATCTCCGAAGTGCTGATCATCCCATTCATCGGTGTACGAATCTCATGACTCATAATCGCTAGAAACTCCGACTTAGACTGAGACAACTGCTCAGCTTTAATCTTTGCGCTTCGAAGTTCACGAGTCTGAGATTCAACAGTAGCCTCGATCACTCGGGTTCTCAAAAAATTACTCAACGAATGAATTCCTAGGAAAAACGAAACCGCTAACCCACCAGCCAATAGAAAAAATGGAGCGTTAGAATGGTAGAGAGCCAAGTAGGTTCGATCCGCTTTTACGGTCAAATTCCATTTGCGATTTAGGATCTTCAGCACGGAATCCCATTCAAATACTGCATGGATTTCGGGTGTGATCTCATGAATACTGAATGCTTCGCCCTCTATGAAACGACACAGAGTATCGGTAGACTTTGCCATCGTGATATCCGTGAGACTCAAGTGCATACCGTCCGTGTTTCTCTTTTTCCAAATGTCACCCACAAAATCTTCCATTCTTATTGGGATGTTGAAAAAACCAAATTCACCGGACTCGTAATGCTTATCCAGTAAAGCATAGTCTGCTTTTTCAACCGGGTAATAAATCACAACACCAATCTGATTTTCCTTCTCCTGTGCCAAGCGAAAGGGCTTTCTCATCATCGGTTTACCCAACTCAGAAGCCCTTCTCATGATATCCGCAGAAAACCTAGATACATCCATTCCGATCACTTCTTTGTTACCTTTTTCCGGAGTGGTAAGAACGATGGGAAGAATGAAGTTTTCTTCTAAATCGGAGGGTAGTCTTCTGATTTTCTCGCGCGTCATGCGAGTGAATTTCTGGAAACCGGGGAGTTCCTCCCGAAACTTCTGCTCCCACAACGTACGATCATCCGAATGAATCAAAGGGATCCAGTTGACAGCCTGGATGGAACCGTGAGACTTCAGAACTTGTTCGCTCTGCAACTTAAACAACTCAGGATCCATACTACCACTTTTGAGGAAATTGAGACGAAGTAATTCGACTTCACTCACCAGATCAAGCATCTCACTCTCCAGCAGGTTCTTAATGTCAACGGCTTCGGACTCAAACCGTTCCCTGACACCTCGGATCTCCTTATCAGCGATGATTCGGTATCCAATCACCAGCCCCACTAAGTAGACGCCTACTGGAAAGCCATATCTAAGAATTTTAATCCGCGAATCTTCATCTCCAAGTTGAAGAACAAAAGCAGCCAAAGGGATGAGACATATAATTCCCAGAAAGTCACCAAACCACCATCGCCCCAAACTTGTTAACCAACTCCAAGCAGTGAAATCGCTACCTTCTAAAAGGAAGAAAACGTTAGTAAGTAATGGCAGGACCAACGCAAGAAGAGCGCAGCGGAATAATAGTTCCACTAAGGTTCCTACGTCAGTGTGCAAATCTGGCTTTCTTAAGAACTGAAAAAACAAACGCCTCGCAATCACACATTGCAACAAGACGAGAGGAACATAGTTAAAGTTTCTCCACACCCATTGAAATCCGGTTTCATCGCCTACCGATCCATGATAGAAATAGAAATGAAAGGCGATACTCCCGATAACAACCCCTGGATAAATGCTCGTCCCCCAAAGCAGTGCAAACAAAGCACAAACACCCGCCGGAATCCATACAGGAGTGAAATACTCAGGGGAACTTGATAGACCTGTAGAAACTGCTCCGAATCCCAGATAACAGAAAACAGCGGCTATGTTAAAGGTAAGGATTTTTAAGCCTGAAGATCTCATCAATCAAAATTACTCTATCGACACGTTTACTCATTCCTAGAGTAAATTTGCACAATCTGCCCTAAGAATGGTTTCGAGATTTTGACTACCGATGGATCTGTACAAAAAAATGGAGCCAACAGTCGGATTCGAACCGACGACCGTCCGCTTACAAGGCGGGAGCTCTACCAACTGAGCTATGTTGGCTCTCAACGAGAAAGTGAAAAGCTAGGAAGCATGTAGAAACGAATCAAGCGAAAAAAATTCTTTTTTCAGTGCCTCGACCTCTTACTTTCCGTCGGTGGGTTTGACGTAAATCGTGACATTGGCTTCACGACCTCCAAGGATCTCTTGAGCACGTTTCATCGCCAACGCGGTTGAGAAGGTTGGATTATCAGGATGTTCCTTAAATACGTTTTCAGTTCCAATTTTCTCTAACATCCCCGAACGCTCCAAAACAGAGTAAATCTTCTTTCTCACGCCACTGATAATCAAGTAACGCTGTTCCTCGTTCATGAATTGAATCAGTTCCCCCATCGCCATGATACAGGTGGCATCAAGGATATGAGCGTTTTTCATGCGCAAAACCAGTATCTTAAGATTTTTGTCTTCAAAAATCCGTCGAATCTGATCTCTGAAAAGATCCGCTGAACCAAAAAACAAATCACCCTCCACGTGAACAATCGAAATCTCAAGCACTTCGTCCTCTTGAGCCTTTTTCTGAGTTAGCCTGCCCTCTTCATTGAACTCATATTCGACGAGCTCGGGCGCTGCAGCCTTGCGTAAGAAAAGAAAGATCGACAATCCAACACCGAGATAGATCGCAAGGTCCAGAGGTGCCAACATACCGCCAACAAGAGTTGCATAAAAAACAAACTTATCACTGCCCGTGGAGTGTGTGACAAGAAAGATCTGGTGCTTATTTACCAGTGAAATACCGATGCTGATGACTAGAACCGAAAGTGCTGTCTTGGGAACGTAGTTTAAAAGTGGGCCCAGCAAAAAAGCTGCGAGAACGATCAACCCACCAGCGATCAAAGTTGCCAATGGGCTCTTCGCGCCACTCCTCCAGTTGAGCATCGATCGCGTGAGTGAACCAGATGCAGGCATGCCGGACAAAAACGCGCACGCGAGATTTGCGAAACCGAGATTGAACATCTCCTGATTAGAATCCAATTTTCCCCCGGAACGCGCAGCCAGTGACTTTCCAATCGAAATGCCCTCCAACAAGCTCAAAATTGCGATCGCAAACGAAGTGCCAACCACGAGGCGGACAAGTTTAAGATCAAACTGTGGATAAGTAAGGTTCCACTCCCCCATCGAAACCGAATTCAGTTTCTCCACTGTGATTCCAGCGAACTGAAGAGAATAGGTGACTAACGACATAATCACCAACGTGATCGCCACATTTGGAAGCTTTCGGAGGTAATGATTCAAACTCCAAAAAACTCCCGCAGTCAGGAGGCCAATTAAGGTAGATTGCCAATTAAACGTGTGAGCGTGTCCGACGGTGTGCCACAAAACCTGGACCAAGGTGGAAGTATCAACACCCTCTGAAAGCTGAATCCCCAACACAGTCCTTAGCTGATTTGTAATGATCAAAATAGCTGCGGCAGTGATGTAACCCACAATCACACTTTTTGAGATATACTGAATCAGTGATGCTACCTTACCCATCGAACCAATCACCAGAAACAAACCCGAGAGCAGTATGATAGTCGGAAGAATTGCTAGCTTTTCTCCACTGCCCATTTCCAGAGCGGCGAATGCACTCAGCAAGAGCACAGAAGTCGCGTTAGTTGGGCCTAAAGTGATAAAGTGAGATCTCGCAAATACCGCTCCAGCAATGGATGCGACAGCCGATCCAAAAATTCCATAAGACAAAGGCAAACCCGCAATAAGTGCATATGCCATTCCCTGTGGAAAGGCGAGAAGCGCGACATTCACCGCTGCTGCAAAATCTCCTGGTAAATTCCGAAGGTTGAAATGCCTAAAGACCGCGTGAAAAGGAATAAAATCGATTTCGATTTTTAAAGATTCTGCAAACGACTTATTCCCGTTTTCCGTCATCAGCTATCAATCAGGAAACTGCTCCAGAAGCTCTGCAGCCGTGTATGGGGAGGAACGACTTCCAACTGCTGCTCTTACCGCGGCAACCTCTTCCTCTGTTACAATACTGTATTGATTTCCCCAGGCATTTCTTGTGTATGAAAGCACAGCTGCCACTTCTTTATCACTTAGATTCGATAGCGGTGTCATTACATTATTGTAAGTTTCACCATTCACAACTATTTCACCAGAAAGGCCGTAGATCACAATTCGCGCTAGAACATCAGGAGATTTCCCCATCCAATCCGAACCCGCCAACGGTGGAAATGCACCAGGCACACCCATCCCGTTCGCCTGGTGACAGGCTATACAGTTATTGTAAACTCTCTTACCAGCTTTTATGGGATCGTATACCTTAGCGACTTCTTTTCCTGTTGACTTTTTATCTGGATCATAGACGTCCCATTTGAAACCTCCTGAAGAATGAGAAATCTCAAATCCTGCCCATAAGCAAAGCCCCATGCACATGAAAACAATGATCAATGGAGGAAAGGCAAAACCCTCTTTAGGCTCCTCCTTCTCCCGTCCCACCTGAGAATGGATGTTCTGAACTTCGTGATCCTCAAGATCTGCGCGATCAAATCGCATCTCTTTATCTTCGGAATGTTTGTCTTCGCTCATAGTTCAGTAAATCCCATTTCCGGTAGTTCGTAATCAACCTTCAAGCTTAATAGATAAGCAACGAGTGCCTCCGCACGATCCGTAGGCACTACTTCGTAACCTGCAGGAGGCGCGTAAGGAGAACCTTCCGGAATCATGATTGCATCCTCAGAAGGGCGTCCCTCAACCTTTTGCACATCAAACAAGTAAGTGTAAGGCGGCATGATGGATCCAGGTGAAGTGATCCGTGGTTGATAAAGATGCTGCATATGCCATTCACGGGAAGGTAGACGACTTCCAACATTTGCCAAGTCCGGACCAGTGCGCATAGTCCCTAACAACACACGATCCTGGAAAATATAATCACGAGCTACCGTCTGGCGGTTACCCCAACCTCTCTCATAGTCAGATCCGAAACCCTGAGCACGAATCTGCTGACTGTGACAATACATACAGCCCTGGTCGATGTAGACGTCTTTACCAGTCTGGGCGATACCTCCGAGTTTTATAGGATAAACTGGCTCTCCTTCGATAAGCTTGCCGTCCTCAAGTTCTGAGGTGCTCGGTTGCAAGTTGCCCAAGTTCAAATGACTGGACAAAATCAATCCAACCCAGGAAAACGCCAAGGTAAAAAAGATACCGAGAAATAGAAGTGGCAGATTCTTCATGGAAATTGATTAGCTGTTGTTTGGCGCCAACAAGGTGGGACCCTCTGAGGTTTTATTGGCTGGTGCAAAGAGCATCCAGAAGAAGTGGATCGCAAAAGCGAAATGACCTATTGTAAGCAAAATACCTGAAACCGTTCGCGACGCCAACCACGGCAAGGTGTTCGCCATGACTTGAAGAAACGGATATACAATACTTCCTTCATCATCTAACTTGTTCAGCTCAAGACCCTGGATAATTCCACCAATTGAAAGGCCAACTACGTAAAGCGTAATACCTAGAGCACAAGCCCAGAAGTGAATACGGATAAGTGTTGCAGACGGCCACTCTCTCTTCATGAAACGTGGCATCACAAAGTAGATTCCGCCGAACATGATCATGGTAAAAAATGCATATACCCCATGGTGAGCGTGAGCTACGGTGAAGTGAGTAAAGTGAGTCACTTCATTAACAACTCGTAGCGCCATCGCTGATCCGATCAAACTCACCAGCGTATAAGAAATTGCTCCAAACACCACAAACCGGAGAGTTGGACTTTTCCAAACGGCATCATGCTCGCCGACAACGGTCATGTGTTGATTGATTGCGACCACGACCACCGGAATCGTCATCATCACACTGGCAACGATACCTGCCGTCTGAAGCCAAACTGGGATGGGACCTCCGATCAGGTGGTGAATCCCCGCCCAGTTGTAAAACAACGCCAATGTCCAGAAACCAATAACCGAAAGGTAATAACTGTAGATAGGCTTACCCAGGACTTTGGGAATCAAATAGTAAGCCACACCGAGTGCAACAGGTGTTAACCAAAGCCCCAGCACATTGTGTGCAAACCACCAATTCGTGATCGGTTGGACCACTCCTCTAGCGGGGACCATAAGGATCATCACTTCAGCGATGATATAAAGCCATGGGAACCAAAAAAGTGCCGCTAGAATATACCATTGGGAAACATAAACGTGCTCCGATTTACGATCCGCAAAGGCCATGATTCCCCAAATCCCGATCAGAACATATGAAAATGCCAAAACCGGTGCGACCTCAGTAGGCATCTCTAACCATTCGACTGAGGTCATTTTCCCAGTTAGGATGCCGAATATTCCGATCGAAACCCCCAAATTCCAGAAAGCACCTGCAATCAGAAGTAATCCTCCATGCCGAACACGATTACGACAAAGCCTCGCCATCACCCAAAGCCCCAAGCAGAAAATCGCATTGTTCGCCCATCCAAAAATCATCGCATTAAGGTGTGCAGAGCGTGCACGTCCGAAAGTCAAAAACTCATATTGAGCAAGAAACTCAGGCGTATGCATCTTGTAGGATGAGATGATCGCGAAGACGGTTCCGATCAAGAGCCACACCACTGCCGATACCAAAAAGAACAGGCCGGATGTTCTAATCGAGTGATCGATTTCACTCAGTTTAACTCGTTCAGAAAGGTCTTCTGATTTATAGGGTGTAAATCCAGTGTCCGCACTCATGTATCTATCAACAACGGTAAAGGGTTAGGAAATTATGTTCAATGTTTTGCTTTCGGCTTTTTTTTGGAAGGAAACCGATCTGCAATCTCACCCTCAGGTTCCTCTTCATCAAAGATCACCCTTGAGCCTTTTTCAAATTTCTGGAACTGCCCATTTTTGGCGGCCCATTGAAGGGCGTAAGCTGCGATTCCGAAGAAAAGCAGCCCAAAAACGATCAAAATGATGATGACAATGTCCCAGGATTGATTCAAATCATTCACCCTTGTATTTGGCCACAGTCAGTTCCATTGCCTGCTCGATGGGAATTCGATAAATCCCTTCAGCTGCATTTGCTACGGCGTATTGTTCAAGTTTCTCAGCAGATTTAGCCTTCGTTTCGGAGAGTTTTGCCTCTTGCGCAACTCTGCCCTCGGCATCCACCTCCTCCGAATGAGTAGGTAGGTAAGCAACCCACAAAATTAATACAAACAAAAGAATGAATGCTGCACTCGCTACTCCGGATACAACAAGCTTTTCAACGCCTTCGCCTTCCTTAGGTTCTGAGTTTTCCATGATTATTCGTGGTGGTGAATGGATTCAAGAATGCGGGGATCCTTGATCGGAATGGGTTTAACTTTTTTGGAACTTCTCAAGAAAGACCAAATTACGATCCCTCCAATTCCCAAAATCGAGCAAATATCAAACAAAGTCACTGAGAAGGATCTTATGATGAAATGCCCGTCAGTGGTCATAATTTCACCCGGCAAAATGTTGAAATAGAGATCCAGCAGGTGAAAAGAAAGTATCCACGAGGCGATGAAGACCAAACGACCGACCGACACTTTGGTTGAATAAAAAACCAAGAAGAAAAATGGCACAAAGAAGTGCAGAAACACCAAACTCATCGCAATCCACCACCAGAGGCTGTTGCCACCTTCTTGAGTGTAGAGCCGGAGATTATACCAGAAAGTTTCTTCTGGAATATTTGCCTGATAGATCAGAAACATCTGGGAAAAACAGATGTAAGCCCAAAACACGGTGAATGCTAGGAGCAACGTGCCAAGGTCGTATCGGTGCGCCTGATTGTAGATTCCTTTCAAATAACCCCTTGTTGACAAGAAGTAACAAAGGATAATCGTAAACGCGATGGTCGCCCGGACCGAACTCGCAAAATACCAAACTCCAAACATGGTGGAAAACCAGTGGTAATCCAAACTCATGAACCAGTCGAAGGCTGCAAAAGTCAGGCCAAGTCCCACTCCAAAAATTCCGAATGCCGAGGTGCGGCGCGCGCGATTCACCCAACGGGTATTTCCATCACTTTCCAGAGTGAAGGAGTATTTTCTCAACAGCATTGAGACTCCGATAAAGATTCCGAAATACGCAACTGTCCGGATGGTCATCCAAGGCAGATTCAGGTAAACTTCTTTCCACAGGTAGATGGGATCATGTCCGACCGTATGACCGTTATGCAAAAGAGTATCCGGATTCATCCACTTCCATAATATTCCCGGCTGAGATGAAATCCATGGCTGCAAAATTAGCGGAAGAAAGATCAACGCCATCCACGGAAAAGCAGAAACCATGTGCTCAAGCTGTCTGCGTATGATGACCGACCAACCCGCGTCAAAAGCATAGGTGATCATGATCAGCAAAAGACTGCCAATCAGGATAGACATCCAAAAGGCCACTCCGATCAGCCAGCTGAACCAAGGTCGGGAATCTCCTTCAAATAGGCCAAAAACCAATCCCGCACCTGCGATAGCAAGTCCGACAACCCCCACAATCAGGGCAATCAGTGAGATATTTTTGGGATTTTCAATAGCGGACATAGTCACGTCTGATGATTGATTAGATTCTTTGCTCATAGTCCCAGCTCCCCTCTTTTCGCTTCAGGGATGTCGTCGGCCGTCGCATTTGCCGCACGTTGAAGTGCACGAACATAAAGTACAACTGCCCAACGTTCCTTAGGGCTGAGTTTATCGGCATAACCCATCATGGTATTTTTGCCGTATGAAATGGTGTTGTAGATTTCACCTTCCGACTGGTCGATGTAAAGCTGGGTTAACAAATTTGCAGAACTGAGCGTTGGTGGGGCGAAATTTTTGACCGCACCATTCCCATCACCCGTCTCGTCGTGACAGACCGCACAGAAGATGTCGTATCGCTCTCGCCCGAGTTCCATTAACTCGTGATTTACCTCAATGGGAAGCTCTTTCAAAAACTCTCCTGCTTCGTCGCGTCCAGTGTTAAATGCGACATCGGTAAGCTCGGTGGCATCAAATCCACTTGAGAACACTCCTGCCCTATCCAAGGCATTACCTCTTGCGATTGTGTTTTGTGGCGGCAAGCGGTCATCCATTTTGTCTTCGAAGAATGGATTTTCACCTTGCGGCTCGTAGCGCGCCTGACGGTCCATGTCCGGGAAAAGGTATAGTGGCTCCTTGCGTGACTTACTTCCTCTGAAGCCCAAAACAGAAACCACCAGAATGATGAGGAAGATGTAAACGACTGTAATGATCCGATTCATGTCTCCTCCTACTTAGTTTCAGATTTGTGCGGAATTGCAGTCACATCGTAACCACCAAGTTTCTCAAGAAATGAGCTGGTGTCCGACTCATCGAACTTTGGATCTTCAGATTCGATCACAATCATAAATTTGTCATCCGAACTCGCTCCAAAGTTTTCATACTCGAAAACTGGATGGTGATGCTTAGGTAGATTGTTCAGAACAAACATCCCTCCGAGCGTTCCGAATGCGGCGAGAAGAATGGTCAACTCGTAGAAAATCGGAAACGGAAAAATCGGCCCGAAAATCACCTTACCACCAACAATCAGTGGATAATCGAAATTCATATACGCGACAATCGCCATACCCGTAAAAAATCCGGCAAGGCCTCCGATCATCGTGAAGCTACCCAGAGTTGAACGCTTCTCCCCCATCACTTTTTCGATTCCGTGAACGGGAAAGGGTGTGAAAACGTCAAACTTGGAGTATCCAGCTTTGTTAACTTCCTTTGCGGCCTTGTAAATCTCAGGAGAAGTATCAAACGTCGCAATTATGCCATAGGTGTCCTTGCTCATGACTACTTAGAAGATTTTTGGTTAAGAGGATGGTCCTCGTTGTGCGGATCTGCTTGCGGCAAAGCCAGAGCTTTGATCTCAGCGATCGCGATTAGCGGTAGGAACCTCAGGAATAGTAAGAAAAGGAATGAAAACAAACCGAACGTTCCGATGTAAGTGTAAATGTCCACAATCGTTGGCGAGTAGTAACCCCAGCTGGATGGAAGGAAGTCGTTGGCCAGCGACGTTACCGTGATCACAAAACGCTCGAACCACATGCCCACGTTCACGAAGAGCGACATCACCCAAACAAGTGTAGTATTTTCACGCACCCACTTGAACCAGAAGAGCTGTGGGGTGATTACGTTACAGGAAATCATGATCCAGTAAGCCCACCAATATTGACCACCTGCACGGTTGATGAATGCGAAGGCTTCAAATGAATTTGCGCCGTACCAGGCAATGAAAAACTCCATCGCATACGCGTAACCGACCATACTTCCCGTCGCCAGAGTGATCTTACACATGCAGTCGATGTGATACTGCGTAATCAGATCATGGAGTTTGAATACCGAACGAAGCGGTAACATCAGCGTGAGTACCATTCCGAAACCGGAGAAAATCGCACCTGCCACGAAGTAAGGTGGGAAAATCGTCGTGTGCCACCCGGGAAGAATTGATGCCGCGAAGTCAAAGGATACGATGGTGTGAACCGAAAGAACGAGTGGCGTGGAAAGTCCGGCAAGTGTCAGATAAGCCATCTCGTAGTTCTTCCAGTGGCGAGCAGAGTTTCTCCAACCCATCGCCAGCGCACCGTAAAAGTATTTGCGCCACAGGCTTTTTGCACGGTCACGAAGCAAACCAAGGTCTGGGATCATTCCCATGTACCAGAACAATGCTGACACCGTAAAGTAAGTGGAAACCGCAAAAACGTCCCATTCCAGCGGACTTCGGAAGTTGGGCCAGATGCCGTTCGCATTAGGCAATGGAAACAGCCACCAGGCAAACCAAACTCGACCCACGTGAAAGAGCGGAAAAATACCCGCACAGACCACCGCGAAGATCGTCATCGCCTCCGCCGTTCGGTTGATCGAGGTTCGCCAACGTTGTTTTAACAAACACAGAATCGCGGAAATCAATGTTCCAGCGTGGCCAATTCCGATCCAGAAAACGAAGTTTACAATCGCCCATCCCCAATTAACCGGGTTATTCAGTCCCCAGACACCGACACCTGTCGATACCAGGTAAACCAAACCTGCAAGGGTATAGGTTGCAACCAAACCCGCGATTGAGATACAAACCCACCACCAGGTCGGGGTCTTGTCCTCAACGATTCCACAGATTTTTTCGGTGATCCAATTGTAGTCTCGATTGTTTTCCACCAGTTCACGACGTGGCATGTCGACGGGCTTAGCCTCAGCAATCAGTATCTGTGTCTCGGCTGGTAGATTTAAATCCTCTGCTTTGTGCGCCATAGAAATTTTCCTCTAAATTGAAGTTGGATCAATGGTGGGGTTGAGGTTCATGATGAGTCGCTTCTTCGTGACCGTGAGAATCGTGTCCATGCGCGTGATGATCTGCTCCATGATCGCCAGGATTCCCTCCTCCATGGCTCTTGGCTTTGTATTCAGCACGAGTATATGGAGTGTCGTAGCGATATTTTTCAGGCATCTCAGGATTAGGATTCCTGAGTTTCGCTAAGTAAGTCGTGCGTGGTCGAATGTTCAAATAACCCAAAACACTGTAGTTGAGATCTGACTCTTTGGCTTTGTATACCTTGGAGTTCGGGTCTGTAATATCACCAAATTCGATACAATCTGCTGGGCATACCTGTTGACAAGCTACCTGAATATTCCCGTCCGGCACATTTACATTATCCGAATTTTTTGCGAGTGATTTCTGACGGATCTTAGCAGATTCGATACGCTGCACACAGTAAGTGCACTTCTCCATCACACCACGCATGCGCACGGTTACATCAGGGTTGCGCTGCATAGATTGGGTTTCCGGCTCGTCTACGGGACCGAGAGGACCTTGGTAGAATTTGCCGATTTCACGTTTGTTCCAATCGAAGAAGTTAAATCGACGGACCTTGTAAGGACAGTTATTTGCACAATAACGAGTTCCCACGCAACGATTGTAAGCCATAACGTTCAGCCCCTGCTTGTCGTGAACCGTAGCATTTACCGGACAAACCGTTTCACAAGGTGCCAATTCACAGTGCGTGCATGCCATACCCTGGAATGAAACCTGAACATCATCAGGGATTTCAGTCTTAGCGACATTTGCTGAAGAATAATAACGATCCAGTCGAATCCAATGCATCTCACGACCACGACGAACCTGATCCTTACCTACGATTGGAATGTTGTTTTCACTCTGACACGCAACGACACACGCGTTACAACCGGTACAGGTGTTGAGGTCGATCGTCATACCCCATTGCTGAGGCGCCCATGTTGCGTTCGGATCATCTGGGTTGAAACGGTCTTTGACCTCAAAGTTTGGAGGGTCATACATCGATCCTCCGCGAGGAGTCTTGACTGCTTTAAATTCCTGAGGCTTATCCGCGTCACTACCGTAAACTGCAGGTGAATGGGATTCAGTTCCCATCTTGCTCACGAAGTCAGGTTGCTTTAGATAGTCCTTTGTCGTTCCCTCGCGAATGATTGCACGACCTTCCATGGACCAGTGCTCTTGAGTATTCGCTAGTGGATAAGTAGTGCCCAGCAATTCGAGTTTTGCACCGCCCCGATAGCTTGGATTTTCAAGCGTTGTCAGAGGATTCGCATCAAAACCGTTGCCTTGAGCAATGCGTCCGAAGTCACGACCAAATCCGCGGTCGATCACAACTGTGTAATTTGCAAGACCTGGTTGAACGTGAATGGGACCTTCAACTGAAGTTCCATTAATGCTGAGTTTAGCTACAGGTGCTTCTTCCTGTCCTCTAACAAATACAGATTTGTTACGTTGAATCACACCAAGGTCATTCAACAAACTGGAATTCGGGAAAATTGAAAAATCGGTCTTTTTCTCAAGCTCTTTGGCCAGATAAGGACTGATCAAAATCGCGTTATCCCATGTGAGCTTTGTGAGAGGCTCAGGACACTCCAACAACCATCCATTGTTCGCGTATCGTCCATCATACGTATGATAACTTGGTGCGATACGAACTTCCAAGCTGTCATAAGTTGGCGAGTGAATTTCATTAGATTGAATCGCTTCTTTTACGAATGTCGCAGCTGAAGAAGCTTTGACCTTCGCAACAGGATACTCAGTTCCATTATAAACACCTTCAGCAAGTAAAGCTGAGAACTTCGCGGATTGTGCGAGTTCAGGGAAATGATCGCCAGCAGTCTTTTTAACGACTTCGAACGCATCGGTTGTTTCACTCGCTGCCAAGCTTGCCACCAACTCAAGTTCAGAAATGGTTTGATAGAGTGGTTCTATTAATGGTTGAACAGGAACGTATTTCCCATCGAATGTGCGCCCATCTCCCCAAGACTCAAGGTAGTGAGATGCCGCGATCTGGTAGGTTGCACCGACGGAACTCTCGTCTTCGTAAGAACCAAATCGGATCACTTCCTTAACCGTCTTCGCAAAAAGAGAGAAATCAAGATCCGCTGGAGCGTCATAAGCAGGATTACCACCGAGGATGAAAAGCGTCTCAACTGAACCAGATTTTACGGCTTCCGCAAGATCCGCAATACCCTTCGCCTCATAACCTTTATCTATTTCGAGGTAATCAACCGTCGCGCCCTCAGCTTCAAGAGCCTGATTAATCGCGATACCGAGCATTTGAGACTCCGCACTCAAATGCCCCCCCACGAGAACCGCCGCTTGACCTTTGGAGTGCAAAAGATCATCGGCGCAAGCTTCCGCCCAATCTCTGTAAGATTTAACAGCATGTGCTCGTTTCTTGAGCGCTTCAGTAAGATCACGGGCTCCCCCACTCTTTTCGAGAATGATCGAGGCAATCAAGGCCACCATGGCATCGACTTCGGTTGAGCTCAGGCGCAAGCGGTGGTCCGCAGTTGCTCCAGTCAACGTAAGACTGGACTCTACCGTGTATAGTCGATTCATCTTCTTCGCATCCTTTTTGGAGCGAACTTTTCTCGCCTTCGCAAAAGATTTGTTCTGTCCGAGAGAATCAGGTTCGAGTCCCAAAAAATCGGAGTCCAAACTCAAGACCTTCTTCGCTTTCTCGAGATGATAAAGCGCACGAACCGATTTCCCTAAAGCTTTCTTCGAAGCAGTCTCCAAACCATGATTCTGAACAGCTTCGTATTCCGCCCAGATCAGTTCAGGGTTGTCGGCAGTCAGTTGAGCAACCAATGCAGCGCGACTAGGTGAGGATGATGGCTCAGCAAGAACAGCGATTCCTTTACCTTTGGAAGTCTTAATCTTCTCTTTAAGAGAACTTAGAAGATCCAACAACTGAGCTTTTGAAAGTGGCTTCGTTCCCTTTTTGGAAACCTTGAGACGATCCGGATCGTAGAGATCGAGAACGCTCGCCTGAGTAAACGCATCAGTTCCGCCACGGTAGCGTTTGTAACTCGGATTACCCTCGATCTTAGTTGGACGTCCCTGATGAGACTCCACGATCACTGGAATATTTCCCCAACTTTGCGGATATGAGCTACTGTAGAAATTTGGAACACCCTGAATGATGTTTTCCGGCTGTTTGGAGTATGGCAAAACATGTTTGCGCGGACGACGACATCCCACTGCTCCCACTCCTGCTAGGCTGAATGAAGCAGCCATTACTTTCAGGAACTGACGGCGATTCACGCCACTAAGCTCCGAAGCTCCTTCCGGAAACTCTCGTTCTACCCACTCCTGAAACTCTGGTGAGGACGCTTTTTCGTCCAGGCTCTTCCAATATTCTGGTCCCGATTGGTGATTCATATGATCAGAAATCCTCTTCAAATGTTAACGGTGACAACCTGAGCAACTTTCAGGTGGCATAACTTTCCAGTCATGCACGAACGCTTGTGCCTGTTCCTCCCATTCCGGATCTTCAGGCTCCCACTGAAGGTCGTATACCTTATCGACGGGGCGAATGAATTCCTCAGGATTGCGGTGGCAATCAAGACAGAAATTCATGGTGAATGACTTTGCATGGTAAACTTCTTCCATCTCATCAACCTGACCGTGACAGTGCACGCAGCTTACCCCGCGATTCACATGAACAGCGTGGTTAAAATAGACATAGTCTGGTGTGTCGTGAATTTTCACCCATTCTATGGACTCACCTGTTTGATAGCTTTCTCGAACTAGGGCGAGTTTATCTGAATCTGCCTTTACAACGCTGTGACAGTTCATGCATGTGTTCGAAGAAGGAACAGTGGAATGCTCTGAGCGGTCCACAAACGTATGGCAATAGCGGCAATCCAACCCCACCTGCTTCACGTGCAATGAATGGTCAAATGACACTGGTTGCACAGGTTGATACCCCGCTCTGGTGTAACTAGGCGTGAAATAGTAATAAAGACCCGCAATAATCGCGAGAACCTTCAGGGTCAGTCCAAACAAGATCCAACGCGGAACCTTATTAGCAACTTCAGGGAAAATGTTACTCATTCGCTAAAAATCCAGTGTCTTTATAAATTCATTCTGTCACAAGTACCGTATTCAGGGAGAGGCTTCCTGCGCCAGAAGCTTTGAGATTTCCGGCTATTGGCGAAAATGTCAAGATTCCGTAAGCCTCTTTGCACATCCTTATTAGCTTCAGTAATTCAGAAACTCCAGCCAAACAGGGAATAAAATAATGAACATACATAAGTTTTCTAATACCAAGCACTTGCATCACATTTTTAAAAGACCATCTCTAATTCGTGAAAAATTCTTTGCTCCTTAATTTGTGTAAAAGACTAAATGTTCTCAGTATTTTTCAGAGAACTCGAAACTAGATAGCCCTTTTTTCTCACTTATCAGGTAGAAGCTGATTCTATTAAAGAAATTTATAGCATTGATAAGTTTTTGTATTCAAAAAATCGCGGGTCTTTCGGCGGGTAAGATCATAAAAAAAGTAACTGAATAAAGCTGCCTGCAAACTCGTCGATAAACTCAACAAAAGGAAAATGAACTCAACGGCAGACATTTCAACGAACATCATCGGAACTCCTCTTGAGGAAGAACGTTCCGATATCATGGAAGCGATTGATTCCATGTCCGATGATCAGCTATTTTCCTACTCCGACATGAAGCCGGTTGACCTGTACGATTACTCCCGCAAACAAACCAAATGGATCCAAGATGCTGTGTACTACCTCGGCATCGATTTAGGCCACATCCCTACTGCGGGAGAGATCGCCGACAAACTACTTAACTCCAACCACACTCAAAGATTTAGAGCATTTTACGCATTGAAATACCCCGAGAAGGTCGAACACACATAAATCTTTACAAAAAGTGAACGAACCACTTGTCTTTTAACACCAATAAGTGTAAGCTCACTATTCATTTCCATCCATACTATGTTTCAGGTCGCTGTCCAAATCCGGGCAGCGGCCTTCCGTTTTTTCGGACCTTGAGTTGGGGAAATTTTAGTAGTCGCTTGCGGGCATATTCAAACGTTCATCCAGCAAATCTTCCATCATTTTCAAAACAGGCTTGTATGAAGACACATCTGCAAGATTTTCATACTCCCAAGGATCCTTCACCACATTGTAGAGCTCCCTCGATCCATCCCCATAGCGGATCAATAGGTAACGATCGGTTCGGACGGAATCATTTTCCTCACTCCAAGTCGTCAGTACGACATTTTCCCAAGATGCCTCTAGAGGATCTTCCATTAATGGTGAAAAATCCCGACCATGCACGTGCGAAGGTCGATCCAATCCTGCCCGGCTTACAACAGTTGGGTAGTAGTCTTGCAACGAAATCAGCTGGACGCACTCATGACCTACCTGAGTCAGCGGATACTTCGGATCACTAATCATAAAAACTGATCGAGTCGCCGCGCCCCAAAGGCAATGCTTACGATACCGATATTTGTCACCTAGATGCCAACCGTGATCACTATGAACCACAATCACGGTATTCTCAGAATGTGGGCTCTTTTCAATCGCTTCCAGGAGAAGCCCAACACATTCATCCGCATACGCGATAGTCGCCAAATAGGCCTGTACAGCTGCCTTCCATGCTTCAAGCTGCCCCTTTCCTTCTCCGTGAACCTTTGCAGCCATATCATCCAGCATCGGAACATCCCCACCTACGAACTTCTTTATCGCATATTCGGAAAGGTCCTTGATGTCCTCCTCTGTCCAGTTTCTCAAAGCTTCGTCGATACCCAGTTCATCCACAGGAAATCTGTCATAAAAAGACTGGTGAACTGACCACGGCATATGCGGTGCAAATAATCCGCAAACTAAGTAGAACGGCTGGCCTTCAGGCAATGTCATGGTGTGAAGTTGTCCGAGCTTGTCTTTGATCTGCCCACTGCCCTTTTCGAACACTTCAGCAATGAATTTGGCATTCTGATAATCGTGAGTGTCCTCGATCGCATGAGTCGTTAGACCAAACTTCATGTATCTATCGTCGGGACTGTATGGCGAAAACTTGGTCTTGTTCGACCCGTCAGTATGCACACCGATGGGCCGATCCACCCAATGACTCCAGGAATAGAGACGATCCGGCCAATCATTTTGGATACCTCCTTCGTAAGCAACTGAAGCCTTGTGAAAAATCTTGCCCACACCCGCCGTAAAATAGCCATTGTTTTTCAAATACTGAGGAAGCGTGACTACATTTTTAAGGCTATCGTGATGCCTAAAATGCTTGGAGTGTTCTTCATAACCCGACACATGAGGTGGCACTCCTGTCATCATCGCCGTCCGGCTCGGGCCACAAAGCGCTTGCGAACAGTAGGTTTGGCTAAAAATCATGGAGCGGTCTGCAAGTTTCTGAAGATTAGGCGTAAGCAGCTTTGCAACCTCGGCTCGCTTCCCTTCATCAGGATAGAGCTTCTGAATGAAATTCCCATCCGTATCCTGAAGGAAACTCACGTAATGATTGAGATCATCTATCGCGATCACCAGGAAATTTGGCTTCTCCACAGCTCTCACTGACAACCCCAAAACCACCCACAAAAAACACCAATATCGAATGATCCACTTCATCATTTACTCCTTCTGAATTCCAAATTCTATATTTCGTATTCCCAAGAATCACATATTCTCCGGTGCTTCCGGATCCCAATGCTCCTCGTTGTGCTCAGGAATCCACTTCGCCAGACGCTCAATCACGTCCTTGTATTCGGGATCATTTGCACGATTCACCCACTCGTAGGGGTCAATCTCGTGGTCATAGAGTTCCTCACCTCCATCTCGGTAGCGGATGTAGCGGTAACGCTGATCCACGATCGCGTGATTATCCTTCCAGTGAGTGGTCACGGACGGTGCCCACTTCTTTGTTTTGGGTTTTTCAATTAGCTGAACCAGTGAACGTCCGTCGATCTCCTCATTTTTCGGCAATCCGCAAAGATCCACCAATGTGGGATAAAGATCCAGGAGATTCACCGCATGCTTCACACGGCTGGACTTTTCTCCAGGCACGTAGAAAAAGAATGGAGTTTGATTCGTATCCTCCCAAAGCGCGTATTTTGCCCAGTGGTCTTTTTCACCAAGATTCCAGCCATGATCTCCCCAAAGAACCACAATGGTGTTGTCCTTGTATTTGCTGTTTTCGAGCCCATCCAACAAATGACCAATGCAGGCGTCCGCGAAAGACGTGCACGCCAGATAAGCTCGAACCGCCTCTTTCCACTTTCCCGAAGCTTTAATCACCGGAAAATCCTTTCGCGCCAAACGGCGACCTATCGGGGGAACGTCCGTTAGATCATTTTCCATGTAAGGAGGTAGCTCCACACCTTCAAGCGGATGCATGTCAAAAAATTCCTTTGGTGCATACCAGGTCAGGTGAGGACGAAAGATGCCCACTCCGATAAAAAATGGTTTGTCATGATCCTGCTGTAAAATCTTCACAGCCCCGTCCGCAGTTTTCCAGTCTGCGGTCTCTTCCTTGGACTCGTCGATATGCCCCCAGTCCAAAGCTTTATTGAAATACCAGGAAGTGTCATTAAACGCACCTTTCAGACCATGTTGATAACGACGTTCTTCAGGCGGATTCTGAGTTCCTACACCCCGGTGGTAATTCACCTCCCAGGAAACCTCATCGGACATCTTGCCCTTTGGGTGGTGATAGAGCTTACCCCCACCAAAAGTCGAATAGCCATGTTTTTGAAAATACTGAGGGAGCGTAACCCAATCTTCCAACCCAGGCTTTTCGCGGAACCAACCTTTGTTGCAATAGATCCCTGAATTCGCCGGATGAAGTCCCGTCAAAACCGCGGTACGAGAGGGATTACACAATGGGGCGGCCGGGTAAGCATGCTCAAAAACAGTACTTTTTTTCGCCAACTTATCCATGTTGGGCGTAATCGCATTGGGGTGCCCTCCTAGTTCTCCGACCCAGTTGTTCAGATCGTCAACCGCGATCATGATCACATTAAAAGGTTTCTTTTCCTCAGACTTTTCAGCAACAGCCAAAGAGCCCAAACCAAGACCCATAAGAGCCAGCGTACTCAATAATTTTTTCATATGGTAGGGGGGGGTTGTAAATCGGGTAGTATAAATATGAGACCCTAAATGATGCTATTTCGATTTAAAAGTCACTAGCTCCAAAAACTTTACTGTTAAGATTTTGATTTCTTCTGAACCGCTTTTGAAAGTTTAGGCTCGCTGATGCGTCTGTTTATTAAAAGACTCAACATTCATTTTCACCCCGAATTATGAAAATCATTCAAAAAGCTCTAATCGCATCCCTATTCATTAGCGCGATTTCAACCCTACTGGCAGAAAACAAGCGGCCCAATATTTTGTTGGTTTTGACCGACGACCACAGCGTTCCACACGTAGGTTGTTACGACAATCCCGACATCAAAACTCCTAATCTTGACGAACTCGCCTCCAAAGGCATGCGCTTCGATAAGATGTTTGTGACTGCGCCCCAGTGTGTGCCAGCGCGCGCGACGATCATGACTGGTATTTCGTCGGTCAAATCCCGCATGACCCGCTTCTCGGCTCCACTGGATCGTAGCATCATTACTTTCCCTGAAATTCTTCGTGAGAACGGCTACTATACAGGTGTCGTAGGCCGAATCTATCACTTGGACGGGCACAACAAAATCGGCTCCGAAGCCACTCTCAGCGTCTTCGAAGAACACAATCTAGTGACCTTCCCAGACCGCCTGGATTTCGTAAAAATCGCGGATGGAGGCGTTGGCCACATCGATCAGTTCGTAGAATTCCTAGCAGCTCGCGATTCGGATGGCAAAGGCAAAAAGCCTTGGTTCTGCCAGCTCAGTTTCGACGACCCGCACCGCCCTCTCGATTCGGATGCGATTCCTGATAAACACGATCCCGATTCGCTGACTCTAGCTCCGCATATGCCCGACACTCCGCTCGTGCGTGAAGACTTCGCAAACTACTACGACGAAATCAGCCGCTTCGATGGAGACTTCGGCACAGTCATGAAGATCCTTGAAGAACGAGGTGAGGACAGCAACACCGTCATCGTTTTCATGGGTGACAACGGTGCAGCATTGCTTCGCGCAAAAGGCACGCTTTACGAGTGGGGATTGAACGTTCCGTTCATCGTTCGTTGGGACGGCCACATCAAACCAGGCTCCGTTTCCGGGGACCTAGTGACGTCAGAAGACCTCGGGCCAACTTTCCTCGATATCGCGGGTCTCGAAGCATCTGAAATCATGGAAGGACCAAGCTTCAAAAGCATTCTTGAGACGGGAAAACCTGAAAATCCCCGCGAATATTTCTGTGCAGCTCGTGGAACTCATGGTTACAATCTCCCACTCCACACCGCTGACTTCGACCTCAGCCGCTGTGTCCGTGACGAACGTTTCAAGTTGATCTACAACCCTCTTTGGCAAATCGAGTACACTCCAGTCGACATCTTTGGGCTCGAAGTTTGGAAAGACCTCGTCAATAAACATGCGATGGGTGAACTGCAAGAGCCATGGGCTCGCATCTACTTCGAGCAAGAACGCTCTCTTTTTGAGCTATACGATCTCGAAGCAGATCCCAACGAGTTTGAAAACCTTGCGGGTAACCCTGAATACGCAGAAATCGAACTAGCCCTCAAATCGAAGCTCCACAACTGGATGGTGCTCAACCAGGACTATGTTCCACTTCCGATTTCGGATTTTAACCCATTCCTGAAACGATAATCAGACTCTCAATTTACACGCTAAAAAAGGCCGGATTCACTTCCGGCCTTTTCTGTTTAAAAAACACCATTGAAATTTCGAATCTTCCCTCCATTCAGTAGCGCATAAAATCGCATGAAACCATCTAAAGCTTGCAGCGAATCCCAGTGCTCCACGATTTCACCATCCCGTATTTTCCAGTTGTCAGTGATGTTGAGACCCTTTTTGTCATCTCCCCGGTCACCTTCCTTCATGGTAGCGTGGGAGTGAAAAATAACGTGATCCCCGTCGGCAATGATCTGCTTCACGTCGTAACAGTAATCCGGGAATTGCTTGGTAAAGCCTTTTAAAACCTCTACGAGTCCTTCGATTCCATCGGGAATGTTTCGGTTATGCTGGATGTAGGAAGCGTTTCCATATTCTTTGAGAACAGTATCAAACTCGTGATCATTCATGAGCTTTTGTACGAAACCGACGACGAGCTTCACATTTGCAATTTCTTCAGAGCTCCAATGAGCCTTCTGTAATTTCTCCAGATCTATTTTAAGAGTTTCTTTTTTCATATTTGGCAGTCGTTTGAGTTTAAATCAATATTTGAACATTCATTCAAAAACCAACAAAAAGAACGCGATGTCAAATTAATTATTGAATAATCATTCAAAAACAATACATTCAGCAAAATGGCACGACCTGTAAAACATGACCGAGTGAAGATTCTTGAAGCGGCAAGTAAGCTCTTCTGGGAGAGAGGGTATCGCGGCGTATCGATTAGTGATTTGGTAAAGGAGACCGGCATGCTGGCGGGAAGTTTTTACTCAAGTTTTGGAAGCAAGGAGGGCATTTTCATCGAATGCATCCACCGTTATGCTGCCCAAAATGCTGAGATTTACAAAGCCGCACAAAAGGCAAAGTCGCCATTGGAACAAATTGAAAATTTGATGCGAAATTTGGTCGCCGAATCACTAAAGCATGACGATCGTCGGGCTTGTTTTATAATGAACTCCTTGCTAGAGTTAGCCCCGCAACATCCAAAAATTTCCGAAATCCTAAGGCACTATCTCGGCTTGTCGGAAACCTGGATCGAGCAGCGCCTGGATAAGGCTAAAGAAACAGGTGAGCTCGACCCAAAAACAAACAGCAAAGATCTGGCAGCCTGTTTATTTGGCATCACTTACTCCTTACGCCTCAAAGCGCGTGCGAAAGAAAGCCCCAAACGATTGAGGCATTATCAAAAAACTGTCTTTGCCGCCCTAGTGGACCCCTGGCGCATCAAAAAAGTAGCCCAGTGAAGTCCTTTTGATTTGATAACCTCACTTTGCGCAAGGTTCTTCGTCTTGCCCATTCTAAGATATCTCGGGTCAATCAAAGGATGCTACGGTGATTTTAAAAGGCCTTACTGTGAAAAATGAGATAGGCTTACTCTATCTCATGAAAGGCCCATCCCTGATTCTAACTCTAAGTTTAATCATCTGCTTCAGTTGCAGTGCCGAACACATGAATTTGCCAAATGTATCTTCAGGTAAAATTGAGCGTTTAGAGGATTTTCACTCTGACTTCATTACGTCGAGAAATGTAGATATCTGGTTACCCGAAGGATACACCCAAGAAGATAAATATGCCGTGATCTACATGCACGATGGGCAAATGCTTTTTGACAAGAACACCGGTTGGAACGGACAAGAATGGGGGGTCGACGAAACGCTATCCCGACTCATTGAAAAGAACGTGATCCGGAAATGCATCGTAGTCGGGATCTGGAACTCCGCTACCCGTTGGGCAGACTACTTCCCCGAAAAAGCCCATAACATGCTTACACCAAAGTTCCTTCAACGATTCGCAGATCTCGAATATGCACATTACGACACCCTTGTTCAGTCTGATGATTATCTGAAATTCATTGTCGAGGAACTAAAACCTTACATCGACTCACACTATTCGACTCGTCCTGGCCGAGAATCCACCTTCGTCGCTGGATCGAGCATGGGCGGACTCATCTCCATGTATGCGATTTGCGAATACCCGGACATCTTCGGTGGAGCCGCCTGCCTTTCGACTCACTGGGTGGGTGCAAAACCAATTGAGAACAACGAAATGTCAGATGCTTTCGTGGCCTACTTACAGGAGTATCTACCTACCCCATCAACTCATAAAATCTATTTCGACCACGGTACTGTTGGACTCGATCAATACTATGAGCCCACTCAAATCAGAGTGGATCAAATCATGAGAGAAGGCGGTTATACTTCAGAAAACTGGATGACTCGTAAATTCGAAGGTGCCGACCACACCGAAAATGACTGGAATAGCCGACTTCACGTTCCCATCACTTTCCTATTAGGTAAATAGTTGTCTTGTAATAACAGAGCTAACGGTCGAGACCTACCGTACCCATAGGGATAGACAGTCTATCACTATGGGTCGATGGTGACGATCCCCATAGGGATTGTCACTCAATACACTCAAGCGTCCGTTCAGGACAGCAAGTATTCAGCTTTTTAATCCTTTATGACTTTAAGAATTGTTTGAATCAGAACAGAAAGAAGGCCTCTCAATTCTTCCACACTATTTGCCTGCAATTTGCAGCTATTCGCGGACAACCTTATCAAATGAACAAAAGTCTGTGCATCAATTTCCTCCTTCTCTAGCTGATCCAGCCGAGGACTAATGATCTCAAGCAGCAAGCCTTCGTAAGACCTATATAGACGGTCCATAAGATCCCCGGCTATTCCATAGCCCTCATCGATTAGCTCACTACCATGAGGAGAAGCATGAATCATCTCATAAGTCTGAACCAACCAATTCTCAAAAAGAAACTCCAACTGCTCTTTTAGCTCATTAAGTTTAGAAACACCTTCCTTATTCTCATTTAACGCTTGGTTGTTAAACTTTTCGACCATCGCTCGGAAAATGGCCTCCTTATTAGGAAACACTAGATAAAGCGCAGGGCGTGACATTCCTGCTTCCTTAGCGATGTCTGCCATCGTCACCCTCTTAAATCCGTAGGCTGCAAAAACCTTAAACGCCGCCTCGAGTATCTTCTGATCCTTTTCGATTACCATTGAATTTCTATTTGACATTTATTGTCATAATGTCAATTCATTACTCAATGACATTTTTCGTCATTATGTCAGAAGCACAAAACAATTTACATATTATGAAAAAACTTACCGCACTAATAACAGGAGCATCTTCAGGAATCGGAATTGAACTCGCACGCATCCACGCCGAAAAAGGTGGCGATCTCGTCATCGTGGCGCGTCGGGAAGAAAAACTCGATCAGCTCAAATCAGAACTCGAGTCCAAACACGGCATCAAGGTACATGTTATCGCAAAAGATTTGGGAGCACCTACTGCAGCTCAAGAAATTTATGATGAAACTACTTCAGCCGGAATAGAGATCGATTACCTCATCAACAATGCGGGCTTCGGAGGTCGCGGGAAATTCCACGAACGAACATGGACGGAAGATCATGCGATGATTCAACTAAATATCGTAGCACTTACCGAGCTGTGTCGCCTGTTTCTCCCCGACTTCGTATCACGAAACAGCGGAAAAATCCTGAATGTCTCCTCAACCGCATCCTTCATGCCTGGTCCTCTTCAGGCAGTTTATTTTGCGAGCAAATCGTACGTTCAATTCTTCAGTAATGCCATAGCAGAGGAGCTTCACGATACAAATATCACTGTCACCAACTTAATGCCAGGAGCAACCGAAACCGAATTTGCTGCGACCTCAGGAATGGACAAAACGAATCTTTTTCAAAAAACCGTCTCTGCCCGCAGCGTTGCTGAGGATGGATATAATGGCATGCTCAGAGGAAAATTGGACGTAGTTTCGGGCCTTACACTTACCCAAAAAATGATGATGGCACTGATTCCCTTTTTATCCAAACCCATGCTCCTGAAGCAAGTCCGACAGATGCAGGAGGCCAAGTAACCCTACAGGGGCAGTTAAACGCTCTCTTCCCTCAACAATGCAAGGCCGGATTACCATCTCCGGCCTTTTCTGTTCATCGACTGAATGACGCTTTGCTCACTTCATCATTGGCGACCTTTTTCCCAATCTTTGTTCTTCTTTTCTGCTGATTGGCAACCTCCGTGAGCGTTCAGACAATCATTGACCCTCTGCCAATAGTCTGAAATGGGACGAACAACTGGAGGAGTATGGCCGGTTCGATTACCTGTAGTCGTATCTTTGACGAACTGCCGCATTTTCGATTCTCCATATTGTGCATCACAGGCAAACTTCACAAAATCCCATACTCCTAGCTGGTAATAACACTCCAGATTCCATTGCCCGGATAAATCTCCGACATATTGTTTCAAGATATCCCACTCAGCCATATTAACTGGGGGCTTTTTAAAGAGTTTTTGTGCTCGATCCGACATTTTCCAATATCCGCCGAACCATCCAAACTCATAATAGTCCTCATAATTTTTAGCATCATTGGATCCCCATCCGATACCTGGCTTGACCTGCTCCAACGAGTAAACAAAACCCCACTTTTGCAGATCCGATGCCTTAGCCCATTTCACCTCAAAAAATCTCCGCATGCCCGGATTCGGCAAAAGTGCTTGTTTTGAAGATGAATCAATGGGAAAAATCGGCCCTGGTCGCACCGCATAAATCTCATCCACATGCCACAAGATTCGTGGATCTGAAGATCCCACACCGTAAATGAGGCCTCGATGGGATCTATTCCCATAATACCCAGTGTAAGTCTTGTATTCCTGAGTTCCTACATTCGCAAGGGGGATGTTTACTGACCTGCTCAAAGCTTGAAAAATTCCTGCAAAGTGATGACACCCGCTGTAAGCCATTCTTGCCTTTTTCTTAGCAGGTGCGGGTGCGAGCTGGTCCGCAAGAAACACTGTCTTTTTCCAATCTACTCCAGCATGTAGTCCCCAATTGTCACCGTGATTCCAATAATCATGCATGAAGGTTGTAAGGAAGGTAAGCGTCTCCTCCTGATCCCAACCAAGGAGCGAAATTTTGTTATTTGCATGTTTGCCAGACATGAACTCGAAAGCAGCGCGTGGATCGTACACGATCAATGGAGCATTTTGGGTAGCAAAACTCTGCTGATAGTCTCTACCAGCTTTGATGTGGGATGGATAATCAGTTTCATCAGACGGTTTTATGGGAGTGCAATAGACATCCGATGAAAAGATGTGCTCAAGGTCTTTTTCAGAATAACACCCTAGTCTCCAGCGTGTTTGTCGTGTGGCCTCCAGGAAAAGTGAATGAGCAACATTCACAGCAAACATATCAAAGGCCTCCAGCCTGGTCAGATAAATCCGTTTGCGATGAAGCGCTTTTTTCAAATCCGGACGTCGAACACCGAGATTCGGATTTCCGTTCCAAAGTGCCTGAAACAAAGCATCAAGACGCTGCTTCTGATAATCCGACCAATTCTTGAAAGGAACCACCCTGCCATCTCCCTCTCTCCAGGTAATGGCATCCCTTACTCTTTCACATGCCGCGAGACGATCGGAAACATTTACATAGGGAACAAACCATACATCATGCCCACTGGGATATGGTGTGAAAGTATACCCCTGACCAGGAACAAAATATCCTGTGCCGGGAAGAGGCTCTAATTCACTCGGATCAATGGTTTCGATTCTTTCGGTCTCCGGAAAAGCAAACTCCGAATCAGGATCGACAATACCTCCAGGTATTTCATGACCGGGCATGTCATCCGGAAAATGCATCACGGAATAACCCTTACCTGATAAATCACAACCGCAGTTTTCTTGTGCAAACGAGTATTGCACACTCTGAAAGATTAGAAGGGTGCCCAAAACAAACGAGCGTACGACGATAGAAGTCTTAGATTTCATATGGCAGAAGAATGGGGAGAATAGTTTGGCGTCCTGACAATCCAAGCAGACGCGCAGACAAGCTTAACACTACCAGTAGAAACACTAATACAACAATTACCAAAGATACCTGTTCCAAGGTAGTTGCTTGTAAAGAAAAGATTGGAACCACGTCCGACCTTTTGATGCTTGTTAAGAAATCTCAGCTCAAGGAACTATTCTGAGGTTCCAATTCTGTTTATGCCCAAACACATGCTTCTGAAGCAAGTCCGCCAAATGCAGGAAGCAAAATAACATTCTGCCTCAAATACCAGGTAAAGAAGTCAGCTCATTATTAAGCTAGCTGGCTTCTTCCCATTCGTTTAGGCGCCTTGTGATCTTATGGCGTTTTGCCAAAGTGTCTGTAACTCAGGATGATAAATATGGATCCAACTACAGGTATAATTAAAACTCCGATCATCCAGTTTCCTGCAATTAATGCGATCAGATTGTGGATTAAATAAGCTGTCACATAGACAACAATTCCCTTTTTCGACATTCGCCACAGAAGGTAAATGATGGCAATTGTGATCAATGATGTGAGTCCGATATAGATCTGATACCAAACTCCTATTGCAGATGCTTCTTCACTGAATATAGCACTTGGAATCATTAGTAATCCAAGAGTCTCAAACAAACAAATCAGAAGAACTGGAAGTTTCGGTCTAGTC
>JAKSBQ010000176.1 GCA_022361075.1 Opitutales bacterium | reverse complement strand
CGTCGCCTTCTATCTCGGCCAAGCCTACGAGGCGGGCGGTCGCTGGGACGAGGCGTATGAAAGCTATCGCACGTTTTTACGCGTACCGGACGCGGCGGTTCCCGGTTTTCCCGACGCGCGGCGCGATCTCGCCCGCCGACTCGCGTTTTACGACTCCAACCGACAATGGACGCATCGCGACCTCGACGAGCTCGTCCGGGAGATAAAAAACGCGCTGTGGAGTCAAGATTCGGCGCGACTTCTGCGACACCGCGCCGGCGTCAACTTCTTTGCGATGTCGTGGCAACAGGAAGAGTCGGACGAGAACAGTGATATCCCGACCTTTGATATCGGCGCGTTTCTGCGCCGTTCCCGCGTGCGCTTTGAGGACGAGTTGGAGCTTACCTCCAACGCAAACGAGGCGTATCTACGCACATGGGGTTGGTCTCACCGCATACCGACGTGGTACCTCTACTTTCGTAGAGTCGACTTTCCGGCGGACCCCGAGATCCACGGAACGTGGGAATGGGCGGGCATACTCTTCGGCGAGAGTTACTAAGGGCGATGAAGCTCGCCGTGTTCCGTACCGATACCTATAGGCAGATGCGACGGTTGTCACGCGCGACGGTGATCCTGGCGTTGATCGGAGCAGCGGAGCTTCTTTCGGCGCAGGAGAGCTTGATCGAGACGCGCAGCACCTTCGATTGGCAGCAGTCGATGCTCGAGCTCACGATCAGCACTCCGAGGGTCGCACGGACGCGAAACACTCCCGCCTCCTCGTACTATGCGCAACGAGAGCTTGAAGAGCGCTTTCTCTCGCGCCTCCTCGATCGCGTCCGCGACGTTCCGGTCGACTCGGTGTTGACGGTGCGCGACCATATCGAACGTGACCCACGCCTCGCGGCCGGGATCGCGGAACTGGCCGAGCGCGCCGAGCGCGGGCTCCCGTAGGCGAGTCCCGACCTTTCTCGGCTGTACCGCAGCTTTCGTATCGCGGTGTTTCCCGATCTTGCCCGCTTGTCTGTCGACCATGAGATACCGTTTCGCATGGAAGAAGTGGTTGCGTGGGTACCGACACGCAGGTACACCGGGCTCGTCATCTATGCGGTTGATCCGCTTCCATTACGCGGTACCGATCGGACCGTGCTGCTCGAGCCCGCGCTCTTTCCCGAATTGTACGACGAGGATTTTCGTCCCGTGCTACAGCAAGATATGCTCCACCCCGAGTGGATCGAACGGTGGGGAGTGGTTGCGTACACCGACTCATTGGACGACGGCGACTGGGAGTATCGGGTCGGGCCGTCTCCGATGCGAATCATGGCGTCTCAAGCGTTCGGGGTGCATCCCTCCGACCTGATCATCGAACGTGAGGACGCCGACCGTCTGCTTTCGCTCGAGCACAACCGAGAGATGCTGAGGCAAGGACGCATCGTTGTCATTCTCGCCGCAGG
>JAKSBQ010000062.1 GCA_022361075.1 Opitutales bacterium | reverse complement strand
GGACCAGCGAATACATCCCGAAGATCCTTCATAGCAGATATAGATGTCCTGTATTCCAGTTATTAGCGAGGTTGATATTCTGACAGATGTCGAAACCCAGTCACCGGGATGCCCCGGGTTGCCTTGCCCGATAATTGTACCGCTAGGGCTGCCAAGTCGGACACGGATGGTGCCTCCGGGATAAGGGGTAGTCTGGTAGTGGATCTCCACACTATCAACTCCACCTAATAAATCTGCGTCGATACCGAACTTCACCCAACTGCCTGGCAAAACATCGTGTGGAGCATACCAATCAGGATCCGCAGTCATGTGAATTTCGTCAGCGTCTGATCCCCACATATCTAACGTAAGTTGCTGGACCTGAAGGATGCTGGAAAAACCTCCTTTATCAAAAATCGCTCCATCCGAGTCTGACTTTATCCAACCTGTAATTGCAAAATCTCCTACACCGATGTTTAGAGAATCGTGATCTGCAACAGTCGCAGACTCTGAATTGGATGAATCTAGGCGGAGCGAATAGGCTCCTTCGAGTGAATCAGTGTTATCGAACTGAGCTCCATTCAACTGGAGTGACGGCAGATCGGAGATTTCAGAGGCAGTTGAATTTTCAAACCGATACCAGTTGGCACCATTGTCAAAAGGAGCGTTAAAACTAACCCCCGGATAATCGACTTTAACATCAAACCCATTTTCCGACACATCCTTCAAGCGAACGATTCTGGGTTGATTCGTGTTCGAATACTGAGGGGTTGTTAAAACTACAGGATTTTCAAAGCTTAATGGAAAAGGCACTGTTTTCCATGTATTGCCTACCTCAGAAATCACACCAGACACCATTTTGACGTCAAAAATAGTGGGGCTGGATTCCATCTCAAACTCTTCAAGATTTGAGAAACCATCGTTATCAAAATCACCTTCAGGCGAAACATCCGAATACCCATACAGGGAATCGTTTGGATCTGCATCAATGATTAAACGCTCATATACATCAGTCATCCCATCACTATCGCCGTCAATATATCTTTGATAGATCTCGTCAGCTTCCATCGCCCGCCCAAACAACTTTACTTCATCAATAAAACCATCCCACGATTCGTGATTTTGTTGTCCTCGACCAATGAACAAATGCGTAAGATGAGAGAGATACTCTTGTTCCTGAGCTTGCATGAATACCTGGCTGTCAAGAACCCCATCCAGATAGATTTCAACCATATCTCCTGATCGCCAAACAATCACGAGATGTCTCCAAACATCTTTGATCGATGAACCTGCTGAAGACTGTGAGATATTCCATCCCTTATCGCTTTTGTTCGGTTCATGATAAGGACTGGAATTGATCGTTGCTTTGATAACCTTCTCAGCACCCTCTAACACCCCTACTGCGTCATACCGGATGCTTAGTCTGGTATCCCCGCTAATTGCAGGATGCCCACCAAAAATAGTACGATCTGTCGAATCCTGATTGGAGTAGATCCACGCGGAGAGAGTAACTTCCTCTAAACCATTAAGCAGGTCCGCTCCACCCTGAATCTCTACAACACTATCGTTTCCATTGTATTGTAGAGAATCACCGTCCCAGGAGTTCTCTGAACTAATCGCATTGGTAACCGTTCCCTCGCTTTGCCAGAGAGAACGATCAGTCGCGACTCCACCTGACAAATTATCAAAATCCCAATGTCCAATAAGATAATCGTAGTTTGCAGCAGGAGTATCGGAAACAAAGACCGTCAACTCATCATACGGAGCATAAGCTTCGCCCGTAAGAAGCTCAAATTTGAGTTTATATACACCAACTTGCGAGAATGTAACGTCGACTGCAGTTGCCGAATCGTCTGAGAATTCAACATTAGCTCCATCAGGAGATCGAACGACTGACCACTTCGAACTCAAGTCCTCAACCCCAATCTCAACTCCATCGGGAAAATCGAATGTCGCAATAAAACTTGCCGGAGCGTTTCTATCATAAAAAACTGTTGGCCCCAGATTAAAAAGTTTACTTTTAGGTTGCTGCAAATACCCTTCCAGAAGACTGGAAAAATCTTCGTTAACGAGAGGATCTAGACCATGCAAATATTCCCACCCGTCTGAACTTCCATCACCATCCGTATCCGAAGACATAATCTGAGTTCCCAACGCCCG
>JAKSBQ010000069.1 GCA_022361075.1 Opitutales bacterium | reverse complement strand
TGAAGAGGAAAAATCAACAAGCACGGGTGATTGCTGATCTGCATCTGATTCGCAATGCGCTTGGAGACTACAAGGTTCAGTTTGGTAATTATCCGCTCGCCAAAACGGGCGATTCAATACAAAGGCAGCGGATCCTTCTCCAGGCTCTTGCGGGTACCCATGATTCCATAGGTCGTGAATTATCTGAACCTCGACGCCCGTTCCTTTCGTTTAAACTTTTATCGGATCCATCTGAAGACCGGGGAGATGTTACAGACGCTTGGCAAAATCCATTCGAATATCATTTTGACCCGAACTGGAGACATGGTTTATATTTCCTCTTCTCAAAAGGTCCCGATGGTTTAGCCGTTCTCCCGGATTCCAACGGGGACTACGAACCCAACTCACCACTCAACCTCGATAACCTTGAAGGTTTCGAGTAACATAAATGAAAGAATCCTCTCCTCCTTCCTACGGTTTTACACTTTTAGAACTTCTCACCGTTATCGCAATCATTGGCCTGTTGGCTGGAATTTTGTTTCCGGTGATTAATGGAGCTCGGCGGTCAGGATTGCAGGCAAAGAGCAAAACTCAGTTTGCTCAGTGGAAGACCGCCATTGAAAGCTATCGTCAAGAGTATGGATATTATCCATTCACGCAGGGCAGTGGAGATAACTTATTTCAGATCAACGAATCCGGGAACCGAGAGTTGTTTGAAGAGGTGTTGAATGGCAGCAATCGAACGTTTAACCGTCGTGGAATTCCCTTTTATCGTTTGTCTGAGAATGATCTTGAAGAACCTGCGAGGTATGGTTCCAACATCATCGATGCATTCGGCAACACCGACCTGGCAATTTTGATCGATGCTGATCTCGATGGGCGGATTGTAGTTGATGGGTTCGAGATTAAAAGCTCAGTGGAGGTCATTGCTCATGAAAACGAAGCATTAGGCTTTCCGCGCATCACGACATGGGTCGAGAGTGATCAAAGGAATTGATCATGAAAGACCTTAATCGTAACTACGGTTTCACGCTTCTTGAATTGCTTGTAGTGATTGCGATCCTAGCTATTGGGATCACCGGAATTGGTTTAGCAACCGTTGGAAATAACCCTTCTTCCCGACTCGATTCCGCAATACGAATTCTGCGAACCGAACTGAAGTCTGCGCAGATGAGAGCGCGAATCACTGGCGTTCCGACTGCCGTGGCGATTGAGTATGATCGGGATTATCCTGACCGGTTCCTTCGTTACCTATTACCTGTTCGGAACGAAAACGGAAACTGGGTAGCCTCCGGGAATGGAAAAAGCTTACCAAAGGGTATTTATGTGGTGCCTGGATCTCCGAGCGAAGTCCAACCCGGCTGGAATATGAGCAAACTGTCAGTATTTCTGAATGAGGATGGCGAAATACTATACAATCCCGATGGCAGAGGTGATCGTCGGTTTATCGTCATCAGGATGAGTCCGAATGGGACTCCCGACCAGCTGTCGCTTTCAAATTACCTGGAGAGCGACGCCCCTGTTTCGGTTTCCGCTCCAGTCATTTATTTTTCCGTAGCCAGAGCAACTGAAGATGCTGATCGTCCGCTTTTGTTTGAATCCACTTCAATCATTGGCGGGGTGAGAGTTAGTCGGAATGGGAATGTGATCGTAATCGGAAACTGATCGAAATGATGAATGAAAAGAAAAATGCATTTACGCTGATCGAGTCGGTGATCGCTCTGGGCGTTTTGGGAGTAACTGTGGCGATTATTCTTGGTGTCTTCTCTAAAAACATCGCGAGAACTCGGGCGGTTGAAGAGCGGTTGATCGCACACTCTGTGATCGGGCAGACCCAAGCTGCCCTTGTGCAAATCGGATGGGAAATTCTAGTCGAGCGAGGTGGTTTGGCCAATGGTGAGATCAAGCTTGTTGCAAATGTGGAGGGTTCGTTTGTCGCACGGTCTACAGATTCAAGCATACCCGCCGCTGAGCAATACTTTTTGATTACACCGGAGTTCTACAACGAAAGCGGGCATGTTTATGGGAATGATTTGCTTGGTGTGGCGATGATTCGTGTGTTGGTCAGTTGGCCTTATCGGGCACCCGATTCCGATGGAGTGACCTTTCGAGAAATTGCTCCGGAAGAGCGTAGAACCCTCGAATTTATTACGAGTATTCGGCAATGAAGGTCGCAGAACCGAAATCACCGATGGGCTGTCGAAGCAGAGTGGGTTTTACGTTGCTGGAACTGATGGTGGCAACTGCTATTGCCGTGATCGTTGTAGCCATGATCATCCAGATCGTAGCGGCTATGCTTGGGCACGCGAATCGGGCGATGAGTAACTTGGATCGAGATTTGAGCATGGAATCTGCGTTGATTCGAATCGAAGAGGATCTGCAAGGACTCGTGTGGTTGGATGGTGCTTTGGGCATGATGAGTCTGAAACTCCCTGATCAAGGATGGCAGATGGAAGGGTGGAATGCGGTACCAGTCGATACGAAACCTGCCGTGATTTCGATTTCTGACTTTGCATTGAATAATGACTCGATGAACGAGGAACGTTGGGGGAAGTTTGGCGCAACTGCGAGCTGGCTGACAGTGGCTTCTAATCAGGGGTTTGAAGATCCAGGTGGGGTTTATGCGGTGAGCTATCAGTTGAAGAGGATCACTTCGACTTTTGGAGGTTTTCCTCGCTACGCGTTGATGAGATCGGAAGTAAGTGCTCGAAATACGTTTGCGGTAGGGTTTGATGTGCAAAGCGGAGGATATTCTTCGGGAGGTTTCGATTCCAGTGCTTTATGGAGTCCATCGATAATGCGTCACCCTAACGCAAATCATGTTTTACTGGAAAATGTGATCGATTTTGGAATCCGAGCTTACCAGAGAGATCGTAACAGTGGAATCTGGAGTCAGATATTTCCGAATCCGGAGAGAAATGCATCGATTAAGCAGAAACCTGATCTGGTGGTAGTGATGCTCAGAGTATTGTCTGAAGTTGGTGCCGAGCGGATCGAAAACATCGAACAGGGAAGAATACACGAAGATTGGTGGAAGAGTGCGCAGGGAAATTCACAGATCGTCACTCGATCAGTTATTATTCCGTGATTTTTCGATTTATTTTAGTCGGATAGGTCGATCTTAATGGTTTATTGGGGAGAAAATCCTACAAAAGTGGGAAAACCGTTTGATGTGTAGCCGATTGCTGAATTGTATGTGCGTAATTCGAAAATTTACAGCTAATGAATATGACGAAACGAAATTTACCTATTTTGATAACTCTTCTCCTATTTCCAGGTGCATGGACGCATGGAAAGATCAAGGTCGAAAGTGCGGATGATCTTCCGCGGATTTCTTATTCCGTAGAAAAAGCTCCATCCGAAATTATCCAAGACAAGAGTGAGATTCTGTTGATCGCCGAAAAGGTAAAGACAGATATCGATCAGATTTTGGAGAAGTACGAAATAGCAGATAAAACAACTCTAAAAGGTTACTACGCTGACCTGAGAAATATCGCTTGGGTAAACGGTAATTTTGACGCGGCTTTGGATTACAACCTGAAAATCAGAGAGCTTCAGGATAAACCTGCGGATAAATTGACAAGTGGATTGTCGACTGAGGCGATTATCGAAGCTCAAAAAGCGGGTCACGAAATTGGCTCCAAAGAATTTACCAAGGCCTTTAGTGACTACTACGCCCCACGAGTGAATGAATTGCCTTGGGAGATTGTGCAGGATAACATCGAACGCACTAAGGGTAGCATGGAGATGTATAGTGTGAATCTTCTCATCGGTTTGGCGCAATCCCGTATGGATCCAGGAGCTTCAGAATCCGGACAGATCGATTTTGGAATCGCTACCGCGTTGCTCGGTTACTACACGATGATGAATTACACACTTGAGACGAAAGATGAGATCGCAGCGATTGTTTCTGCTTACATCGAAAGCAACCGAGTCGAAAAACCCGATATCTGGGAGGCACGTTCGGTCGATTTAGCTGGGGAAGAAGGGTTGACGGATGTCATTGTAGCCATCTGGGACAGTGGGGTGGATGTCGAAATCTTCGAGCCGCTTAACCAGATTTGGAAAAACGAGGGTGAGGTTGCAGATGATGGAATTGACAATGACGAAAATGGCTGGGTGGATGACATTTACGGTTTTGCCCATGATTTGGAAAGTCGAAAAGATGATGGGATGCTCTTCGATCTCCCCGATGAGATCGAGGTTCGCTACGATGAGTTGATCGATATGTCTAAAGGACTATCTGACGTCCAAGCCTCTATCGACAGTAAGGAGGCTACAGCCTTCAAAAAGTACATCTCGAGTCTACAACCTGAGGAAGTGGATGCATTTCTGTTGGACTTGGGCTACTTCGGAAATTTCACACACGGAACTCACGTGGCCGGAATTGCCGCAGAGGGGAATCCAGCTATTAAGATTCTTACGGCTCGTATCACATTTGACCACAAGGTGATCCCTGATGTACCAAAAATCGAAGAGACTGTTCGTTCGGCTCGTGCAGGATGGCAAGCGGTTGAATACATGAAGAATGCTGGAGTTCGTGTGGTGAATATGAGTTGGGGAGGCACGCAAGCGGGCATCGAAAGTGCTTTTGAAGCAAACGGAGTAGGAGACGATTCTGAAATGCGAGCAGAGATGGCACGAATCATGTATGAATACGCCTATGATCAACTCGTGGAAATCATGGCTTCAGCCCCTGAGATTCTATTTGTCCCTGCCGCAGGAAATAGTGACGAGGACGTGGAGTTTAACAAAGTGATTCCCTCCAGCATTTCGTTAAGCAACGTTTTGGTCGCAGGTGCTGTGGATCAGGCAGGTGATGAGACTGGTTTTACAAGCTACGGTGAAAATGTTCGGGTCCATGCTAATGGGTTTGAAGTAGACAGTTATCTTCCCGGTGGAAAACGCCAGGAGTTTTCAGGGACTTCCATGAGTGCGCCAAACGTCACAAATTTAGCGGCCAAACTTTTTGCGATCGATCCCTCTCTGACACCTGAGCAAGTCATCGATCTTATTTTATTAGGTTGTGACAAGACTGAGGATGGACGACGCAATCTGATCAATCCAAAGAAGTCTATCGCGTTGCTGAAGCTCCGGAATGAATGGTAGTTTGATTTCTTGAAAAGATTTAATACCAAAAAAGCCCGTTTTTGGAACGGGCTTTTTCTATTTTAAAGAGAAGTTTCTTTTAGGCAAAGCTCTTGAGCAGGAAGTCTAAATCGAGCTCTGGATAGAGAATGAATCTGTCTAGAAGCGCTTTCACTCTTGCTGTTGCTTCTGACTTCACGTTTCCAGGGAGGTCATAGGCTACTTTGCTAGGTTTGCCCTGATTTTTGCCTGTTGCGATTGTGCCAGCAGAGGTGTTTCCCAGAACATATTTGATAATGGATGCGATCTCCTTCATCTCATTTTCGCCCATTCCGATTGTAGTCACTGCAGGTGTGCCTAGACGAAGTCCGCTCGTAATCATCGGCGAATGCCGATCAAATGGTATCGCGTTTTTGTTAAGAGTGATGCCGCATTCTACCAGAGCCGCGGCCGCCTGGCGGCCGGTAAGACCCATGGGAGTTGCATCAATCAGGAGCAGATGGTTTTCCGTTCCTCCGGAAACCACTTCCATCCCTTCATCACTGCAAGCTTTCGCGAGGGCTTTGGCATTGTTTGCAATGTTTTGAGCGTAAGCTTTGAAGTTGTCCTGATTTGCTTCACGAAAGGCGACTGCTTTCGCAGCCATGACATGAGGGAGTGGTCCACCCAAAACAAGTGGGCACCCTTTATCCATGTATTCTCCAAACTCATTGGTGGAAAGAACGATTCCTCCTCTCGGACCCCTTAGGGTTTTGTGAGTGGTGGACGTCACAACATGAGCATGTGGGAAGGGGTGAAAATCACCTTTGAATACACCACCCGCAACTAAGCCAGCGAAGTGGGCCATGTCGACCATAAGAACCGCTCCAACCTTGTCTGCTATTTCACGCATGCGTTTGAAATTGATCTGACGAGGGTAAGCGCTGTAACCCGCGAGAAGGATGAGAGGTTTGATTTCTTCAGCTTGTCTTTCAATAGCATCGTAATCAAGTAGCCCGTCTTTTTCACTTACGCCGTAAGCGTAGGCGTCAAACATCTTACCCGAAACATTTTGACGAAATCCGTGAGTCAGGTGTCCTCCAGCCGCGAGATTAAGTCCTAACAGGCGCTGGTTTCCGAGTTTTTGTCGGATATTGCTCCAGTCTTCGTGACTCAACTTCGCTGGATCTTTTACGCCAAGTGCTTCGAGTGATGGTAGCTGAACTTTTGCTTGAAGAATGCCCCAGAACGCCACCATGTTTGCATCTGCTCCCGAGTGAGGTTGCACGTAAGCGTGCTCTGCCCCAAAGAGCTTTTTTGCCTCTTCGCAGGCGAGAGATTCCACGTCGTCTACATTACCGCAACCTTCATAGAATCTAGCTCCCGGAAAACCTTCGGCGTATTTGTCGGTGAGCAAGTTCCCCATTGCCAATTGGGTGGACAATGAACAATAATTCTCGCTCGCGATTAGTTTAATTTTGGAGCGCTGATCTTGCAGTTCTCTTACGACTGATGTTGCAACTTCGGGAGCGATTTGTGCGACTACCGACAGATTTGCCAGGTAGGCGATCATCGCGGGGTTCGAGGCGTCTGCGCCTGCGGCAGTAAGGTATTCTTGCAGTGGTGTGTTGGTCATTGATCGATATGGTCAATTGGTGAATTTTGGTTTGCCCAGGCACGCGACAAACTCTGTTTAGACTCCCCGGTGGTCACTCCCACCTATTAGCGCCAGTTGCCATAATCAACTTCACGGAAATTACGTTGAGTGTTCATTACGGTCAAACGATTTTTGTCGAATTTCGTCTCGAAGATCGGGGAGGTAAAAGAATTTGCTTTAGAGAAGAGGTAGTGTAGTTAAATATGCACTTTATGGATTCACTGTCTTCAAGTCGTAGGAACAGAAAACTGCGTTCAAAAATCGAGAAATCCTGGGCTCAGTATTGGTTTTTACCTACGGTGGCATTGCTGGTTCTTTGGCTTTTGTGGTCTAAAGTCAGTGAGCCCGTTTTCGTGGATATTGAGGTTTCAAGCCAGAAGCCTGGCATAGCTCAAATCTTCTGGGATGATGGTTCAGGTTTCCGGGAAGAGCATTCAGCTAAGATTGAATTGCCGGAGGAAAATCGAAAAATTTCTTTAAAAATTCCGTTCTCAAACAAGGTTATTCTCCAATCGTTACGAGTGGATCCGGTCAACAATGACGGATTGGTCACGATTCATCGCTTAAATGTGAAATCAAGCGGGTATTGGTTTGCGTCGAGCGTGTTGCAACCTGAATACGGAGCTTATCACGGGATTGCCAGATGGCAGTGGAATGCGGCCAAGAAAGAGTTGCTAATCGTTCCCGAGGCCGGAAACAGTGACCCGTATTTTACAGTTGAAAATCCTACTCTTCCAATGGAAAGCATTGCCCGTTGGATTAAACTTACCACTACTTCACTGGTCGTTTTTGTCATTTTTGTCATTTTTTCCTGGGCTGCATCTCAATTTTTGTTGAGTTCTTTGGTTAGAATGTTGCGGATCCTAATGGCTCCGATTCGTGGATTGAAATGGATTACTAATCGATATACCCGGTGGGTAGATCGATTCAGTGATCGATGGGGACTCGTGGCTCCAACGAGTTGCGTAGCAGGAGCATTGGTTGTTGCGACCATAGTTTATTTTTCGACCAACGAGTTTAGGGGAGGAACATCATATCCGCGCGAGGGGAAATTCGAGGTTACTGTCGAGTCCGGCGAAGCGAATTCTTTGGGGCTTTATTATGAAACTCGAAATGGACTGCAATTAAGAGATTTGAAGTGGGTGACTTTTGAAAAATTGAAAACACCGCATCGTCTGAATTTTGAATTTGCCAAGAATGTTGGGCCAATCACTGGGTTTCGAATTGATCCGCTCGAAGGGCCTGGGTCTGTTAGGCTTAGTAACGCAAAATGGGTATCTCCCTCAGGCCGTGTAGATTCTGTTAGTTTGAGCGGTTGGGTGGCTAATTCGGATGCGATGATTGTGGTCAAAAATGAACATTCTCTAGAGTTGAAATCGCTTGGCAATGATCCTTACATTCGAGTTCAGGGCTTGGATTTGAGCGTGCAAACAGGATCAACAGTTCCTGTGGATGTTGGGCTCCCTATTTTGGTTTTTTCTCTCTGCTTCATGGTTTTTGCAATTTACAACCATTTGGTGACTGAGGGGATGAGTCGGATGGAGATTCGGCAGGCGCTTGAAAAATAAGGAATGTCTCTCTGAAGTAAAATCTGTAATAAATGTCAGAATTATCAGAAGTTTTAGATTCGGTTGGAGGGATTTTTTCTCCACATGGGCAGTGGATTGTTCCTAACTTAGGGTATGTGGATGTCGAAGGATGGGGGATGCGAGATTCCAGAGGTTTTCCTGAGATTCTGAGGGTCAAAATAGGGAAGCGAGTGTTGGATGTTTCATTGTCAGAATGCGTTGTGGGGGAATTGGACGCCACCCAGGAGAGCTTTGTTTTTCAGACATCGTTCAAAGTTGGCAAGTCTTTGAAGCGAGCTGAATTTTTTTGGTGTTACAGTGACGGAAACGAAGTGAAGTTTTCGGAAATATGGATTTGGCAAAAAGACAAGGTTGAACCAGCTCCATCTGAGACTGGCGTGAATGACGACGGAAACACTCATCCGGGCGAGCATAGCGAATATGAAGAATGGTATGAGACTGAGCATCACCTGATCTTGGACAAGATTCAGGATGATCGTGAAGCGATGGTTTTCCCCACTTCGCTTGGGTGGGTCGTAGAGTCGAATAAGGGCAACACGGTTGACTTTAAGCAAACAATTTACCGTTTGTTAGTTCAGTTGAGAAAAGGAACTCAACTGTACGTCGCAGACAGTGCGAATTGTTTAGGTTTGTCTGAACGAAAAGCCTTGGCGAAGCACCCTCGTTTGAAGTGTCTGGATGATGTTGAGCTTGATTCGCTAGAATCCCAAATAGAAGAAGATTGGATTTGTTTTCTGAGAGAAGGCGACCGAATTGAAAATAGATTTTTACCAGGACTAGACTACTACCTGAACGCAAATCCAGATGTGCGGTTCGTGTATTGTGATTTCGATCGCATAGGATCCAATGGTAGCCTGAGCTCGCCGTCACTGCTCCCTTCCTGGAACCGAGATCTATTGACTAGTTATCCCTACATGGGCGATTTTTTCGTGATTAGAAGGGATTGGTTTATCGCGTTGGGTGGATTCGATTCTAACGGTGACTCGCACCGTAATTGGGCATTTCAGTTAAAAATGTCCAGAGCAGCCAAACGCGAGTATGTCGGAAAACTAACAGGCGTTTATGTTCATCTGGCGCAGGTTCCAGTGGATCCGAATTCGGAGAGGTTTCGTCGATTTGCAAAGCCTATTTTGCAGGATCACCTGAAGGAGTTGGGGTCTGCAAATGCAGAGGTGTTAGAAGAAACCGATCATCCCGGTTTGAGGATCAAATACTCGATCGTGCAAACGGAAGCAGGGTTTCCCAGAGTATCCTTGTTGATACCAACCCGAGATATGGTGGATATTCTTTCTACGACGGTGGACACGATTTTGGATCAGACAACCTATCCTAATTACCAAATTATAGTCCTGGACAATGATTCGGAGAAACCAGAGACCTTGGAATATTTTGAAAAAATCAAAGAAAGAGGGTGTAAAATTCTCCCTTGTCCGGGGAAGTTCAATTACTCGCAGATTAACAACAGGGGCTCCATGGCTGCAGATGGTGAGCTTGTTGGTTTTTTGAATAATGACCTGGAGGTCATTGATGGAGAATGGTTATCCGAAATGGTTTCGCAGGCAATGCGTCCGGGAGTAGGCGCTGTGGGTCCTAAGCTCCTCTATCCAGATGGGCGTTTGCAACACACGGGAGTTTTGTTGGGGGTAGGTCATGTGGCAGCCCACGCTTTCCGACTTTTTGAAAATGATCCTAAAAATGGCCCCGTGCGTGCTCACGTTTGCGGAAATTTTTCAGCAGTGACCGCTGCCTGTTTGATTGTTAAACGAGAGATTTTCAAAGAAGTGGGTGGTTTCGACGATGTGGATCTCGCTATCACCAATAACGATGTGGATCTTTGTATTAAAATCAGAGAAGCCGGTTATCGTAACCTCTATACCCCTTATGCGGTGCTCAAACATCATGAATCGGCATCCAGAGGTCCGGAAGATACACCGGAGAAATTGGAACGTTACACTAAAGAAGTGAAATACATGTGGGAGACCTGGGGTTCGATACTCATCGATGATCCCGCCTATAACCGACTGCTCACGCGATTTTGTGAGGATTTCTCTCTTTCGACCGTTGAGCAAATCGATCGATATACACCTGGCGAGCTATTTTAGGGATTGGCATTGCAGGAAGTGGCAACGGTCTTTTAGATGACTTTTTAAAAGCGAATTGAGATGATTAAAAAATCCCTGGTATACATTGCGATTTTTGCTGTTTGTTTGGCGATAGGGTTAAAGACGGCAATTGATACCCCTCTTGGAGTCAATACCCTGACCATTGAACTTAATTCTTCGCACGCTGGCAGTACTGAGCTTTTCTACGATGCAGGCGAAGGATTCCATCCAGATCTGAGGATCCTTGGTGAGCTAAACGAGAAAGAGGTTTTCACAGATCTGGTTTTCTTGTTGCCACAGGTTCCCTTGGTTCACCTGCGATGGGACCCTGTCTATAACGAGGAAGGAGTCGATACGACGGTTAAGTCCATTAAGCTTTCTTTTTACGGAGGAGAGATCGTAGAGGAGCTAACCTTTGAATCGATTGTTCCTGAGAACCACATCAAAACATTCGAGATTGCAGAGAAGGACTTTAAGTTTCGAGTCGATCCCGGATTTTCTGATCCTTACTTCATTTTCACTAAGATCCCCGAGACACCGGAGAAACCGTCCCGTTCATGGGTGGTTTTGAAGGGAATCGCGTTTTCATTACTTGCGGGATTATTGATCTCACTGTTTTACCGACTCGTGCTTTGGTATTTTAAAGGATAATTTGACCAAGCCATTTTGACTTATATGCCCGGGAAAATTCATAAAGTCTCCATCATTGTTCCTGTTTACGAGGAAGAGGAAAACCTTCATGACCTGTTCGAAAAACTGGATTCTGTGATCGCCGACAGCGCCTATCGATGGGAAGTGATTCTGATCAACGACGGTAGCAAGGACCGGAGTGGGGCGATTATTGCCGAAAAATCCGAGCAAAATTCCAACTATGTTGCCGTTCAGTTTAGGCGCAATTTTGGTCAGACGGCGGCGATGCAAGCAGGGTTTGATCATGCTTCTGGAGATGTGATGGTGCCTTTGGATGCGGACCTGCAGAACGATCCGTCGGATATTCCGATGTTGCTGGACAAGCTTTCCGAGGGCTTTGATGTCGTGTCGGGTTGGCGCAAAAAACGGAAAGACAAGAAAGTAAAACGAGTTTTATTAAGCCGAATTGCAAACGCACTCATCTCAAAAATCTCCGGGGTGAAGTTGCATGACTACGGTTGTTCCCTAAAAGCCTACCGAAAATCAGTGATGGAGGAAGTTCGATTGTATGGAGAAATGCATCGTTTTATTCCGATTTACGCTGCCTGGCAGGGGGGTAAAATCACAGAAATGCCAGTGAAGCATTACCCGCGGACTAAGGGCGAATCGAAGTATGGGATGGAGCGTGTTTTTAAGGTCATACTCGATCTGATCGTCGTGAAGTTTCTTCACGGTTACTCCCAGAAACCGATGTATGTTTTTGGGGGATTTGGAATGTTCTTTATGTCTCTCAGTGTGATTTTCGGAGGATGGGCGATTGCGCTAAAAGTGGCTGGTATTGAGAATTTTTCGAGAACTCCGC
>JAKSBQ010000369.1 GCA_022361075.1 Opitutales bacterium | reverse complement strand
TCGCATCGCTTTTGTCAATCGAACCCCGTCTGATCCGCGTGAGCCCCACTACAGCCGGGTGGATCGCGAAGCGGGTTATGTGTCAGCGATGCGGGAGGCGGGCCTGACGCCCTCGGTCATCACGATCCCCGCCGCCCCCGATCTGTACGCCGATCGATTGGGTCACATGCTGCGTTCATACCGGGAATTTCTTTCTAGCTCGTATTTGCCCACGGCGGTGCTGTGCGAGAGCGGGGGGCGCGTGATGCTACACGCCGCATCGCTGGCGGGCTTGAAGGTTCCCGACGATCTCTCGGTCATGACTTTCGATACACACGCCTCGGCCGACCTGGAGGTCGCGGTGGATCGTTTGCTGGTCCGCGATCGCCAGATGGGGCGCTCCGCGGTGCAAGAACTCTGTGCTTTGCTCAAAGACCCGACGGCCCCGCGTCCGCCGGTCACCATCCCGTTTGAGTTTCATCGTGTTGGCACGGTGGGGCTTGGCCCTCATCGCTGATTCAATTACTCATTTTTCATCCTATAGGAGGTTTTGTTCAATGTTGCGTTTCTCCCGAAATCTATGTCTTCTCGCCTCGGTCTGTTTTGTGACGTCCAACGCCTCCGCCGCGGTACTCAACGTGACCGATTTCAGCGGTATTGTAGGCAGCGAGGTGCCTAACCCCCCCAGCGGCAGCTCACTCGAGATCAATGGCGCCAACGACGCCACCGATCAGGGTTGGTTCATCGGCGGGGCCTTCTCCTCCGGCACCAATACCGACCTGGTTGGCGGCAACCTCCGCTTCGGTCCCGCCGCCTCGGTCTACCGCAACAGTTCCAGCGAATTCTCGGCGAGCGTCGGCCAAATCAGCACCGACAACTCCGCGACGACCGGCGAGATCAGTTTCGATTTCGAGGTGGCCGCAGTGGACTTGGACGGCGGCGAAGAAATCGGCTTCGCAGTGCAGGTCTTGGGCTGGAACAGCGGCACGTCAACCGTGGGCAACACCATCGGGCTGCAGTTCAACGGCCAAGGGTCGAACTGGCAGGTCGTTGGCTCCGCCGAAACCGCGTTGATCACCCAAGCGGGCACGTTCAGCACGGGTACGATCGACC
>JAKSBQ010000091.1 GCA_022361075.1 Opitutales bacterium | reverse complement strand
ATCCGTAATGTTCCGAACATGCTTGGTCTTCAGCCCTGTGGCTTCAACCGTTCTCCGAAAGACGTCCTGAATTAAGAAAGTTCTGAAGTTACCAATATGTGCAGGACCGTAAACCGTCGGACCACAGCAGTAGAATCGAAGCGATTTATTGTCTTCTGCAAAGACAGGCTCCTTCTTACCACTTGCTGTATTGATCAAATTAAGTTGCATCGTGAACAGATTGAGAAATTCAGTGATGAAAGTTCAATTCTTTTTCGGCAAAGCAGAGGAAAATTAGCGTGTATCCACAGGAATTGGCAATCAATCGGTGAATCAGCGAGTTTTGTCTGGTGAAGGAACACTCCAATTTGGAGTTCCATAAAATTACATTGAATTAGATCGCAAAAGTTGCGTCTTTAAAACCATGACAAATAAAAGAAAATTCTCGTTCGTTGTTGTTTCTCTTTTTGCAGCATTCACTAGTTTCTCAGTTTTTGCTGAAAGCGCACTCAGCAGTGTTTCAGCCAATCTCGTCAATGCGGCTGGTGAATCAGTTGAAGCCGAAGCCGTTGAAAACGCGCCGATCGTGTTGGTCTATTATTCAGCTCATTGGTGTCCTCCCTGCCGCAAATTCACTCCAAAACTCGTTGATTTTTATAACAAAAACGGCGGAGGAGAGGCTTTTGAAATCGTATTTGCCAGCTCTGACCGCTCAGCGGAAGACATGTTTCACTACATGGAGGATGCTCACATGCCTTGGCTTGCCATTGATTATGATAAAATCAATGAGACCGGAATCAAATCACACGGTGGTCCCTACATCCCCTCGCTGGTGATGTTCAATGAAGCTGGCGAAGTCGTTGCTCAGTCCTACGACGAAGCGAACGATGACTATAAAGGTCCTGAATATGTGCTTAAGAAACTGAAAAAGGAGCTTGAGTAAGCGTTTTCTTAAAGAATTTGTTTCAAAGCCCGGGTTTAACCGGGCTTTTTTTGTGCATTCGAACCGGGAAGAAGCTTTGAGGGATCGGTTGGAGAACGTATGCTTCTTTGATTGGGTGTGTATCTGGTGACTCATACTGGATCAGTTGGATTCAGAGAGAGGTTTGTTTGCCAGTAAGTTGACGGGTCAGACGTCCTGACTACGGTCTCACAAACCCTTTTTTTATGTTCAACGTTAGTCTTACCCCAAAGGCTTTGAGCCTTGTCTTGTTGTTTGCTGCTGTCTCGACCCTGAGTTCCAAACCAGCTGGAACTCTCCGCCAGTTCGAATTTAGAGGTAGCCAAATCTATCCTGGAACGGTTCGTGATTATTGGGTCTACACGCCTGTCGGTTACGAAGAGTCGGATGATCCCTGTCTTATGGTTTTTAACGACGGCCATGATTACGTGAGAGAAAGCGGTCATTGGCGTGCTCCTGAAGTAATAGATGAATTGCTTGCCGCTGGAGAAATCCCTATGTGCGTTGCCGTTTTTGCAAAGTGGGGGAGGATCGATCCGGAAAATGAGGATCAGATCATGCGAATGAATCGAAGTTTTGAGTACGATTCAGTTGGTGATCGTTTTGTAACGTTTTTGGAGGAAGAGCTTTTGCCAGAAGTCAGAAAGAGTTATCGCTTTAGCAGTGACGGTAATGATCGGGCGATCATTGGAAGCAGCACTGGAGGAATTTGTGCATTCAATGTTGTATGGGAGAGACCTGATCGGTTTTCGAGAGTCTTTTGTACAGTCGGGACTTTCGTAGGATTCAGAGGAGGACATGAGCTGGAGTTTCTGATCCGTAAATCGGAGCCGAAACCTATTCGTGTGGTTCTTTACGATGGGCGAAATGATTTGGACAACCAAGTTGGGAACTGGTGGCATTCGAATCAGTTGATTTACACTGCACTCAAATTTCACGACTATGAGGTCGAGGCGTTTTGGGATGACGGTGAACACGGAGGAAAGTTTTGTGGGAAGTGGCTGCCCGATGGGCTGAGGGAGATTTGGCGAGGTTGGCCGGAGAGTCCGAAACCAGGAACCTTGAATGAGAAGAATCGTGCCCATGAGATATTGCTTCCGGGCGAAGGATGGAAACAGGTTGCTGAGACTCCGGAGGGGTTGTGTTATCTTTCAACCTTGCAGTCCGGAGCAATCGTTGGAGCGACGAAAGAAGGTCGTATTTTTAAATTCGATGGAGCGTTCGAATGGGAACTGCTAGCAGACATGGGTATGCCGATTTTCTGCATTGATGGAATTGAAGACAATCGACTTTCTGTGTTGAGAGAAGATGCTCTTCTTTTTGTGGCTGGCGAAAACGGGGAAACTGTCGGTGAAATCATTCTCGATCTGTCCATGCACGACATCCTTCCCTTCAAAAATGGTGTTTTTTTTGCTGTTGATACTCCCGGTTCTCTTTACCGATTGGACAGCTCTGGTGCTCGCGAGAGGTTAGAGCTCGAGTTTCCTTCAGGCTCGCATTTGGCTCGTGATCCTAGTGACAGATTCTTGGCTGCACTGAGTAATGATTCTCGATTCGGATGGAGCGGGATCCTCTCAGAAGATCAGGGTGTGCATCATGCCCAACGATTTTATCACATTCATGTTCCTGAATATTCTGACAAATCGGGTTTATCTGAAATCTTGTCTGAACGCAAAAATGGACTTCTCCTTGCTCCCACGTCGTTAGGAATCCAGGTTTTTGGGCATCAGGGACGTTGCGACGGGATCATTGATCTTCCGGAAAATTCAGTAGTGAGAGCGATCACTTTTGGTTTAGGAAATGAGTCCAATTTGTACGCGTTGACTGAAAACGGACTCTTCAAAAGGAGAACGCAAACTGGCGGAGTTCATGTGTGGAGCGAGCATTCTAAGGTAGAAAAATTCTTTCGCTAAAGCATACTCGGAAGTGAGACAAATATTGATCTTTAAAGATCATTTTGATTTGTAAAAAAAAGCTCAAGTCGACAGGCCCTAAGTCGATGTATAATAAATTATTTTTAGTCTCAATGTAAGACATCCGACGCGCTATGCGGAATCTCGTATCAAAGAATAGAATTGTAATTGCTACTACAGCTTTTCTTTCTGTGTGTTTGCTGCCTGCTTATGATGATTCGGATTTGTTAAGTCTTGATATTGAGGCGCTTATGAAAGTGGATGTCTTTACTGTATCACGGAGAGACGAAAAGATGATCGAAGCGGGATCGAGCATCAGTGTAATCACGGAGCGAAATATTCGAGAGCTTGGGCTGACCACCTTGAGAGACGTGATGACGCTTGTTCCGGGGTTCATGGTGATACCTGATCGGGATGAATGGATTTTTGCAGCGAGGGGGAATACCAGTGACAATAATCAAAAATATCTGATTTTGATCGATGGTCATCCTATGAATTCGTCGGAGAATTTTGGTGCGGGAAATCTCATCGAACTGCCGAACGATCTCAGCAATGTGAAGCAGGTCGAGGTGATTCGAGGGCCGGGATCCGTTGTTTGGGGTGCGAGTGCGTTAGCTGGTGTCATTAACGTGATTACAAAAAATCCGGGGGACTTGAATCGAAGTGTTTACGGTTCGGTGAGCTATGGATCTAACGATACAACAGTCATTAATTTCCAGGCAAAACACCAATTTGAGAACGAACTTGAGTTGCTTTTTATGGGCACCTACGCTTCCAGTGATGGTGAACCGATTCGCCAGAGTCAGATAACTGGATTACCCATTCTCGAGAGTGATGTTAACGCCGATATTACATTGCCTACGGTTTCGGTTGTTGATGATCGGAGAACATCAAATTCATCCGATGATGTTGTTTTGACAGAGCAAAGGTATCCAGGGAATTACGAAACCCGCTTAGACCGACTTAAACCGAGTTACCGTTTTCAGTTAAAAGGAACCTATCGTAATTGGTCTTTGAACGCCTACTACTACGACAGCAGCATCTATAACAGGCATTTCGAATACGGGCAGGGAAGAGAGGTCTACCTCGATAATACCAAATACTTTGTAGAAAGCGCTTACTCAAAAGCGTTTATGAATGGAATCGATCTTGAATGGCGGATGTCTTACACCAATATGATGTCGGCATATCAACCTACGGAACGTTTGGGATTGACTGAAGATGACTTTCGATACGCAAAGTTTGGAAATACCTTTTTTATCGATTGGAATTCTAACAACTTCAACCAGAGCATTCGCTTTAATATTCCGCTGGAGGAAAAAGGATTTTTGGCTTTTGGAGTTTCATTTGATCGTACTGAGCATGGCCCTAATCACCGGATAGACAATTACGACCCACACTCTCCGAACCCTGATGAAGCTGCGTTTCAATTTGATGATCACAATACTGAGCAGACGGTTGGAGCCTATGGGTTGTTGGATTACCAGCTAAGTGATGAGGTGAAGATTACCGTTGGAAGCTGGCTCGATTACAACACAGACCGCGGCTCTGACATTTGGAATTTTAGTCCAAGAGCTGGAGTGATTTGGAACCCTATTCCGCAGCATGCGATTAAGCTGCTCTACAACCGTTCATTTTTGAGACCGACTAATTTTCAGGTCTCGAGCAATCCTGATGTGAGTTCGGAGATCATGAATCAAGTGGACTTCATCTATATGCATCAAACGGAGAAATTCCAGGTGGCACTCAATCTGTTTTGGCAGCGTTTGGATGATTACATCAACATCGTGCAAACTGCGGATTTTTCAGGGCACGTAAGTGCGGGCAGTTATGAGTCCAGAGGTGTCGAACTTGAGCTCTTCAGAGATGTAACCGGTAATCTTAGTATTTGGGGAAATGTGAGTTATGCTGATGCTGAGGCTTATGATTTTACCGCGGGTCTCAAAGAGGATGAGAAGCGGGTAGATCCTAACGGAAAGCTGCTTAACTATCCAGAATGGAACGGAAGCTTCGGTGGCACGGTCCGATTCTTGGAAAAGCAGTTTTTTGTTTCTCCATCGTTTAGATTTATCGGCGAGACTTCTTACCGAAAGAGTTGGGTAGGTGCGGTGAACAATGTCTACCGTACCATCGATTATCCCACTGAATATGGAAACGCGGGTCCTTTTTACTACCTGGACGTGGTTTTAGGATACGAACCCTCCAATCAAATTGGCTTCTACCTAAAGGCTCGTAATTTAAACAACGAACGTAGCCCGATGTTCATCTCGATCTGGAACGGCACAGTAGAGCAAGAGGGAACTTACGTTGAGCTCAAAACCCGTTTCTCATTTTAGAGATTTAAGACACATTTTGCGCCTGGAACTTTCTGATACGATTGCGTGAACTGGAGTTTGCCGGATTCAGAATCAATCGAAAAAGTCGTGACGGAGTCAGACCTTTGTCCAAGAGCGATAAGCCATTTTCCGGAATTTGAAACCATGAAGTTTCTTGGCCAATGTCCCCTCATGGGCTCGGTCTCTATTAGTTTAATCATTCCAGTGTCAGGGTGAATGGTGAACACCGCAATGGAGTCATTCCCCCGGTTTCCACAGTAAAGGAATTTGCCCGAAGGATGGACCGCTATTTCAGATACGTTGTTAAAGGTCTCAACGTCTTTTTCCGTCAGACTCGAGGTCTTTGTCAGCCATTCAAATTTGGAATTGGATTGATCGGTGCTCAAAACAGACACCGAGCTGTCCAGTTCATTGGTGACATATGCTCGATCCAGAGTCGGGTGGAAGGCCATGTGGCGAGGACCCATACCGGGAGGAAAACTCACCGAGTGTGATTCTTTCCATGTCAATTTGTCGGGAGACTCAGAGAGCTCCAGGCTCCATACTTTGTCGGCACCCAGATCGGTCACATGCGTGAATTTTCCATCTTTGGAATATCCTACCCAGTGGGGACGAGACTGATTTTGCCGATGGTGGGGACCAGTTCCTTCGTGTTTGATAGCCGACTCGAGCCGATCGACGCTACCATCGGGGCGTAGTGAAATGAGTGTTGTGCGTTCGCCTCCATACAATGCACCTGCAAGGAATTCTCCAGATGGGTGAACATAAAGATGGGCGATCGCGGGGTATGAAAATTGGGTGAGCGAAGATTTTTCGACTCGAGTGAATTTCGGATCAAAATGCATCTCTCTGATATGCCCTTTTCCTTTATCGGTTACACAACCATAGATCACGTTGTGTACGGGATGTTTGGCAAGGAAACTACCTGCAGCGTAGGACTGAATTCGTTTTGGGGTTGAAATTTCGCCGGTAGTTTCGTCGAGCACCAGATGATAGAGTCCATCATTCCCTGCGATGAGAAGAGTTGAATCCTTTGCGAAACTGAGTTCAGGTAACAGGGACATTAGGATGATGGACAGTTTGGGGATTATTTTTGTAAGGTTCATTCCAAATTGAAGCTGATCAGATAACGTTCTCGGCAAAGGGTAGGCAACGCGCAGTTAGTTTCAAGTCTAGTGATGAAATTGCCATTTCGATGCATCAGTTATCTTTGGGTATCCAAATTTCAGCTTTTCAAAGGGGATGCGTGATGCTAGGAATGCAGCTTCATTATTTTTTACATATACTGTGATGTCTGACCAGAGTTCCCAATTTCCGAACATCAAAATCGAGCCCTATGGCACTACACCCGAGGGAAAGGAGGTAAAGCTATTTACGCTCACCCACGCGAACGGTTCTGTTTGTAAGATTACCAATTACGGAGGGATCATCACGGAGCTTTGGGCACCAGACAGGAGTGGAGAACTGAAAGACGTAGTTTTGGGGTTTCCGAATTATGAGGGTTATATTGAAAATCCACCATTTTTTGGAGCGACGATTGGCAGGTTTGGAAACCGGATTGCAGGTGCGGAGTTTGAATTGAATGGTAAGAAGTATGAGCTCACTCGCACGGGAGGCTCAGGAGATAAAATCGTGCAGATTCATGGTGGAGTAGAAGGTTTTGACAAGAAATTGTGGGAAGCAAAACCGGAGATCAGGGATGGGTTGCCCGTCCTCGAGTTGAGTTACCTGAGTAAAGATGGTGAAGAAGGATTCCCCGGAAATCTCCAGGTTACGATGAGTTACACTTTTTCTGATGAACCTTCTCTGAAGATCGACTATCATGCGAAAACCGATGCGCCGACTCCAGTGAACCTTACCGATCACAGTTATTTTAACCTGTCGGGAGAAGGAGAGGGAGATATTTTAGATCACGAAGTGATGATCGCCGCCGACCAAACCACTGAAGTTTCTGAAGGATTATTACCAACAGGGAGTTTCAACGATGTGTCGGGTACCCCGTTCGATCTTCGCCAGGCACGTCGCATTGGTGACCACATCGATGCCGATGATGAGCAGTTGAAAATGGGTGGAGGATACGACCACAACTTCGTATTGAACAATGAAGAAGGTTTGCTCATCAAAGCTGCGGAAGCTTACGAACCCAAATCGGGCCGTTTACTCGAAGTGCTCACGCAGGAACCTGGAATTCAATTCTATTGTGGGAATTTCCTGGACGGAACCCTCAAAGGAAAGTCGGGAAGGGTCTACCAGAAGCGATATGGATTTTGCCTTGAAACTCAGCATTATCCGGACTCCGTCAATCAGCCGAACTTTCCTTCTACGATTCTGAACCCCGGCGAAACGTATGAGACCACAACGGTATATCGTTTCGGTGTACGATAAATTTTTTATTGATCGATTTCCTTAAGGCATAGGTTCATTTTGTTATTTATCATTTATAAATGCCTTGAAAAAGCGGGTTTTGTTACTTTTGATTTGACCTAATTTCTTAAAAGACTGACCTGAATCGCCATTGATTGAGGAGGTTTGCTTCCGTATAATCTAATACTTATCAGTAAATTAATTTAAGTTTTTAATATGGACAAATTCGTACCCCAATCAGAATTGATCGAAAAAGTCGAAAGCGGGTTTCATTCGCATTTTGGTAGGCCCGCAACACATTATGTCGCTTCCCCTGGACGACTGAATGTTATCGGCGAACACGTGGACTACGCAGGAGGCTACGTTTTACCCGCGGCGATCGAACGATGGATCGTCGCAGCTTTTCGAGCCAACGAAGACGGAGTGGTTCGCATCTGGGATGTGAAGTTTGAAGATAAAGCTGAATTCGATCCTAACGCACCTTTGAAGGCGGAACCGAAATCATGGCTGAACTACCCCAAAGGGGTTTTTGCTCAATTTCAAAAGATCGGATGGGAAATTCCCGGTTTTGATATTTGCATGTTTTCCAATGTTCCTACTGGTGGTGGTTTGAGCAGCAGTGCGGCTTTAGAAGCTTTATTTGCGACAGTGGTTGAGGAGTTGAATGGCAAAAAGCTCGATAAGATGGAAAAGGCGTTGCTTTGCCAGAAAGCTGAACATGAGTACGCGGGGGTTCCTTGTGGAATCATGGACCAAGCGGCTGTTATTCTGAGTGAGAAGGATTGTTTGCTTCAGTTGAATTGCAAAGACCTGACTATCGAGACTGTTCCTTTTACCAATCCTGAAATCGGGCTTTTGATTATCGATTCTAACGTGCATCATGAGCTCGTTGATGGTGAGTATGAAAAACGTCGTAACGATTGTGAACAGGCAGCGAGTGAACTGGGAGTCGAATTGCTCTGTGACGCCACAGTCGAACAGGTAAACGCCTTTGAATTCAGCAATTCCCGGGTTCGTCGCCGTGCGCTACACGTGGTTAACGAGATTCAGCGTAACAAGCAGATGGAAGTTTGTTTGCAAAACCAAGACTATGCCAAGGCAGGAAAGCTGATTCAGCAAAGCCATAACAGCCTCCAATATCGTTTTGAGGTTTCTTGTCCGGAGTTGGATTTTATCGCAGGTCTTTGTAACTCCCTAAACGGAGTATATGGAGCGCGTATGATGGGTGGTGGATTCGGAGGATCCGTAATCGCAATGATTGAGATGGATCAGGCTGACGAAATCGCTGCAACGGTTGAGTCGCGCTACAAAGAACAGTTTGATATCAATGCTGCTGTTTTTCTCACTCGACCCGCTCAAGGCGTGACTTGTGAGACATTTTAGTTTTTAAACAAACGAAACACCCCAAAAACCCTAAATTGTATAAAGTATGAACTCTGTTGAAGTCATCTTGTTTATCATCGCCGTGGTTGGCGTTATCGGACTCGGTATCTGGAAAAGTAAGGATGCTGGAGACACAGGCGACAGCAAAAGCGCCTCAAACTACTTTCTGGCTGGCCGTGGCTTAAGCTGGTGGCTAGTGGGTTTCTCTCTTATTGCCGCAAATATTTCGACAGAGCAATTTGTTGGTATGTCCGGTTCGGCGGCTAACTGGCTCGGTATGGCAATCGCGTCCTACGAGTGGATGGCCGCTGTGACTTTGGTGATAGTCGCTTTTTGGTTCTTACCCAAATTTCTTAAGTCAGGCCTTTATACCATTCCTGAGTTTTTACAGTATCGGTTTGATGGAGTGGCAAGACTTGCGATGGCGATTCCGGCGATCGTGACATTGGTGTTTGTCACCACCTCATCCGTGATTTTTTCAGGTGGAAAATTCGTATCCGAGTATTACAACACAGTTCCGATTCTCAACAACCTGACTACGGTTTGCTGGTTGATTGCCGCATTGGCTGCGATCTACGTATTTATTGGCGGTTTGAAAGCCTGTGCTTGGACGGATTTGGTATGGGGAGCTGCTCTGATTTTAGGTGGAGCCGTGGTGATGGTCATGGCTTTCAACTACCTTGCTGATAAACCTGCGGAAGAGCTTATCCTAACCAAAGTAGCGAATTCGGAAGCGACAGTTGCTGACCTTGAGCAGGCAGGAGCATGGGATCGGTTTATGCTTCTCAATGATGGGAAGGACGCAGAAGCGGTGGCTGTTGATGGACCGAATGGTAGCGGCGGAAAAGTTCACATGATTCGTCCGATTTCAGATACTGACATTCCCTGGACTGCCTTGCTTATCGGTTTGTGGATTCCAAATTTCTTCTACTGGGGTCTGAATCAATACATTGTTCAACGCACATTGGGATCGAAATCACTGGCAGAAGGTCAAAAGGGTATTGTATTTGCGGCTTTCTTGAAACTGTTGGTTCCCTTCCTTGTGGTCATACCGGGTATTCTGGCATTCAATTTATTCTCCGGCGACCTGCATTCCAGTGCAGCTGACAGTAATCAGGCGATTATTGAAAATGCTGAAGAGGGAAGCGTTTTTGAAGTGGATATTGCGTTCGTTGAGAAACAACCTGAGCTTGCTGCTTCGATTTTGTTGAAAAACCAGAGTGCCGCTGGCGTCACAGAATCTGGTGATGTTGATGCAGCGGATGCAACCGCTGTTGCGGGATCCATCAACGAGCTCGCTGCTAAGGCGATTGAAGGAGGAGCTTCGGAAGCAGGAGTTCTAAAAGGTTATGATTACGATGCGGCGTTCCCGGTTCTCGTTCGTAACTTGATCAAACCTTATCCGCTTGTTTCATGGTTTGTGCTTGCAGCGTTATGTGGAGCGGTGATCAGTTCGCTCGCTTCGATGCTGAATTCGGCATCGACGATTGCAACCATGGACCTTTATTCCAAGTTCAGTGGTGAAAAAGACCCCGAAAAACTCGTTAAAATCGGAAGGGGTTTCGTAGTTGCATTTGTGATTCTTGCCGCACTTGTGGCTCCGGCACTTGATAAGTTCGACAGTATTTTCAAATACATCCAGGAGTTCCAAGGTTTTATCTCACCAGGTATTCTGGCAGTATTTATCTTCGGATTCTTCTCACCAAAAACTCCGCGTTACTTTGGTGCTATCGGAATCGCTGTGAACGCAGTTGCTTACGGTTCGATCAAGTGGGCAATAGGCCCATGGCTGACAAGTAAAGGATTGTGGTATTCGGGTGAAATCGCGTTCCTTGACCGTATGGCGATCTGTTTCTTCATCGTCTTGATCATCGGCTTGATCATTACTTTGGTCGCTCCAATGAAAGATCCGGTCAAGATGCCTGAGAATAAGGAAATCGCTCTTGAGTCTTCTAAGACCGCTCAGATTCTCGGTGTTGGTGTCATAATCGCAACATTGGTGCTCTATGCGATCTTCTGGTAATTTCTAATGTTAATCAAAGGGTTGGTCTCTAATAGCAGGGACCAGCCCTTTTTCTTTTCCCATTATGCCTCAGATTGCACTACTCGTGGAGACTGCGCTTGGCTCCGGTCGACAGATTCTCCGTGGAGTCTCTCATTTTGTATATGAGCGTGAGGATTGGGAGATCTTTCACTACACCGGATCCTTAGGCGCGATGGTCCCGGACGTGCTTCGCAATTGGGAGGGCGATGGTATTATTGCAAGAATCAATAACGAGGAGACTTTGAGTGTGATTGAGTCCAGGGGTCTGCCAGTTATCGATGTGTTAGGTAACTACCCGAAAAGCCCTTTTCCTCGGGTGCTTCCCGATAATGAAGCGATCTCAAAAATGGTGTTGGATCACTTGAGGTCTCGGGGATTTGCGAGTTTTGGTTTTTTTGGCGTTGAAGGCGAGCAATGGTCACACGAAAGGGAGAAAGCCTTCGTCGAGTATTCGAATTCACATGGTTTTAATCCAGTCTGTTTTAAGATCAGTCATGCCCAGAAACGACAGCTAAACTGGGATCATTATCAAAACCAGTTGTGTGAGTGGCTGCTTTCGCTCAATAAACCAACGGGAATTTTTGCTTGTAGCGATCAATTTGGCCCTGACTTGATTCAAGCTTGTCGTCTCGCAAAACTTCATGTTCCTGAAGACGTAGCCTTAGTCGGTGTGGACAATGATTTAGCTTTCTGTGAGGTAGTGAGACCTTCGTTGAGTAGTGTGAGACCCAACCACACTGAAGTGGGTTACATTGCCGCCTCGCTGTTGACAGAGGTTATCGAAAAAGGTGAAAAGGCTCCCGAAGTGACACGAATTCCTCCGCAAGCGATTGAAATCCGCCAATCGAGTGATGTGTTTGCGCTTGAGGATCAGGGTTTGAAAAAGGCATTGCTCGCGATCAAAGAGGGTGCTTGTGAGGGTATCGGGGTGGATGAGGTCTCTAAGATTTCAGGCTATTCTAGAAGTGTTCTTCAAAGAAAAGTGAAAAAAGAGTTGGGACGAACTGTTCACGAACTATTGCATGGAGCAAGGATTAGTCGTGCAAAGCAGTTGTTGGAGATGACGGATCTTCCGATATCTGAAGTGGCCCAACGCTCGGGATTCAACCACCAAGAGTATCTTGGAATGGTGTTGAAGAAAGAATCGGGTTATTCACCAGCCCAATTTAGGAAACTTCATGCTCGTGTGAGCTAAAAAAAAAGAGACTCCCGTTTTGGGGAACCTCTTTTTTAAATTGAATGGTTAACTTCGTTAAGCGAATCGAATTGGAACCACGACTCTCATAGGAACTGCACTTCCACCTTTTTCTGCCGGTTTAAATGCCCATTTTGCAACGCAGTTTACTGCTACATCATTGAGAGCGTCGTTTTCGCTTTTAAGCACGCGGGGAGCGGTTACTGCTCCAGAAGAATCTACGATGAATCCAACGTATACTTTACCAGCTATTCCCTTGAGATCCTTAGGGATTTTGGGTTGAGACTGAGTCACCGGAACTGGCATTACCTCCACTTCTTTCGCTGAAAAGGTATTTGCTTTCTCTTCATCTGTAAAAGAAGCAGCGAAGATCTGACCACATGCGACAGTAAGAACGATCAAGCTGAGAGTTATTTTTTTCATGATAATCAATAGAGTATTTTAAGTAATTAATCCGAACACATTTTCCTGCGTGCCTATATAATCGGTATTGTTGCAGGAACTTTACCGCCTATTCGGAGCTCAAGTGTTTTTAAACGAACCATTACCAATTGTTTGCAAAAGATTTACAAAATCCGCTAAAAATGGAAAATTGAGTTCATGAAATAGCTACTTTGGGTGCGGTTTGTGGCAATTTTGTTCCAATTTCTATCGATTTTTAAATTAGCTGCTGACTGTTGTACTGATATAATTTAACTTTTTTGAAGTAGGTAATAGTGATATTGGGAATGAGGTGGATTAGTAGAGATGATAGAAATCGAATAAGGGTTTGGAGTATAATCTTCGGTCTTTTGTTTCCTTTGATCTCGTCTGCCCAAGACCAGCTCATCTTTAACAATGGTGATGTGGTATCCGGAAAGTTTCTGGGACAAACGGAAACTATCATTTACTTCGAATCGGACTATCTAGGAACTTTGAAGGTACCGATGAAGTTAGTTTCTGTGAAGCTGGAGGATAAAGTTAACGTATCGGTTGAAACAGAAACCACTCAAACATCCGAAGCACCTGCGAATAGAACTGAACCTAAGAAAGCTCCGGTAGAAAGATCTGAAAAGCGGGAAACGACAATAACAAAGCTTCCGAAGTTACCCGACATTCAATCCGATAAAAAGGATGCAGGTGCATTGGCTAGTCTTTGGGAAAGCGCTGAAAAGACGCTAAATAGATTTGTGCATGATCGTGTTCCTTCTTGGTTTCCTAGTCTTCCTGAAGACTGGAAAGGAAATCTGAGACTCGGTTTTAACTATAACGAGTCTCAGACTACGAATAATCGATATTCCGGCTCTTTTTCTTTGGAAGGGGATAAACCCAAATCAAACTATTTGGCCAAATACTATTTTGCATTTGCAAAACAGGGAGATAACGTCAGCGAAGACGACTGGGGCAGTTCCTTTCGGTATCGTTACAAGATTCAGAAGCAAGGCTTTGTGGAAACTTTGCTGACGCACGATGTTGACGAATTGCGGAATCCCGCCGAAAGGAGTACGGGGTCGGTAGGTGTTGGTTGGAAGCCCTATAACAAGAAGAACCTGAAGCTCGATTTTGTGGCGGGTGGTGCAGCCGAGCGGGTTCTTAAACAAAACGACGATTCTACTACTGGGTTTAAGTTGAATTTGAATGAGAATTTTCAGTGGAATTTTAATCCTCACATGAAGTTGAAACAATCACTCCGGTTTTACATCGATCCGCAAAACAATGCTGATTACAATTTCAGATTTGAGTCAGGTTTGGAGACTCTGATCATCGGTGCTTTCAATCTCGGACTGACCTATCGCCTGGATTATGATTCCACTATAAAAGATGAGAGCGCCCGGCAAAAGACACGCGTGATTACATCTATCGGTGTGAAATTTTAGACTTCAAAAACCCTCCAATATTAGTAATTGATTTCAGGTTAATTAGTTTTACTAATCATAAGTGTTCTGGAAATTAAATCAATTGACTATGCTTAAAGGCTCTGGATCATATACGCACTTTCCTTTTCACCTGCCTGTTTTGCGAAGGTAAAATGGGTGCCGAAGAGAGCGCAGAGAACGTCAGTCAGAATTACCGCAAGAATCTGGATTGACCTCGCGAGATCGGAGGCGAGATCCAAAAAGTGTGGTACATAGTACACTTTTAACAAACAATCAGAGGATCTCACATGAAAACATCAACCGAAACTGCTTCGCCCACCATTCTTTCTAAGCGTGTATTTTCCGATCCAAATTTGCATCCTTACGAAGAACTCACTTGGAAAAAAGAAACAGTAGCGATTAACAACGACAAAGGAGATGTCATTTTCGAGGGAAACCAAGTCGAGGTTCCTGACTATTTCTCCGATCTTTCTACCAAGATCCTTTCCAACAAGTACTTTTATGGTGACCAAGAAGTGGGTAACGATCCCAAAGAGGGTGGTCGGGAGACGAGTTTTAAGCAAGTTTTGGATCGAGTGGTAGACACGATCGCGGACTGGGGTTTTGAAGATGGTTATTTTTCGGACAAAGAGGAAGCCTTACTTTTTAATCACGAACTGAAGTGGCTGTGCCTGAACCAATGTGCGGCATTCAATTCGCCAGTATGGTTTAATGTCGGGTTGTTTCACAAATATGGAATCGATAGTGAATCCAGAGGAAATTTTCGTTGGGATCCTACTTTCCGAGAAGCGTTACCTACTGTAAATCACTATGAGTACCCTCAGGCGTCGGCGTGCTTCATCCAGCACGTAGATGATACGATGGAGAGCATCATGAATCTGGCGACATCGGAGAGTCGACTGTTTAAATACGGCTCAGGAAGTGGAAGCAATCTCTCGAGAATTCGTGCT
>JAKSBQ010000034.1 GCA_022361075.1 Opitutales bacterium | reverse complement strand
TAGGGTACCTTCTTCATAAATGAATGTCCCTTTCCAAATTCCCTTTAGAATAAAGCCCTCATACGACTTCGTTACATTTCATAACCCTAACATCTTTCATCCAAAATAACCAAAGCCATAAGCAAGCCATTATAAACCGTGTCGGGACGTAGATCAGTCTGGTAGATCGCTACGTTCGGGACGTAGAAGTCGCTGGTTCGAATCCAGTCGTCCCGACCAATTTTCAAAAACCATAAGTCCCTGTTGAAAATCAATCTTTTTATTCTCGATTCTGAATTCTAATTTCTAAATTCTTTTAAAACCATGCCAGGAGTAGGAAAACTATTAAAACAAGCGCAAAAAATGCAGAAGAAGATGGAAGCTCTGCAGGAAGAACTTGCGGAGAAGGAAATCGAAGTCACCAGCGGTGGCGGAGCCATCAAAATCGTCATCAGCGCGCAAAATGAATTTAGGAAGCTCGAACTTGATCCGGAATTTTTAGAAGAAGACGCTGAATTCGTTCAAGAAACACTGCTTTCCGCAATACAAGAAGCTTCGCAAAAAGCCAAAGCCGAGTATGAAGAAAAAATGGGATCCCTATCTGACGGCATGTCCCTACCTGGCTTGATGTAGAGCGATCTCACAACTGCAATACGGTGTCTCCCGCCTACGATCATCTGGTTGATACATTAAAAAAGCTCCCCGGATTGGGAAGCCGATCCGCAGAGCGCATGGCCATCCATCTGCTTGCGGAAAAGCCAGAGAAGATTGGAAGGATCGTGAGCGCCTTACAAACAGCTGCGGAACAAATCAAAAGATGTAGTATCTGCGGGAATCTCACTGAGGAAGAACATTGCTCTATCTGCACAAACCCAAACCGGGATCGTTCCAAAATTTGCATCGTAGAAAATATCTCGGACCTGATTGCGTTGGAAAAGTCTGCCGCCTGGGACGGACTCTACCATGTGCTTAACGGTAAACTTTCACCTCTCAAGGGTATCGGACCCGAACACCTCAATATATTAAGTCTTACCGAACGTCTCGCGGATGAATCTCTCAGGGAAATCCTCTTTGCTCTCCCAAATGACATCGAAGGCGAAGCAACCTGCCACTACATTCAAGAACAGTTAGTTGAAAACTCCTCCATTTCCGTTTCACGTATTGGATTCGGGCTGCCTTCTGGTGGAGAAATCCCCTACGCCGACCCCACCACCCTGCGTAACGCTCTGGAGTCTAGAAAAGGATTCTAGAGATTTTGAATTTCAAAAAAGTAAAACATCACACCCCACATCCATATGAGAAAACATCTGTCGATTTCTCTGGCTTTAGCAGCAGCTTTATTTGCGACTGCAAAGTCGGACCAACCTAACATTATTTTCATCCTCGCGGATGACATTGGCTACAATGACCTGAGTATGTTTGGCCAGACCGCGTTTGAAACTCCCGAACTTGATCGAATGGCAAACGAGGGCATTCGATTCACCGATTTCTACGCAGGTTCGGCGGTTTGCGCGCCGTCGCGAAGTGTATTGCTGACGGGGCTTCACCAGGGCAACACTTCCATCCGTGCTAACACGATGAACATCATCAATGAGGACGGAACCCCCGGTGCAACACCCAAAAGCTTTGACCCTGAGGACGTGACCATCGGAGAAGTTCTGAAGACGGTTGGTTATCAAACCGGAATCATCGGTAAATGGGGACTCGGTGAACTGAACGACACCGGACACCCCAACAAGCAGGGTTTCGACTACTTTTTTGGATTTTTGAACCACGTTCACGCACACAATCACTTCACGGACCATCTCTATCGCAACTACGAACGAGTCGATATCCCGGAAAATGAGGTGATCGAAGTAGACTGCAGTTACTGCCACAAATTCAATTTTACTGGCGTCGTGTCGACGGTGCGAGAAGTCTATGTCGATGACCTGATTAGAGACGAATCGCTAGCATTCATCGAGCGCAACAAAAAGAAACCTTTTTTCCTCTACGTATCTTTAATTTCCCCTCATGCGAACAACGAAGCTGAACAGGTCGATTGGGCCCATGGTCTTGAAGTTCCAGACTATGGTCCTTTCGAAAACAAAGACTGGCCGGACACTGCCAAAGGTTACGCCGAGATGATGCGTCGTGTCGACGAAACCGCAGGCGCAATCCGTATTAAAGTTGAAGAACTGGGTATCGCGGACAATACCATCATCATGTTCAGTGGCGACAATGGTCCTCATCAAGAGGGCGGCAACAACCCTGACTTCTTCGACTCCAACGGTGCGCTGCGCGGAATCAAACGAGACCTCTATGAAGGTGGCATCCGCATGCCGACTCTCGCCTGGGGACCTGGAATCGTTCCACAGGGTGTGGTTTCCGATCACATCGCTTACTTTGGCGACCTCATGACCACCTACGCCGAACTCGCGGGGGCCGAAGCTCCTGAAAATCTCGATTCCCTAAGTTTTGCACCGACTCTTACAGGTGATTTCAAGAAACAGGAAGAGCCTGACTACATCTACTGGGAGTTCTACGGACATGGTTCCTCTCAGGCGGTTCGCATGGACCAATGGAAAGCCGTTCGGATCCCTCTCGAATCTGGTCCTATCGAGCTCTATGACTTGAGCAAAGACCTCTCAGAGGAAAATGATGTTGCTGCGGATCATCCAGAACTTGTCGCAAAAATCGACAAGATTATGGCAGCCAATCACCATCCGAGCCCGAGTTGGATTCCCGATCTTGGAAGGAAATCCCCAGACCGTCTTCGACTGGAAAGAGAAGCCGCAAAGAAGAAATGATTAGCTTTTCAAACTGATCGAGATCTCACCCTCGGAAATTCTTTCGAGGGTAATTTCGACCAAATTCTCATTCATCCAGTCACACATTCCCCGCTCTGGCCATTCGATCACCACCGTCCAGGGTTCCTTTAGAAATTCTTCGATCATCAAAGCCTCCAAACCCTCTACACCTTCGAGTCGGTAAGCATCGATGTGCACAAGCTGCCGCTCACCTTCGTAGATGGAATAAATCTGAAAAGTTGGGCTGATCACCTCATCTGGATCTATCCCAAGTCCCGCGCCGATTCCCTTAGTCAAAGTGGTCTTGCCAGCTCCCAAATCACCCGAGAGCGCAACTACACAGTTGTCCGGTAAATCCTTTACCAGTTTTACCCCAACATCCTGAGTTTCTTCAGGACTAACGGTCAACACTCCCGATCTAAGCTTCTCGAAAATGCTCATATCCTCTTCCGGCTTTCCAAACTTCACCTGTCTGATCAACCACTTTGAATTGCTCCTTCTCGTCGACTACCCTTCCGATACAAGTGAGCGGCAGTTCGAATTCACGGCTCCAATCTTCGATGAATGATTCTGCTTCGATCTCACTGTCTAACGCGAATAACAACTCGTAATCCTCACCATCAGACCACGCATGTTCAGTAGGTGTCTTTCCTGACTTTTCCGAACATTGTTTCGCGTCACTGCTAATTGGAAGCCCAAACAATTCTACCTGATGCGCTCCAACAAGTGTTGGTAAATCTTTTGCTAGTCCATCGCTGATGTCCATCATTGCATGAACTCCTCCATATTCAGCTAACCACTGCCCCTCTTGGAGTCTTGGCTCAAATTGCCAGTGTTTTTTCAAAATACTCCCACCGAGTGAGCCTGTAATCCACAGCGTGTCACCGAGCAATACACCTTTTCTCAGACAAGGCTTTTCGGTCACACCCATCAGCGTGAGATCCGCTATCCACGTTCCCTTAGTGGCTTTCGAGACATCCCCGCCCACAAGTTTCACACCCAATTTTAAAGCGGATTCTCTAATACCCCTATAAAATCGCTCCAACCATCGAACATCGGTTATGCCATCCATCCACAATGAAATAACCGCCTGCAATGGCCTTCCCCCCATCGACGCTATGTCACTTAAGTTTCGAGCAATTAACTTGTGCCCGACACCTTCAGGTGGCACCGAATCATCAAAGTGTATCCCATAACCTACTCCATCAACAGTCGTTAGCAAACGACAACTGCCACCATCCCATTTCAACACCGCGCAATCGTCTCCGATTCCTTCAGGATAAGCGGGATTAGCCTCTCCCAACCATATCTGGATCTTCTCGAGAAGCTCGGTTTCGCCAACACTCGATACCTGGTATTCAGGCTCATCTGTGAATATCGAAACATGCTGAGAAATGGGTTTCTGCATTTTTTAACCGGAGTATCAAATTTTGACTTGATCGGTCGACATCTTTTTTCTATCTTCATCGGTTTTTATGTCAGAGGAAACTACAGAAACACAAACCAAGCATCCTGAAGAACTAACCTTCATGGATTCTGAGTTGTTGAAACGTTATACCACTGGAACGGGCAAGATTCTTCCCCGTAAATACACTGGATTGACTGCCAAGCAACAACGTCATGTTGCGAAAGTCATCAAACGTGGTCGTAACGCTTTGACAACACTCTAAGCCGTTCAGGCAGGAAAGTATGCGTGTGGGTAGTTGTGTTGTCGACCCACTAGTGAAGTCATGCATACCTTCAAACCAAGTGACGAAAGCACTGAAGCGATCGTCAAGCTCCTCAAACAAGGCAAAGTAGTCGCCCTGCCGACTGAAACTGTTTACGGACTCGCCGCTGACGGTAAAAATCCCGATGCCGTGCGTGAGATTTACCGGATTAAGCAAAGACCCGTCAACAATCCCCTCATCCTCCACGTTTCATCAATCGAGTCTGCTACCCAACTCGTCGAATTAAATCCTCAGGCTGAGCAACTGATGAGCGCATTTTGGCCAGGATCGTTAACAATCGTCCTTCCCAAAAAAAATGCGGTGCCTGATATCGTGACCGCCGGGCTTCCATCAGTAGGTGTAAGAATGCCCAACCATCCGTGGATGCTGCAAATCCTGACAAAACTTGGTAGACCCCTTGCCGCACCAAGCGCCAATCCCTCGAACTACATCAGCCCAACAAACGTGGAACACGTGCGCAGCGCTTTGTCCAATAGACTCGATTACGTGCTCGACGGAGGTCAGTGTACAAGCGGAATCGAATCCACGATCGTGAGCATGGTGGATCCAAAGAACCCCATATTGTTGAGACCTGGTCCAATTACGAAATCAGATTTGGAATGCACTCTTAGAAGGCCATTGCTCGAAAAGATTGAGAATTCTGCTCCTAAAAACCGCCCCGTCGACAGTCCCGGACAATTCAAAAAACATTACAGCCCACGAACACCCTTAGTCATCGAAGAAATAGCTTCATTAGACACAGCCGATGTTGCATATTTACATTTTAAAAGATCTTCTAGTCGTTCTGATTCCAACAATCACTTCTACCTAAGCGATAAGGCTGATCTCAGAGAAGCCGAAAATAATCTGTATTCCCTTCTTCATCAAATCGACCAAGGTGATTTCAAAAAGATTGTGGTTGATCCGATCCCCTCAGGTTCAGAATGGAATGCCATCAGGGACCGACTCAACCGTGCGAGCAACCACTAGATTTCCCCAAAACTAACTGATTACTCCATTTTTTGGTGTTCCCCAAAAATCAATTTTACCTCGTGAACCACAAGTTTGTTGCTGAAAAGATGTTTTCTTGTAAACCATCCGCTTTCTGTCGCTTCAATCGCGTTCCATTTCGATCCAGTTCCCTCAAAGTCCACTACACGATTAAAATGCACCAAGTCCTCTCCATGGATATTGATTGGATGGTCGCTGGTAAATCGAGATTCTATTCTTAAAGGGAACTCGGTCGAAGCATTCACCCATACAGTTCCCGAAACCTTTCCCTCTTCCACTTTTCTCGAGAAATCGATTGCTGAACACTCAATCCCCCGAACCGACAAAGACTCATCCCTCACGTAATACTCATCGACTTCCCCTGACCCGATAAAGAACGGGGTGTCGATTCCAGTGTGCTCGAGTAACAAACCCACCCACTCGATTTTGTCATCATTCAGGAGTTTCTTCCCCTCGATCACTTCGAAATTCACGAGTTTCGGAGTCCCGACTGAAACCTCCATTTGGCACCTCAGTTTTAAATGACCAACAACCGCTCCAGTTCCGTCAATAATGTCTTCATTATAGGCGATTTCGGATGGGAAACGGTAACCGCTTTCCCTGCAGTTCTTTAGCACTCGCTGCCAGAGGTCATTTTCATCAGCTTGGGCTGCTACTGTAAAAAACAATAAGCAAATTAACAAAAGGGCATTTTTTAGAGGACTCATGGTTTTCATCTTTTATCTTAAAGGGTTAAAAGTTCACTAATTTACTCTCGAAAGGATTTCTCCGGTCGTAGATTCCAATGCAAACTGGTTGAGCAAGACCTGAAGTTTAGAAACGGCGAGACTACTCGCAGCCCGATTCCAGTTGGTTTGAGCCTCATTCAGGCGGGTCACGCTCACCTCACCTCCTTGATATGCCTGCTCTACGAAATCTCGTATTTTTCTGGAATACTCTTCCGCTTTGATTTGACGGCGCATGATTTCATCTGAAGTTCGGAGATTCACGAGATCCTGTCTTATCTCAGATGCCACGGCGTCCGTAAGTTGATGATACCGATGGAGCTGCACATTTTTCTCCGTCATCATCTCAGCTACCTGAGCCTTTCGCCGACCTCCGGAAAATACGTTCCAGTTCGCCTGTAATCCTGCATAACTACTGTTCTCATCTTGGTTGGTAGTACCCATGTCATTGGTTTTCGTGTAGTTGATCCCCGAAACCAGTTCCACTTTTGGGAGAAAGCTTCCTTTGATCGCGTCTACCTGATGTTCGTAGACTGCTATTGCAGCTAAACTCGCCTGCACGTCGGGCCGATTTGCCATAGCCAAAGCAAATAAGCCCCCATATTTACCGATCTCTTTCGAGTAATCATCAGTCTTGATCAGTGGGTAGTCATTTACAGGTAGTTCGGCAGATTCCAATCCCAGGAGCAAAGCGATGATTGAACAGGCTGAGTCAAAATCTCTCTTTGCATTCAGGAAGTTAGACTCCGCGACCACCAACGCCAACGAAAAGTTAAGCACATCGGCCTCGGGCAATTCGCCAACTTCGAACCGCACCTTTGCATCGGATTCCAGTTTGCGGTTAAACTCATAATCACTCTTGGCAATCCGCATCTGTTCCTTCGCCATCTCAGACTGAATAAACGCAGCACTAACTTGCTCCAGTAGAATTCGCTGCGCATCTTGATGGATGTATCTGGCACTTTCCAAACTCTTTCGAGCCGCCCGGATGTAATGGATGTCTTGCAAACCATCGAACAATCGCCACCGCATATTTAATCCCGCAGCGATGTCGTTGAAATCTGCGCTTCCACGCATCTCAGTTGCCCAGTCCGGGTGAGCCGTCGCATGCCGGTGGTTGTAGCCAGCACTCACATCAATCACCGGAAATAGGTAGGACTTTGCTCGCTTAATCGTCGCTTCAGCTCCCGCAACCCGCTCTTCGACTTCATTGATGGAAGGATTGTTCTCCAAGGCCACCTGAAAGGCTCTTTCGATGCTTAGATTTCCCTGAGGAATCTCGAAACTCAACGTCTCGTCTGACGCGTTTGCCCATGCAGTTCCGCCAAAAAACAAGATCCATGCGAGTACTTTGTTAATCTTATAAGATTTATTCATTTTCAAAAAACTCCCCAGGGCTCAGGCCTTCTGTTTTTTCACGTTAAAGAAGATTGCATACAGCAGAGGAACAACGATCAAAGTCAGAGCTGTGGCGAAAGTGAGGCCCGCCATAATAGTCACCGCCATCGCAGCAAAAAATGGATCCCAAAGCAGTGGGATCATGCCCAGCACTGTGGTCATCGCCGCCATTGTTACGGGTCGCACACGACTGACCGCTGCATCAACCACAGCCTCAAATTTTGTTTTCCCAAGACCCAGTTCGATGTTGATCTGCTCAAGCAAGACAATCTCGTTTTTGATCAACATTCCCGACAAACTCAGAAAACCCAAAGTTGCCATGAAACCAAAAGGTTGACCCGTCACAAGGAGTCCGGCCGTCACTCCAATGATCGCCAGCGGTAACCCTGTGAAGATGATGATTGGATGCCTGAAAGAGTTAAACAATATGATCGAAATCAGGAGCATCATCAAAAAAGCAGCTGGGACATTAGCCCCCAGCTTCTGATTCGCCTCAGTTGAGCTCTCATACTCTCCACCCCATTCCAAACGATACCCATCGGGTAATTCGATTGCCTCCAACTGGGGACGGACTTGTGCAAATAAACTCGCTGTAGTACCTTCAATTTGTTTACCGGAAACGGTAACCGTCCGTTTTCGATCGAATCGATGAATGACTGGAGATCTCCACTCCGTTGAAATCTCATCCACCACCTGCTCGATCGGCAAAAAACTCTGGAATACCGAAGACCACACCTGAAGATCATTCAGTCGTTCGACGTCACTTCGACCTGCCTCCTCAACCTTAAGCATAATCGGGAGTAGATCGTTTCCATCTCTGAACACACCGCCACGAACACCCATGTTGTTCATGGCAATGGAATTTGCTACATCCGGTCGGGTCACTCCTGTTTCGCGGGAACGCGCTTCCGATAATTCAAAACTCAAGACGTTCACTCTGCTCCCCCAGTTGGAGCGAACGCTCTCCAGATTCGGTGTTTCCCGCATCACACGCATGAATTGATCAGCCAAATCATAGAGTATTTCCTTCTCCGGACCAACGATACGAGCTTCAATCGCAGCCCCACCCTCACCAATCTTAAAGGGCTGAAGATCATGAACCAAATCAGGATAATTGTCGTTCAGGTAAACTCGGGTTTGATCGATGATCTCAGGAATTTCTCTGTAGTCCTCAACGCTTACGAGGAGCATCCCATAATTCGACTTCGGCATCTCCGGAGCATAAGTCAGCATGAATCGCATAGCGCCTCCACCGACGAACGTGCTGATATCGGTCACTCCATCGAGTTCCTTCACATAATCCTGTATCCCAAGTGTTGATTCCTCGGTCTGACGGATGTGTGTACCCTCGGGTAGATAAAACGACATGGCAAACTGCGGTCGCGACGCATCAGGAAAGAAATTTTGCTTCACGAACCCAAATCCCCAGAAGGCGAGAAACAACACACCCATCACTCCTCCCATCACTATCCATCGATGAGTCAAACAGAACTTTAGCAGCTTTTTGTAGGCACGATAGATTTTCGAATTATACGGATCACTTTTCGATTCAACCTTCTCGTTTTTGAGAAACAAAACACAAAGAAACGGAGTTACAGTCACAGCAAGCACCCAGCTTAGCCCCAGCGACATTCCGATAACCTGAAACAAACTCTTCAGAAACTCACCAGTATCGTCATTGGAGAGAGAAATGGAAGCGAAGGCTAGAATCGCGATGATCGTTGCACCAAGCAGTGGCCATTTCGTCTCCTTAACGGTTTCCATCGCAGCCTGTTCCTTGCTCTTGCCAAACTGCACTTTGATCATAATGCCCTCGGTGACCACGATCGCATTATCCACAAGCATCCCCAAAGCGATGATGAGGGCTCCGAGCGATATTCGCTGCAGCAACACATCATTCATCTGCATGAAGAAGAAAGTCGCTAAAATAGTGAGCAGGAGCACCACACCGATAATAAGCCCTTCACGGACACCCATAAAAATCACCAACAGGACCAAAACAATCAAAACAGCCGCAAACAGGTTGAGCACAAAACCATTTACCGCCTTCGTGACAGTCTCCGATTGATAGGCAATTTTCTCCAGTTCAACTCCAACCGGCAGTCGATTGCCCAACTCGTCGAGCTTCACGCTCACAGAGTCACCCATCGTCACCACATTTCCGCCCAGGACAGTGGAGATACCGATACCAATGGCTGGCTTGCCATTGTGGTACATGATGTTGGTCGGTGGTTCGAGATAACCTCTCTCGATCGTTACCACGTCTCCTATCCGAATACGCTCGCCGGTATCACGCCCTGTGATCAGGAGTTCCTCCATCGCCCGCACTTCGTCAAAGTCTCCGGTCACTTCAAAACGCACTTCCAAAGATCCAATCCGATTCATCCCTGCTGAAACTACAGAGCTTTGCTGTTGGATCGTATTCAAGATCACCATTGGAGAAATTCCCAGGGTGCTCATCTTTTGTTGATCCATTTTTACCCAAACTACTTCCTGCTGGATACCCCAAAAACCGATTCGTCCCACTTCCTCACAAAGCATGAGTTCCAACCGAATATCTTCAGCCAACTCCTTCAGATCGTGTTGGCTGTACCCGTCTCCGGTCAGGGCAAAAAAGATACCGTAAACATCTCCAAAATCGTCATTGACGATGGGTTCCATCACTCCGGGTGGAAGTTCTGCCTTTGCTGCACCAATCTTGCGTCGCATCTCATCCCATACCTGAGGAAGAGTTTCCTTGTCATAATGATCCTCCATCTCTGCTCTGATGATGGACAATCCCGGACGGGAGATGGACCGGATTTCGTGAAGCTGCTTGAGTTGTTGAAGCGCGGTCTCTAAGGGCTCAGTCACTTCTTCCTCGACTTCCTCAGCGGTTGCACCTGGATAAACCGTGGTGATCACAGCTTCTTTGATCGTAAACTCCGGATCTTCCAGCCTACCGAGCTGGTTGTAGGCAGACATTCCTGCCATCGCGATTAGCAAAATCAATGTCCAAAGGACCGCGCGATTCTTGATAGAATATTCTGCCAATTTCATTGTTCAAGTCCTTCCGCTTCCGGATTAGCCGGACGAACCTGCATGCCCTTGTGCAGGGTATGGATACCCGCGATTGCGATAAGATCCCCCTCTTGCAAGCCTTCCAGAACAACGATTTGCCCTTCACTTACTCCACTAGTCACAACCTCGGTTTTAACCGGGGGACCTCCCAATGCGGGAATCACCCACACGTAAGACTGATAGTCCGCACCTACGAAAATCGCTTCTAGAGGAAGCCGAATCCCACCAACTTTTTCGTCAGAGACAAAATCCACGCGAACGCTAGCGGTCATGCCCGAAAAGGTGTTAAGACCATCCGGAGATGGAAGCTTGACCACTGCATCATAGGTTTTGGTGATCGGATTCGCCTGCGAGGCATATTCACTCAATGCCGCGTCGTACCATACATCATGATCTGCATCGAATTTCACCTTGATGGACCGAATGTCTTCCCTGTTTCCCGTTGCCATCAACCTCTCAGGAACTTTCAGCACGATCTCAACTTCACTCACATCCTGTAGAGATAGAACCGTCTTCTTTGCGACAACCTGCTCAAAGTTTTCAATTAGTCTTCTGGAAACCAATGCGTCAAACGGTGCATAGAGTGATGTGTCTTCAAAGTCCTTCCTCGCTTTGTCCATTCGCGCACGGGATGCCAGAAACACAGACTCCGCCTGATCGATCTCCGCTTTGGAGATCACTTCATCGTTATAGAGCTTTAGCTTCCGATCATAAGTGAGCTTCGCGTTTTGAAAATCCGCTTTGGCCGCATCCAAAGCGTATTGAAAGTCCCGCTGATCCAATTGTGCAAGCAAGTCGCCCTTTTGCACATCAGTACCTTCCCAGGCATTTAGCGTCTGGAGCTGACCAGAGACATTGAATGCCAGCTCAACTCGTTTCGAAGCCCGCACTTGCCCAGGGAAATAGCGATTCTCAACAGCAGATGCCAACTTCGCAGTCACAGTGGGTACCGGACGCATCTTCACTGAAGTCGCATCTGCACCAACCGCTACAAGCAGAAGTAGAGAAACAACTGCAACACGACTCATATTCACGTAAGTCTTTATAATTTTCATTTTTTTGTGAACAAAGTTCATTTTAAGATTAAAAAAAATTTAAATGTTCTTCCCTTCAAAAAGCCCTTTCATCATCAATAACATACCGCCTTGTAACTGCTCACAAAATGTTTCATCTGAAAGAGAACCTTTCATCTCTTTGAAAATTTGTTTGTATCGCTCACTTGCAATTACTTCAGCCCAAAGGCCATTATAAAGTGCTATCGTGTAGACAATAAACTCTTCAACTTCAAAAAACGTAAGAACAGGAAGAGCGGATAATATGGATTTCGATACTCTAAGCACGGAATTATTCGTCTGATTCTCACAATTTTTTGCCATTTGATCCGAAATATTCTGTGTCAGAGTTGTTCCCAGAAGTGCCGCCAATGCATTCATCACTTTGTTGGTAGCCATTACATGAGCTATAGTTTCCACAACAGCTTCATAGTTATTGGTGTTCATCCATTTGGAGAGTTTTTGCTCAATGATTTCCACAGAACGAGCTTCTTGCTGAAGGTAAACCTCAAGGTAGAGCTCTTCTTTAGATTTAAAGTAATGATATAGATTGGATTTGGTACCACCTACCCTCTTCGCAATGACATCAAGGGTGATTTCATGATAACGATACTCCTCCAGCAATTCCGTGGCTGTATCCACCAGATTTTGCCTTTTTTGTTCTCTTAATGGGATTTTCCCTCCGTTCATATAACTATGAACAACGTTCATTTTTTTAAAAACTTCAATCTTTTTTTGTAAAATTGTGATTTTTTTAATTTGCACTGAAACGGAACACAATCGTAACCCCCAGGTAACAATAGCCCTTTAGAATTCTCCCACACGATCAATCAAGAGGAAATCACCATGAAAAAACCAACGATCATTTTGGCAGCATTTGCTGCAATACTCACAGGCTGCGTTACCAACTCATCTTACGTAATGGTAGGCCAAGCAAGAAATCCTATCGACCCCATTTATGTCAAGGTCTACGCCACCCAACCGGATTCATGCGAAGAGATCGCATTGGTTGAGGCAAGCAGTGAAGATGCTTGGACTTTCTCTGATCAGGCAAAGATGGATGTGACGATACAGCGTCTCAAAGAACAAGCTGCAGTCCTCGGTGCAAATGGTATCGTCATGCGAGGATTTAGTTCACGTTCAGGCGATGCTATCATCATTGACAATGACGATGACTGGGATGTCGCATTTTCCAACTCCGAAGAGATCAAAATTGCAAACGCTCTCGCAATTTGGGTTCCCGGACAACACGATCCGATAGCGCAGACAACACCAATGGGAAGCTAAACCGATTCCTGAAGAAAACGACAAAGAGGGCTGTGAACGACTCCTCAGTCTTTTCTTTTACTAAAAGCAGCAATCACCAACCCACCCGCGGTGAAGGTAGTTAGAGTATAGAAAAATTGGAAAAGCGTGTAGGGCAACATTAGTAAAACTCTACCAAATGGATTCTTTCCTGGAGAATTTCAAGAGTCACCGATTAAAGACATTCCAAACCGGTGATGGACTGTTGAGCCTTGCTTGAAATCCCCAACCGCCAAATACTTCGGCAACCATGACCACCAGCTCGTTTTCACCCGCATTCAAATCCAAAAAAATCGCATCGTTGTAACTGATCCATAGGGAATCCGCCATGTTCCTTCCTCTGTAAGCGTTATTGCCCCAGAACAAAGGTTTTCCATTTAGAAAAATACCAGCAGCATCACTGTAACCGAAGTTCAGTTTGACCCGCTTCACCTCTGGCGAGCTCAGGGTGGTTTTGAGGATCACACAGGACGGATCTCTGCCTTGATGCTTTCTAATCTTCGAAATATTCAGCAAACCGTTCCTTTCGACCTCCCCATCTGTCCAATCCGTCTCAGCCTCAATGCGAAGAGCTGGATATTCCTCCAGTTCCGAAAAGTCCTCTACCTTAAAAGACTTGGATATTTTCCAATCGGCAAGAGTTCCTTTTTCCAGCACAGGTTTCTCGGTTGTGAGAAAGTCTTCACTGATTTCTTCGTAAACAAAATTCGAGAAATAGACGCTGTTCTGACGATTCGCGCGCAACCCGAGTTTTCCCCTTTTCACTCCCAGCTGTAGATGATCCATCACTAAAACCGGGGCCTCTGAAGCACCAACAAAAAGCTCAGCAATCTCTCCCCGAAGCACCACTTTTACACGAACCCATTCGTTTTCAGGTAATCTGACAGGAGCAATACCGTTACGGTCACCATTCAGCTGCCAACAAGCCGTCCCGTTGAAAACAGGTGCGTATTGGACTCCGTCCTGGACAAAGCCGTTGGCCTTGTGCGTTCGAATCCAGCACCATTCGTATTCCTCACTGGACTGTAGACGAAACATCAACCCCCCGAAATTCCTGGCTCCAGTTGAATAAAGATCAAACTCGATGATCCCATTCGCGATCTCGACATCTTTAAGAACAGCGCTGCCGGAAAGAGCGTTTCTACCATCGAATTCAACGAATTCAGCGTCTCCCCGCAGCACCCAGTGCTCCTCATCGAGCGGTACACGAACCTTCTGGGCGATGCATCGACCAACAAAAGAAATGATAAGAAAGCAACAGAGTGGGATTTTGAGCCAGTAGTTCATCGAGAGTGCATGCAAAACTAATCCCTAAATAAACCGGATCCCGAGGCATGCCCAGCTGATTCTGGTGTAAGATGAAGAAAATCTCTCGGCACTGGTTTGAAAATATTGTCGATTAGTCTCAATTCCACTTCGCCGTCTTTCTGAACCTGCTCTTCAATCAGCCCCCCAAATATCTCAACATACCCATTGGGTCCTGACTCCGCCAAATGCACTTTATTATCAACGATAACACTCCCCCTTACGACATATTCTGTGGGATTGTCATGATTTTTGACCCAAAACCGCTCACAGTTCGAGACCACATTGTTTTCAAAAAGCAAATCTTTATCAGGCCAACCCGTCCAAACACCAGACTCAGAAGCACCATAAATAATCGAATTGGAAAACTGATTGCCCTCTTTCAACCCATCGACGTCGTCCTTCTCAGGTTTGAAAAATACAACGGTGTTATTTGCACCATAAAACACGCAATGATCTACCTTCACTTTATCACCATGCGCGAGTACGCCTACCTGGATCGACGATGAATTCCGTTCAGCCGTAAACATGCACTGCTCGACTACGAGATCGCTGACTTCTCGATTCCACTTTGCAACGGGAAAATAGATCCGGTTCGGATAAGCGTATCCGCTGAAGCGTAACCCCCGGATGGTGACGTTCTCGGACTCGATGAGAAATCCAACAGCCCTGTTCTTCTTGGGTAGATTTTGGGTAGCGACCGACAAAATCACCGGCATTTGATCCAATGTCCAATTTGCATCATCCGGATTAATCAACGACTCTAGCACCACTCTCCGATCACCTAGTGGTTTTTCTGTTTCAACTCGGAGTGCATCGTCTAAAACGTGAATGCCTGGCGCTACTTTAACCCGGAGAACATCGTTTTTATCACTTCTGACGACGTTCATTGCTCTCTCAAGTGTCTTGAAGGGGGACACCAAGCTTCCAGACCCGCTATCAGAACCCTCCACGCCGTCGACGAAAACAGTATCCGTCAGCGACTCAAACTTGGAAAACTCTCTCCAGTAGATCTCCTTCTTTTTGTAGAAAAACATGTATTTACAGTCAGGTGACAGATCGAAAGATTGTTCGTTTCTAGCCGAATTGAAGCTTGGCCCGAGGTTCACCGGCCTTTTCCAGTTTCCTGCTTCGTCCCGATGTGACACATAGAGATCTGCCTTTCCATACCCACCAGGTTTTCGCGATTCAAATACCAAAAAACGGCCTTCAGGATCAACAAAGGGATCGGTATTGTTCTCATCGTTGAAACCAGGGAGATCCATCATCACAGGGTCGCTGATCGAACCTTGGCCCGCCTTAAAAAACCAAAGGCCGCCTTTTTGAGCGGTGTGATCCCACCGGCAATAAATCACAGTTCCATCGCGACAAACCGTTGGATGAAACTCAAAAACATTCGGATCCGGATCGTCACCGATGACTTCAGGTTCAGACCAACCTTCAGAAGTCTTTTCGATTCGGAACAGACAGTAATCCTCTTCGTTTTCCCGGCCAATGTTTGCTGAAAAATAGAGAAATCTACCATCTGGAGAAAAGGCGGGTTCAGTCGCATTGAATTCCTCGCAGAAAAACGCAGTCTCTGCCTTTCCCCATTTGCCATTCTCCTTTTTAAGATGCAGAATCTTACTTTTCGGCCAGGGTGGACTGCACTTGAAAAACAATTCGTCGCCTGAGGGAGAAATTGTTAGTGATTTTTCGGGTAAACCCTCAAGAGAGACGATGCCTGGACCAAAAAGCTTAAGCTCCTTCCCAGGAGGTTTTTGATCAAAGTAATCAAAGGATGCAGCACATATCTGGCTACTGAAAACAAGTAACCAGAAAATCGAGAAAGCGTGATTTTTCATTTAAGAGAGGTGGGGTTAGTCTGATGCCAATGAATACACCTGTTCCTGGAACACCCCTTCACTGTTTAGGTATTCGTCGGATTCGAGGATGGCTCTCAACATCAATTCAGGAACTGATGAGGTAAATTATGCTTAAAAAACCTTTGATTTCGTAAAGGATTTTTTAAACGAAGCAGGAGGTCATGTATTCTGGGCCTAAGTGTTTTATAGTCCTCTGCACATCACACTCTTCTGTGTGAGCTGATTCATACTATTACTTCCCAACCCGATGCCTCCAGAGTATGCCGTTGGGAATACCGAATATCATAATGTCATACCAAATACCTACACCAACCTCCATCATTCGTGTTTTGATGAAGGTGTTTTCACTCCATCTATCTGTCATTTCCATTAGCGGATTAATGGCATCTCCGGAAACGGAGAATAACGATCTTGAACTTGAAGCCCGGAGTATCAACGACGGCTTGGTTTTACATCTCCCCTTCGATGAAGGTTCTGGAACTATCGCTCACGACGCTTTGGGTAACCATGACGCTCAACTTCATAACCACACGCAATGGGCTTCCGGTTACTTGAGACAGGCAGTACAGTTTGACGGGTCAGACGATTACATAAGCCTCGGGGATGAACAACTCGGACTCGACGAAGTAGATGAGTTTACCATCGCATTTTGGATCAAACCCGGTGGTGGCTCCGTTTACTCAAACAGCCAGACCATCGTCAAGAAGGGGACTTATGTTTATCCGTTTTGGATCGATTTACAGTTTAATCAAATCCGAACCTGCATCCGTACTGACCGAACTCATTACCTCAGTGCAAATCAGAAACTCGGTACTGACATCTGGTATCACATCGCGCTCACCTACGGAAATAATACCCAGTCTATCTACATCAACGGTGAACCACAAGCAACGGATGAAGTTCCGGGTGATCTTACACTGAAGGATGATCAATCCATCGAAATCGGCCGCTCCAAGGACAAGGATTACCTCAACGCCCGTCTCGATGAATTCAGATACTACAATCGCGCCTTGCAGGAATCCGAAATTAGGGAATTAGCTGACGTCGACAACGAAGATCCGATCGATGATGACCCTGAACCAGAAGATTTTGCTCTGAGCCAACACGGTATCACGTGGACTTTTTCCGAGGAGGTCCAACATGGACAATTCGCAAACGGAGACCACTGGGTGGTCGGACCTGTAGAGATCGTATCGATTTCACCAGTGTCCGTGGAAGAAAACGGAACCTGGACAACAATTGAAGGGACACACCCTTGGTCCGGCCCACGCACGATGCATGGTTCGATGATTAATCCTGATCCGGGAGATGGATATACGCAGGGATATGACAGCGAGGCATATGCATGGCACCCGGGAAATGGCCGAATTTACGGAACGCACTATGACTCCAGCCTCAATGTTGCACTAAATGTGAGCGAAGAAAACCCGCTCACAATCGATCCCGGAAATTCTCTGGTTTCGACAATAAGTGTTGAGCACGGCCACAGACCTCAACTCGAATCAGCCGCTATTTTAACCGTGCTGGGTGCTCGGCCGCCGGAGGGAGCCTTCAGGCCACCTTACTCCGGCACCGATAAAACGATCCGATTCAATGTAAACCAGTTGGCTTATTCACTACTGGGAACATTGCCGCAGGTGAGTAACACGCCCAGCGTGTCGGAGGTCGCCCGTAGTATCGCGAGACCATGGATCGACCACGTCCCCAATTGGGTCGGTAGATACATCCACCCAGCAGACAACATGCCTGACTACGGAAGAGAAATTGCCATCGAACTTGGGCGAGCATCCCTGTTGTTGCAAACCGACCTCTCCAATTCCGAAAAAGAAGAGATCCTAATCAGTCTCGTTCAGAAGGGAATCGATTTTCACGGGGTGCTGGTGAATGGGGGTCAGGACCACTGGGTAGGCAACGGAGGTCACATGAGCGGCAGGTTATGGCCGATTCTGTTCGCTGGCCTGATGCTAAACGACGGAACGATGTCCGGTGCCGCTGAGCAAAGTGGAGACTACCTTTACAGCGGGGAATACGGTCCGGGCAACCCACCACCCGACTACGTTCATTTTGGTGAGTTGGACCAAACGTTTTACGTCACGCAACAAGACGTCGATCGAACCAACGGTCCGCAGTGGGCACCTCACTCCAGTGCCGCCAATCCTGAACCCTATGAAACATCTGATATTGGCATGCCGGAATGGGGTATTTCCCACTCCACCGCGCCCTACAGAGATAATAAAGAGTGGCCCACGCCCTATCGTCAAAGAAGCACTGCAATCTCCTGGAGTGGACATGTCTTGTCTGCTCTGATCATGGGCGTCAAAGGCACTTGGAACCATGATGCTGTTTTTGACTACATGGATCGCTACATCGCGACCGAAACAGACTCAGTGTTTTCAGGAGATTTCGAACGCAATATGTGGGAAACTTACAGAGATCTTTTCGAGTAATCTCATATCACCAAATCATAATAATCACCCGCGCCCAATCGAGATCGCTTCGATTGGGCGTCTCTTTTGTGGGAACACGCTAATACTTTTTCATATTTTATTGAATAGAAGGATAACCAAACTCCGATCAAATATCTAATTTTGACCAATTTTAGCCATATCCAGGTCAAATTGTAGAAAAGTCGTACATCCTGCGAATTATCACGGACTTTTGCTAAAGTTATTTAAGCAATTATCCGAATCCTGAATTTGAATGGATAGTAACTTCAATCCTATCGACACCGTTTGGATTCTCCTTTGCGCAGGTTTAGTCTTTATCATGCAGGCAGGATTTCTCTGCCTGGAGAGCGGCTTTACCCGCACAAAGAATAGTATCAACGTCGCAGTCAAAAACGTAACCGACTTCGCGCTGTCCGTCGCCATCTTTTGGATCGTCGGATTTGCGCTCATGTTTGGAGAATCTTTCCGCGGTATTTTTGGAACCAGCCTTTTCTTTGCAGACATTTCCACCGGACAACCCTGGCTGTCTTCGTTTTTCGTTTTTCAGGCGATGTTCTGTGGGACAGCAGTCACCATCGTTTCAGGGGCTGTCGCGGAGCGGATGTCGTTTGTGGGCTACCTCGCGATCACCCTTCTGGTTTCGCTTTTCATCTATCCCATTTTTGGACATTGGGCATGGGGAGGTGTATTTTCGGAAGGTAGTGGATGGCTCGCAAATCTTGGATTCATCGATTTTGCAGGTTCAACGGTAGTTCACAGTGTGGGGGGCTGGGTCGCGCTCGTTGCCGTGATTTTTATCGGTGCCCGGAAAGGAAGGTTTTTAAAAGACGGAAGCCCGAGGGAAATTCAGGGGCAAACACTGCCGCTGGCAATGCTTGGTGGTCTGCTGCTTTTCTTCGGGTGGATAGGTTTCAATGGGGGCAGCACATTGGTTCTGGACGAATCCGTTCCCGGTATCGTAGGAAACACGATTTTAGGAGGCATCGCCGGGAGTTGCGTAATGTTGCTTGCTGGATGGGTTTGGAAACGATATCCGAACCCCAAACACCCCATCAATGGATTGATCGCGGGCCTGGTAGCTGTGACAGCCAATTGCCACCTGATCAGCGGCTGGCAGGCACTCTTAATAGGAGGTATCGCAGGTGTGATCGTTCTTCTTTTGGAAAAATTCCTTGAAAATCGTAGAATCGACGACGTAGTCGGTGCGTTCCCAGTACACGCTGGTGCTGGCATATGGGGAACAATCGCCGTCGCGATTTTCGGAGACTCAGGTGCTTTCGCCGAAGGTGTAACCCGGATCGAACAATTTCAAATTCAACTCCTGGGAATAGTCACGTGCATGGCCATCTCTGTCATACCGACCGTAATCTTCATGTATGTGATGGAAAAAATAAGGTCATTCCGTGTCAACGAACACGAAGAAACAATAGGGCTCAATGTTGCAGAGCATAATGCTACAACTGAATATCTGGACCTTTTGTTGGACATGGCTGAACAAGCGAGTTCTTCAGACCTGAACCGTCGGGTAAGAGTGGAGCCGTTTACCGAGGTCGGGCAGATCGCTTCCAAATACAACGAGATTCTGGAAAGTCTACAAATTACGGTAGCTCGAAATGAAATGATCATTCGGGACACTGAGGATGGAGTCATCAGCATCGCCGACAACGGCAGGATCCTGAGTGTCAATCCCGGAGCGGAAAGGATGTTTGGAATAAGGGAAAAAGATTTTCTAAAACGTTCAATCAGCAGTATCGTGAAAGGCAGTGGTCCTGACTTTGTAAAAGAGATGGTCGCTAACGCCGGACACGTATTTGGGGATCGCGAACTACATGGGTTACCTCTGGAGGGAGATAGCTTTCCAATCGAGATCGAATCCAGCGCCCGCCAAATTGGTAAGAGGACAGTGCTGACTCTGAAGATCAGAAATATTTCTCAACGCGAGGAACATCGCAAAAATATGACTATTGCGAAGGAAAACGCCGAGAAAGCGCGCGATGAACTCCAAAACAAAGTGGAAGAGATCGAAGCATTTAACGAGATCGCCGTGAACCGGGAACTTCGGATGTTGGAACTCAAGGAGCACATCAATCACCTTTCCATCGAACTTGGTAAAGATCCACCTTACGTCTTCAACAAGGAATCCACGAGAAAAGCCAGTTAACCAAGTGATCATGCTCCCACCAATCATCATTACGGTTTGGCTCACGCTGACATTCATAGGAATCGCTTTATTCATAAGGAAGGGGACTTTGATCAAGTCTCTCGCTTCGCTATTAGAAATGCAATCCACCCAAGTTGACCTGCTCAAAGAATCGCATCGGAGCCAATTGGAGCAACTTGAACAACTTCAGACCAAATTAGACGAAACTCGCCTCGAAAAAGCGTGCCTTGAGAGCCATTTGGAGAGCCTCAGGCTTCGTCTTGGTCAACAAAACCAAATGCGCCGGTCGATGATGAACATTCTCAACGATGCTGAATTAGCGCGCAAAGAAGCAGAGTCACATTCCAAGGCAAAAGGTGAATTCCTTGCAAACATGAGTCACGAGATCCGCACGCCCCTAAATGGGATCATTGGAATGAACCAACTTCTCAGATCTACCGATCTGAACGAGGAACAACGCGATTTTGTAGACACTGGTTTGAGCGCTGCTGACACTTTGCTGGGTATCGTAAATGACATTCTGGATTTCTCGAAGCTTGAAGCAGGTGCTGTAGCCCTCGACTATCACGACTTTGATCTCCTGAAGCTGATCGACGAAGTAGTCGCGACCTTGTCGGGTAAGGCAGTTGAAAAAGGACTAGAATTGAACGCTGACGTAGACGTGAATGTTCCCACACTACTGATTGGAGACTCCTTCCGAATCAAACAAATCCTCCTCAACATGACCAACAACGCAATCCGTTTTACGGAAAGGGGTGAGGTCACCATCAAAATCGAATTGGTTGCGAGAGAAAAGGAAGACCTGGTTGTCAAGTTTGCCGTGAACGACACAGGTATTGGGATTCCAACCGACAAGCAAAACAGTCTGTTCAAACCATTCTCCCAGGCAGACGGATCTACCACACGAAAATACGGTGGCACAGGGCTCGGATTGGTCATCGCGAAAAACCTGACGGAAGCGATGTCTGGCGAAATTTTCTTCCGTAGCACACCTGGGATCGGGTCGACTTTCTGGTTTGAACTTCCGCTTTCCAAGCAAAGCAAAGGAAGCAAGATGAGCTTCCAAATGCCGAAAGAGTTGTTTGATGTCAGATTTTTAATCGTCGACGACAAAATCCGCCGCAGGCGTACGTTGGGATCTCATTTACAAGAGTGGGGTTGCCGCAAGATCGAGGAAATGGGATGCAAGGAGTTTGAGGCGGCCAAACAATACAACAAAGGGTTCCTCGTCAGAGCAGAAATTGTCATTGTGGACAGTGAGCTAAAAGACAAATCCGGTGCCCTGTTAGCAAAAAAAATCAACGAAGGAATCGAGGGTTGGAGACCCAAAGTACTCGCGATGTGCCGATGGGGGGAGGACTCCAACTGGCGAAAGCAGATAGGAAAAACGATAGAAGGAGTTCTCACCACACCGATCCGTCAACAGTCACTCATCGGAAGATTGGCCGAGGTTTACGTGAATCAGGCAGAAAATGCTAAAAAAGTGCCATCTACCAAGGGTCCGCAAGACACTGGACACTTCGAAGGATCAAGGATTTTGGTGGTCGAGGACAACAAGGTGAACCAAAAGGTTGTGCAAAAGCTACTTCATCGCATGAAGTTTGAAGTCACCTGTGTGGCAGATGGTTTACAAGCATTGCACGCTCTTGCTGAGGCAGAATATGATCTTGTTTTAATGGACTATCAAATGCCCGTGATGAACGGCCTTGTGGCAACTGAACAGATCCGAAAGCTCGATTCGCCGATCGCCCAAATACCTATTATCGGGCTCACTGCGAATACGATGCAAAGCGATAAAGAGAAAGCTATTGCTGCCGGAATGAACGACTACCTTTTCAAGCCCGTTTCTTTTGCGGAGCTCAGAGCCTCCATTCACGCTCTGCTCAAATCCTGTCAGGACGAGTTGCTGCAAATTTGAGAAATCTGGACAAAAACGCAATCGATTCGTAGATACGAGGGCCTTAAAAGGCCGAATGATTGGATGAAAGTCCCAAATTGTGGAATGGAGTATCAACTGTAAGCCAGAATGCAGTAGTACCCGGTTCGTGGGTGATGTTTTCAGACAGATTGGCGGTGAACACATTTAAATTCAGGACAGAACTGAAAAATCTAATCATCCGCTAGTCGGTATTTTCTCGGCATTGGTGGAAACGGATATGGCTGACTGATCAGGTTTATACAAGTCCGTGGAGAATTTCACAATTGTACCCACGAAATGCCCTTGCTCGTGGGTGATTCCCTTCTCTTCCGATATGTGATTCGTGTAGGTGAGCTTGTCTTCACAAACATCACTTGAGATTGAAAACGTTCCACCATAATGGTCGGTCAAGTATTTGATCAATCTGCTTTCGATACTGTTCGGTGCATCCTTGAGAGTATCCAAAGACAAAAAGTAATTCTGAAACATGATCTGAAAGGGAGCTCCAGTCTCAGGGTTGCTGTTGATCACTCGAATGCACCGCTCCAAGTCAGGGTCACAGTGGTCAATCATCTCTCGTGAAACAAAGTCTGTAGCCAAAAGGAAGACCAAAGCATCAATCGAATAGATACTTTGATAGAATGGTTTCACGTTAAAAGTGTTCGGCAACCACGTATTGACGGTCTCGTTCAAATCTAATCTTGAAGTGACGAGGTATTGCTTCGCATCCTCAGGTTTGCCTTCGTGTGCGATCGCATGTGACACTGAAGTGAAGAGTCCAACATTCGTGGCTAACAAACGGAAAGAATCGTAAATGTAAATGTCATCCACCTCTGCACAAGAGGATTTAATGATCTTCACCAACAGATTATTGATAGAGCTCGTGAAGGAGCCCTTTGCCTCTATTTTGACTTTCTCTTCTGGTTCTTCCTTCTGACTAGGAGATACGTCCATCTGAATGTTTGTGATGCGCTGAAGGCACTCCTGAATCGGATGATGGTTAAGGCAAAACTCAGTTAGAATCGCACTGTAAAACTGACCCCAGGAAGAATACTGGTTGGTGATGGCAGCAACCTTATCCCTATCTGACATTTCTGCCAGATCGGGAATCGTTTCTTTCATCTCATCCACAACCAACTTGTATTGCGTGAGAAGAGGTTGGATGAGCTCCGCAAGATTGAGATCTCCTGAGTAAAGGATATCTATCGTCTCGTCCAAATTCGGAAGATTCACAGCCATGTCGGCAAGATACTCCATCTTCACCATCAACTCTCCACTTTTCAAATGATCATGAAGGACTGACTTGCCTACCACATCAAAATAAGGCTCAGGATCGTAGTTACACCCTACGTAAGAAGAGGCATCCTTATTCTGTCTGTCGTTAAAAATAACCATCTTTAAAAGCAATTAAGCGGAGACAGACTCGAAAAACCAAAGTGGAAACCGTTCGAACCGACCGAGTAAAGGTTCGATGGCAATCAATCGACAATGAGGAGAGCTAGGACAAACGCTCTCCTGAAAGAGTTGTACTAAAGAGGACATTTTGTGAGTGAATTGGATTATGCATCATATGGACATCATTTATTAAATATATTAATGTAATACGTCGGGTTTTTAGATCCCTTAATATGAGCTAAGGAAAGAATTGGCTTTTATGAGTTTTATACAATTTTCCCTTCCTGTTTACCTGTATCTAGGTATCAAAATAGCAATAACATGCTTATATGTAAAAGTTGTAAAAATTGAAGAGACAAGGTAGAGCTTCCAATTTTATAAGCCGTGTTACCCTTCGCACACTCTAGAGAGTCAATACTTCATAACTCACCATTTGTTCAAACTTTGCTGATCCTCTCAAAAAGCGCGTCAAATCACTACTTCCTGACCGACAATTGCAACAAACTCGATACGAACTGGCCAGAAACGAATCGCATCCGCTCAAAAAAGTTCTTCAAAGATTGGGGACAAATGGAAAAGCAGCTAAGGCTGTTCCATGATTTTTAGCGGCGATATTGGCTAAGGTTAAAAGGTTAGCTGGATTGATGCACCAATGGTCAGAACACACCCGTAACTGCCAACCCCATCCACTTTTAAGCAATGGCTGAACTCACAAAAGCTGTAGACACAACTACTGATGTCGTAGTGCTTCCATCGGATGGATGCGGGATGCACGTATTCCTGGAATCCAACAGGATATGAGCGAAACAGCGCCAAGAATCAGTATCACAGCAATATAAGTAGACGGATCCTCGGGTGGAACATCAAACATGAGCCCAGGCATATTCTGCTTCATGGCGACAGCCACAAAATACGCAAAAATGAGTCCTGCAATCAGACCGAATCCTGCTTGGCGGCTACCCTGTCCGAGAATGAGACGTAGAATGTTCTTGGGCTTTGCTCCGATTGCAGATCGAATGCCCCACTCCTGTATCCTTTGGTTGACCGAGAAACTCATAATTCCATAAATTCCGATAGCACCTAAAAATAGAGAGAGCAGACCAAAGGTCGCGAATGTCTGAGCCAGGAAATTGAATTGACCGTTGTCCTCATCAATGATTTTGCGAGGCGTTCCAACTGCATAGATTGGCAAATTCGGATCAAGGGTTCGGATCTGGTTATGCAGTAGAGCTATAAGACTATTAGGTTCCGCTTTTCCCTTCAAAATAACTGTATTGAATCGATCAACTCTTTCTTCAGTCATCAGCACAAATACCCCTCCACCTTCAAATTCACTATTCATCAGGCCTTGCATTCTAGTATCGGGAACAATACCCACAATGGTGCGCCACTGAATGTCTTCGCCGGTTAGTCTAACGCGTTCATCACCTGAACGAGTCGTTAAACGCTTTCCGATAGGATTTTGATTAGGGAAAACACGTTCAGCATAACGCTCATTAATGACCACCACTTGGTCAGGATTTACTTCATCAATTTCTTCAAAAACTCTACCAGCTACGGGTTCAATTTCCATCGCTTTGAAGTAATCCCAACTTACATTCTCAATGTTATGAAATGGAATTTCCTCCGGATCGGTGTCGATGTTTTCCGCCTGAATCAACGATCCACCAGCCCAACCAAAACGATACCGGCTAGACATAGCAGCAGTTTCAATCTCGGGATGCTCTTCTAGATTCCGAAGTAGATGGTTCATAAAAGTCCAGCGGTCCGCCTGTTCTGGATAATCACCCTCAAAGAGACCCATTCTTGCGGTTAATGTTGCGTCCTTATCAAAACCATAATCCGCATCACTGATCTTGCCCACACCGCGCATCATAAGGCCGGCTACCACCAGCAAAATACACGAGAAAGCGATCTGCACAGCTACTAGAATTTTAGTAAAAGCGCCAATATGAAGGGATGAACCGGTACGAGAATCGTCTTTGAGCAATTCAACAACGTTGGAACGTGTCGCCTTGAGAGCTGGAACTATCCCAGCAATAATGCCACTTCCGACCGTAACAACTACCACAAAAATCAACACCGCAGGTTCCAACGAAAATTCCATCCACCCAGGTATCTGTTGGTTTGCATTTGCCTGCTCCCAGACTGCCTTAACATTATAAAATGCCCAAATGACTCCAAACGTCGCACCCACCAGGGAGAGAACAATACTCTCCGTTAGTAGCTGGTTAATCACACGCTTTCTTGAGGCACCTAATGAAGTTCGTATTGCGAGTTCTTTTAGTCGAACCGTTGCTCTTGCAAGCAGCATATTTGCAACATTTGCACAAGCTACTAAAAGAACCAAAAATACTGCGACAAACATCGACCAAAGAATGACAGTGGTATCATCGTCGATAAATTCTTTGTGATAAGGCTTTAACTCAGCTGCAGTAAACCCTTCATTGTATTGAGGAAAGTCTCTCTCCAAATTGCTGAGAATGGTTCCAAGTTCAGCCGTAGCAAGATCGATTGAAACTCCTTCTTTTAAGACTCCAAATGCTTCAATGCTAAAACCTTCAGGCCGAGGTTGGTTCGGATTTTGCGCTTGATACAAGGGAATCCAGACATCCTCACTTAACGGAAACTTAAAATCACGCGGCATCACTCCAATAACGGTGCCAGTTCTTCCATTAATGTGTATCGTCGAACCCACTACATCTGGATCACCGGCAAATTGATTCTGCCAAACACCATAACTTAATAACATAACAGCAGGAGCTCCTTGCTGGTCGTCTTCGGCACTGATGGATCGTCCCAAAAAGGGATTCACTTTTATTGCATCTGAAAAACCACCTGAAATCCGAGCACCATTTACCCGGTGAGGAACACCATTGTGAGTGAAATTTACAGTTCCACCAAAATATCCGCCTATGTAGTCAAAGCTCTTCTGTCTCTCCTGAATAACTTTAAAGTCCTGAAGTGGAATCTCACGCTGCCACCGGTCCAGGTTTTCGTTAACCAGATTTCTTCGTTCGATGTGAACGATTCGATCCGCATTTTCAAATTTGAGTCCTCGGTAAAGCACACTGTAAACGATACTCGATTGAGTAGCGACCCCTCCAATGCCCACTGCCAGAGCAAGAGATGCTAAAATGCTAAAAGCAGGATTCTTGAATAATAAGCGTATGCTCAGTTGGATATCTCTTAGTAAATTGTCCATGTACTATCTCAAATGTTGAGTTGCTTTCGAACGGATGTTGTAGAATCCGCATTTATTTATTCTTGGAGTTACAGATACCTTAGCTTCCACTATTGAATAGATTTACTCAGTTTATGCTAATTCAGCCGCGACTGGAGTCACTGATTCTGTAGACGGATTTATTTCATCGGTTATTTTTCCATCAAATAAGTGCACGATGCGTTGGGCCACGTGCGAATATCGCTCATCGTGAGTTACCATACAGATCGTTGAACCCTCTTTGTTGAGTTGAATCAACAGATCCATCACAGCAGCACCGTTTTTAGAATCAAGGTTTCCAGTTGGCTCGTCGGCTAACAGAATCTGTGGATCACCGGCAAGAGCCCTAGCAACCGCAACTCTCTGTTGCTGACCACCTGAAAGCTGGCTGGGTAGATGCTTCTTGCGGTGGATCATCTCCACTTTTTCAAGAGCTTCTTCCGCGCGCTTGCGGCGTTCAGGTCCTTTGACGTTGCGATAAGCCAAGGGTAACTCAACGTTCTCCCGCACCGTCAAATCTCCAATCAGATTGAAGCTTTGAAAAATGAATCCAATCTCCCGATTCCGAATGATAGCACGTTCTTCGAGATTGAGATTCGCCACTTCGTTGTCCTTCAAAAAATACTTACCGCTGGAAGGGCCGTCCAGTAGGCCCAATATAGAAAGTAATGTCGATTTCCCTCCACCACTGGGACCTGCAATCGAAACAAACTCTCCTTGATTGATGTTCAGATTAATATCAATCAATGCGTGCGTTTCGATTTCGTCAGTATGGAAGACTTTGGAGATACCTTCTAGGTGGATCAGTGCTTTATCGGACATATTCTGGAATAGTTGGTTTGATGATGTTTGGCAAATTCGTCTCTACTCGCTGAACCGGAATCCAATATCAGTGGACGATTATGCCTAAAAGTTAACCACTGTTCGCACGAAACAAGCCAATTTGGCGTATTTTATGATCATTCGCTAAGCAAAGCCCTATATTCGTTATATTTTAAAACGACCTCGCAGATTTATTCGCACATTTACCCAATTATGGGATGAACAAATCCCGATTATGGGATTTACCAAACAAAAGATTAGTTAATGTTGTTTTGCTTATTGCCTTGATTTTTCAGGGATCGAAAGAATTCCTGGAGAGTCCTACTCCCGTTTTGGGAGCAATCATATCTATTGCCATGACGATCAGGAAGAATTCAGTAGGTCCATAGGACTTTGAGTTACATACTCGCTTCATTGACCAGAGTATCACTCTTCTAATCCAATCTGGGATATGACAGATTTTCACTTTTCTACCTGACTCCTGAAATGCGAGTTTCGCTATCTCATTGTGGGTCATCGTCTCTGGTCCCCCAATAGCAATTTCGTTGGCAGGGTTCCTCATTGCATCGATACATGCTTCTGCTAAATCATCTCCATGGATAGGATTTGTTCTAAATTCACCGTCTCCGAATAGATATACTCTTCCTTTATTTGCCATGTGATCGAATTCAGCCATGTCAGAAAAAATCCATCAGGCATAATGATACAGTAGTCGAAGCCTGAGCTTTATAATTCTGTGACAAATATTTCTTTTGCTTCACAAATTTTTAAATTGCTCAATTTTTCTCCATTGAGCACAGAAACATAAATGAACTTCTTAACTCCGCTTCTCTTTGCCTCCGAGAGTAAATTAGCGTTTTCCCGGTAATCAACGTCCATGTAGGTAAATCCATCTTTCTGCCTCGTAATACCGACGGTCGAAATAACCACATCAACTCCTTCTCAGCAGCCTTCTAGTGAATCGATGTCCGTTACTTCTGCCCTAAGAATTTCACATTCTGAAATCCGATGCGCCTTCAGCTTTTGAGGTTTTCTCACCAAAGCGGTAACCGATTAAAGTATTGTAGGATTCTAAAGTCGTATAGAATTACGAATAACGACAATAGCGATCATCGTGACCTCTATAACCGAGTAGTCTAGCAGGTAGCAGAATAATACCTCGCAACAGTTCAAATAATCCTTCAAAAGCTAAACCGAGCAGTCGAAACGGCAGTAAGAGTATCCAAAAGATAGGATAGAGCAAAAATGCCAAGATCGCTATTGGACCAAACATAAGAAATAAAACGATGAATAGTAAGAAGTGTGTCATGATATTGTATGGATTAAGAAATCTCCTCTGCACTAGTTAGCACCATACATGCCAACAGCTCCTCAGCTGATCCAGACATAGTTGGATAGTCCAAATGTAGGTTCAAGTGGGCGAATATCACTAAACTCGCTGTAATGTTTGGCATTATTAACCAACTTTAACTTAAAATTGTAATGCCGCCGCTCCTTCTACGTGGATATTAAAGCGAATTACCCTCCCCCGATTATCGTTTCCGGGCTACAACTGCTATTTCATCTGAAGACGAATCGAACGGTTTACCCGCAACATTGGAATACAGTTCATCAATGACAAAGCCGTATGTTTCAAATTCGGCAATGATGGATTCCTTTGAATAATGCTGAAGCCAATTGTAAACTTTTCGCATCCTCGATTCTTCAACAATCGTGTATTTGTCGAGATACACTTTTTCTTCTTCATATTTGAAAGTATTGACGAAACAATAATAGTCATCTGACGACCAAAATCCGTTCAGGTGATTGAGCTCATAGCTAAATGCCTCCTTTTTCTTCTCAAAGCTGCTTAATGAGTATACATCCAATAATACGTGGCCCTCCGCAGTAAGTAGTTTGTGAAACTTGCCTAACATCTTGCCTCTCTGTTCAGGGCTTAATGCACAAAAATCACACATAATCATCGTGATGATATCAAATTGCTGATTTGTATCAAAATCCAAATAGTTTTGATGGATATATTTGATCTTTAGGTTCTTATCCATTGCCGTTTTCTCAGCGTAATCTATTGAATTGCGTGAGAAATCGATTCCTGTAACTGAGGCACCATATTCTGCCAAAGCAGTTGTATATAATCCCGGACCGCACCCAAAGTCTGCTACTTTGCTTTGCTGATTAAGCCCAAATCTTGACGCGATCCATTTTATCGAAGATTCGATAAAAGCACTGTTTCTGGATGAAAGATCAATGGATCCATTTAAATGATAATCTAGCATCTGATCAGCAGTATGATGATCAGTCCAAAGTTCATCTGCAGTGTAGTACTCAAAAGGACATGGACGTTTGTTGATTTGTGTAAGTTCTTCAAAAAATGAGTTCATATCAATTTCTGGTTTCCAACTCATTATGCATATTATTTTGTATTAAACTTCACCTTTTTTACAAAATATGCGTATATTTTAATACTTCCATGAAGATAAATAGATCTAGGTCAGCTCGGTCAGTAGTTTTGGACGGCTATAAGCCACTCAGACATTCGTTTGGGGTGATTCACAATAATTCCATTGTTCATGACGTTGAATGGCATCAGCATTCAGAGTATGAGCTGCTCTACATGGAAATTGCATATGGAACTTTTCTAGTTGGAGATCACTTATTCTCATTTAACGATCACAAAAAAACCGACCTTTTATTGTTTTTTGGCAAGCATCTGCCCCATTCCTTTCACTACCGAAATCAAATCAAAAGTCTTCCAGATAAAGTTAATGTCTATTCATTGGTTTTTACTGACGATTGTCTTGGACAATCATTCTTCCATTTACCTGAATTGAATCGCATAAGATCATTTTTGGAGTCATCTGCCAGAGGCTACATCATTGATCATGACCCCAAAAAAGAGATCACATCAGCATTAAAAGCGCTTCACGCAAAAGAAGGTATCGAGCGGCTTCAATTGTTCTTAGAAATCTTAAAAAGATTAGAGGCCAATAAGCATTTAACACCAATCTCCGAGAGTCCGACTTCCGCTGAAAATTCGGGATTTTCACAAGATAGAATTCATAAAATCCTGAAATTTCTCTATTCCAACTACAACAGGGATCTAAAAGTTTCAGAAGTTGCCGACATTGCCCGTATGTCACCACAGTCATTTAGACTCTATTTTAAGAAAACAACTGGGCAAAATTTCCTTAGGTTCTTAAACCAATTGAGAATCAGTAAGGTTTGCGAGGATCTTTTGGTAAACGAAGATGATATCACTACAATCGCTTTCAGGAACGGATTTAACAATCTCTCCAATTTCAATCGACGTTTCAAACAGATCAAAAAAATGACTCCTAAAGCCTATAAAGAACTGAGTAGAAACTAATGAAAGTTCTCCTCGATCTAGTTCAATTCAGCTCTTTGGTGTTCGCTAATGAACGCTTTCGGGCTTTTACCTAGTTTGCGCTTGAACAATCGGGAAAAATACTGGGGATATTCGAAGCCTAATTGATAGGCAACTTCGGTGACTGTTACCCCCGGTTCCAGTAACCGATTTTTGGCTTCGTCGATTAAAAAAAGATGGAGATGTTCAATAGCGGTTTTACCTGTCTCCGATTTCAGCGCGTCACTGAGGTATCTTGGCGATACGGAGAGTTGATTGGCGATCCGTTCGATATTGGGCGAACCATCGACTTCAAGGCGATCGCTATCGAAATACTCAATCAACGCCGCACGGAATCGATAGGATAGATCAACGTTCATGTCCCTTCGATTCAAGAATTGGCGTTTATAAAACCGGTTTGCGTATTTAAGAAGTGAATCCAAGTGACTAATGATCAGTTCCTTACTAAACTCATCCTGGTTATTCAAATACTCCGTGTGAATATTTTTGAAAATGGATTGTATCACCTTTTGCTCTTTGGGAGAAAGATGAAGCGCTTCATTAACCGAATAGGAAAAAAATGGATACGTACTGATTTTCCGGGCTAATTCAGTCCCATTAAAATAATCTTCATGAATCAATAAAACCAATCCACAGGATTGATTCGGAGCTCTGGAGAACTGCAAAACTTGATTGGGAGCCGTGAAAATCATATTTCCGTTCGAACAATCATATTTCGTACGACCATATCCAAAATCTCCCTCCATGATGTCGCGATACTTAATAGAATAAAAAGCAGTGGAAAGCGTGTGTTCGATTTCCTCCATATTCGCATATGCATCCTCCAACGTTATGACACTGATCAAAGGATGTTCCGGAGCAGGCCAGTTCAGATGATGGTGGTATTCAGTTAGATTATCAAAATGTATCACGCTTTCTACCTTTATCAAAATACAAAGGAGTTGATTTCAGTTGATGCAAAAATCAACTCCTTTTCAGATAGTTTAAATTCCAAACGATGGATAAATCGCCGGTTTGGTTGCAAATGACATGTCTGACATGTCCACGATTCCAACCACATCATCTGACAAATACAATTGATAGGTGAAATCGGCCATCTGTTCAGCAGTATGGAAAGTAAATCCGGCGCCATCGATTTCATTTTTTGCCGTTTCATTGGCAACATCAATAAACGCTGTTTCAACCGGACCCGGAGCCAAAATCTTTGCTTTCATCGGTGAGTTCACATTTTTAAGTTCATGAGCCAGCGATTCCGTAAAAGCACTCACGTAAAATTTCGTTGCAACATAGGTAGCTGCCGTTGGCATCGTCAGATACCCCCCAACCGAAGATACATTGATCAACTGGGCCTCTTTGTCTTTGTAATCTCGGGTGTATAGCATCGAGAGAATCGAAAGAGTTTTCACATTCAATTCGATCATCTTAACCATATGAGCAATATCGACTTCCCACAGATTGTTAAAATTTCCGAAACCTGCATTGTTCACAAGTACCTCAACTTCTGTTCCCTCCAATTGTTCATACAGCTTGTAGGCGTTCGCTTCAACCGATAGATCGGAAGCGATCACCTTGACTTCAACTCCATACTCAGACTCGATTTCCCCTTTCATTGCCTCCAGCGCTTCCAAGCGACGGGCGACAATGATGAGATTATGCTTTTCCTTCGCGAATTTGTAAGCCATGGCTTTACCAATCCCGGAACTTGCTCCTGTAATAAGTGTGTACTTCATAATTTTGATAATTCTAAGTTAATTGTTGTGATGAATTATGTCGCTAGGAGTATAGCGATGTTCCGGCTGGATTGCCATAAACAGAATTACATTATTTGGGTACTTTTCTGCATTTTTTGGTGATGTTTTCTCTAAGTTAAAAAGTTGCAAAACAGGACTTAGATTCATGTGAATATCACACACAAAAGGCCTCTAACTTATAGAAAGGCCTAATATTTACACACCAAACCCACCAAAATTAATTCACACTGTTCGCAAAAAAAAATATACAATCTGGGGCCTTAGCGAAGGATAGAAACGTGGGTCGAAAATCAACAAATACTGAGCCACATCAAATGAAACCTGATTACCAACTTTCGAGTTTCAGTTAGAGCCTCTTTGGAGGAGCCATCTGAGATCTCCACTCCTTGTAAAGATCCATTATTTCAGCAACTATTTCAGGCCTATCATCAGCAAGATTTACTTCTTCACTAACGTCGTTTTTCAAGTCGTAAAGACATATTCCATCGGCATAAACATAGTCATCATCCCGCACGGCATTGCCCTCTTCATCGTAGGCAAAATTCTTGTGAATCCAACCTGCATGATGAGTTAGTTTCCAGTTCCCCTTTCGTGCAACCCAGGTGTCTGACTTACCTTGCGCCCAGAATAACTGGTCATGATGTCTAGCAGTTTTTCCTGAAATCAAAGGCAATAGAGTTTTTCCGTCCAGATGCTTTGAAACTCTCCCACCAGCAAGTTCAACCAATGTAGGAAAGACGTCCATTGCGGACACAACTGCAGATATGCTTTCCGGCATTTTATTTCCCGATATACTGATCATCATCGGGATTCGTATCCCACCTTCCCCGAACATATACTTATATCCGCGAAGAGGAGTATTGTTTGAATAGGTATTGATGGTTCCACCGTTATCCGAAAGAAAAACGATAACGGTATTTTTATCGATTCCTGCCTTTTTTAGAGATTCTGTAATCCTGGAAATACTCGTATCCAGAGCAGCCAAATGAGATAAATACCGAAGACGTCCTTGCGGATCAACAGCTCCCAGATGTCCCCATTTTTCCCTGTGCCACTCATTCCACGGTTCCTTGTCAGGGTCCCAATATGGAAAATTCCACTCAGCAGCGTTTCTGTCCCATTTCAAATTTTCTATCCCAAATTTCTGCCCATACTTGTGAAATGTTACATAGGTAGGCATATGAACAGCGTTGTGCTCTATTTGAAGATAAAAAGGTTTTGAATGTTCTCTTGAGATATACTCAACTGCCTCCACCGTGAAAATGTCGGTCGTGTAAGAATCTTCATACGAAACCATTTCATCACGGCCTCGTATCAAAGGGCCTATTGTCGCAGCTGATGATGAGCCTTTTTTCTTTTTCTCATATGCCTCAGCATCTTTTTCACTCAATCGTATGTAGTCATGAGTGTGATGTACAAAACCCAAAAACTCATCAAATCCATGATCTAAAGGATGCTCAGCAGTGCCACCATTCGTATGTACTTTACCAATTTTTTTAGTAACGTAGCCAAGTTTCTTTAAGGCTTCGGCAATCGTTTCTTCATCAGACGGTAGTCCACCCTCGGAATACCAATAGTTGCCCCATCGCTGCTGATAACGGCCCGTCATAAATCCCACTCTGGATGGACTGCAAATGGGCGAAGTAGCGTAGGCGTTTTCAAAAAAAACACTTCTCTCCCGGAGTGCATCGATGCCAGGTGTCTCAACATCATCGGGACTATCACTCTTAAAGCTCATGTCCGCATAACCAAGGTCATCCGCCATGACGACAATGATGTTAGGTTGGTTTGCGACAGCTTCGGACGCCATGACGACACGATTCAGCAAGATTAAGGTAAAAAAGATAAATATGGAGTATTTCCTCATTAATGGGATTTTTGGATGTATCGATCAATTTTTGGAAGGGCTCCTCTTTACAAGAGTGAATTCAGCCGATTCCGTTCGGACCTCACGAAATAAGGCATCCATGTTTTCAACAATCTGAGGATGAGAACCAGCAATGTTTGAAGCTTCCCCGGGGTCGGTAGGCAAGTGATACAATTCCATGGGTTTTTTGAGGAATTTCACAGCTTTCCAATCCCCCTTACGAATGGCCTGAATCGGGCCCTCTCTTTCATTGAATTCCCAGTAAATGTATTCGCGTTTTTCCTGCTTCTCAGGTTCTCCAATCAAAGTGGGAAGGTACGAAATCCCCGTAATTTCGTCGGTGGGAGAAATGCCGATCAGATCACAAACTGTAGGTAAAAAATCATCAAATGCAGAGATATGATCCTGTCGTTCACCCCCCTCAATGGTTCCAGGCCACCAAGCAACAAATGGAACCCGTATACCCCCTTCATATAGATCACGTTTCCCACCTCTGAAAGGTCCGTTACTATTGAAGAATCGATCTTTCTTTTCGTATTCCGGACCATTGTCGGAGGAAAAAATGACCAGAGTATTCTCCGCAATTCCCAAGGACTTCAAATGACTTAGGATTCTTCCAATATCTCGATCCATTCGTGAAACCATACCGGCATAAGTCACATTTCCTTCCGGATCATGCCGGTAGTGGGCCGCTTTCATTTCTCTTTTTGGCCAGCCCAAATTTTCGTATGGCTTCTTCTCGATCTCCGGAACGGTGAGTTCATAATGTGGAATCGTAAGGGCCAGGTAGAGAAAGAAAGGATTCTCCTTATTGTCAGAGATATATTGAAGAGCCTTTGAACAAAAAACATCGTGGGTATACTGACCCTGTTTGGTAAAAAAATCGTTGCCTTCCAGTGGTTGAATTTGATTCTGCTCCCAGATATCGCGATAGTAGTAATGATGCGCCTCTCGATGAGTACGGTAACCATAGAAATAATCAAATCCCTGCACATTCGGCATACCTTCATCTGCGACTTCCGCCAACCCCCATTTCCCTATGATTGCGGTTTGGTATCCAACTCGTTTCAGTTCTTCTGCGACAGTAATGTCCTCCGGCCCGAAATCTACAGCTTTTCCTGAGGCAGTCCAACGCGGATTGCCACGAATACTCGCCTGTCCCATGTGCTTTCCTGTGAGCAAAGAACACCTTGATGGCATGCACACGGTTGAGCCAGCATAGTGCTGAGTAAGCACCATTCCCTCTCTTGCCATGTTGTCCAAGGCTGGTGTTCGTATCTTTTGCTGTCCGTTGAATCCGACATCAGCATAGCCTAAATCATCTGCCAGAATAAAAATAATATTGGGCTTCTTCTCAGCAGCCAGGACTGCTGAAAAGCTCAATAAACATGCTCCAAGAACGAATAATAATTGGATTGAGAGTTGTTGTTTGTTCATATGCATTCGTTTTCCTCTGCTACGATTTTCACCTCTACTTCATCTGCGTTAAGACCTCTCGATACAGCTCTTATTTTGACTGTTCCAGTTTCTTTCTTTGCCTGTATTAACAAGAGGCATTTACCCTTAAATACGCGACGAGTGTTCACACGATGAGGTGAAGTGTCGAGGATGTCGCCATTCTCAACTGCCAACAGTTCTGCAGGACCTGAGATTTCAAATGCGACAAGATCATCAGCATTTGGACACATCTTTCCTTCTTCATCAGTGATAGAAGCCTCGATTCGTATCACATCCACGCCATTCGCAAATGCTGAGTTTCTGTTGGGCATCAACTTCACCTTTGCCGCCTTCCCCGCAGTTTGGTATGCTTTGACCAAAGGTTGTCCTTCTTCCGGATAAGCAACCGCTTTTATTTCTCCAATCTCATAGGGAACATTCCAAACAATCTGCCTCTCCTCAGTCATCGTTCGTTTTCCCAGGGATTTGCCATTTAAAAAAAGTTCAGCCGTCGGACAATTGGTATAAACCACAACCGGAATCACCACCCCTTCTTTGCCTTCATGGTTCCAATGTGGAAGTAGATGTACCATTGGTTCATCACTCCATAGGCTTTGATAGAGATAATAATGATCTTTAGGAAATCCGGCTAAGTCGATTATACCAAAATTCTCGGTGCGGGCCGGCCACCCGAACGACTCCCCGAGGTAGTCGAAACCAGTCCACCGAAAATTCCCCAAATACCAGGGGTATTTTTCCACTCGATTCCAATCGTCACGCACACCAATGCGCACAATCGCATTATCGTATCCCGACTGATATCGTTCATTCTCCTCAGTAAATACCTCTTCTTCGGTAAAATCCGGAACGATGGTGACTAAATGCTCCATATCTTTGAAATCTTTGCCAATTTCCCAAGGTGCAGGAGCATCTCTTCTTCTAATCCAGGTTTTAGTTCTGTAAACTCCACGGGTCTGCAGGGAATGAGTGATTTCTGTTCCGATAACAGGTCTGGGATCTTTCTTCGAAAAGCGCTCAAGTTTGCCTTTTTCCTCCCCATGCCCATTAAACCCGGCAAGATCGATCCAACGGCCGCTGTAACCTCTACCCTGAGTCACTGGTCGTGTATCATCCAAAGCCTTTACAAATTCGACCATTTTTTTCTGCTGATCTTCTTTGAATCCACGCACTTCGTTACCAATACTCCAAATGATAACGGAAGGGTGATTACGATCGCGTCTGATCAGGTCTCCAAGGTCTTTTCTCCAGTACTCTTCGAAATAATGACCATAATCATACGCTGCTTTAGGTTCCCACCATCCGTCGAAAGCCTCATCCATAACGAGAAATCCCATTTCATCGCAAAGTTTATAAAATTCCGGAGATTGTGGGTTGTGAGCAGTCCTTATCGCATTGCATCCCATTTTCTTTAGAAGCTCCAAACGATACTTCAGCACATCGAGAGGAACAGCAGCCCCCACCGGACCTCCATCATGATGATTGCAAACACCTTTGATGAGCAGTGGTTTGTCGTTTAACAAAAATCCTTTATCAGTCGTGAATTCTATTTTTCTAATTCCAAATGTAGTCTCAAAACGATCCTGCACGACGCCTTTTTTCATTATGTTACAAACTGCCAAATAAAGGTTCGTTTGGTCCGGAGACCATTTCATCGGATGATCAATTCTTGCTTTCTGAGTCACAAGAACACCATCAGTCTCTAACATAACGGGGTCTTCAAGAACGGCGACACGGTGACCGTTGGGATCGAAAATCTCGGTTACCAAAGAAACTCGCTCATCACTACCTGATCGGTTTTCAATTTCCACATCGATCTTCAGAGTAGCCTGATTCTTTTCAATTTTTGTTGCACGGACAAAAGTGCCCCACTGCTTAATGTGAATTTTGTCTTTAACAACGAGTCTCACATTCCTATAAATCCCGGACCCGGTGTACCATCTCCCACTCGGAACTTTTTGATTGTCAACACGAACCAATATTCGATTGTCCCCCTTCGACAAAAAGTCAGTCAGTTCGTAAGAAAACCCAATATATCCATAAGGTCTTTTTCCCAAGTAGTGACCGTTTATCCAGACCTCGCTGTTCATATAGACACCGTCGAACTCGATAAAGACGACTTTGCCATGCATTTCAGAACTCCAATCAAAGCTCTTTTGATACCATCCGATACCACACGGTAAAAAAGCTCCCTGCATCCCAGATGGATTCTCTTCTGAGTATTCTCCCAGGATACTCCAATCATGGGGTAAGTTCACTTCCAACGCCGAATGGGGAAGGCCATCTTTGACCACCCCTTTCACGTCATGATCTCCTAATTTAAAAAACCATCCTTCATTAAAATTCTCAACTGTCCGAGAATGAAGAGACGGAGTAACTAACAACAAT
>JAKSBQ010000183.1 GCA_022361075.1 Opitutales bacterium | reverse complement strand
GATTTATACGATCCTTTAAAAATCGAATATCTTCTTTAATGAGTTCAGGTTCAATTAGTTCCATGTCAGCGGATCCATTGAGACTTACGCACAAAGATGCAATTAAGAGTATCGAGTGATTAATATAGTTTTTCATTTTTTTGTTCCTGAAGATCCTTTTCTTGTTCCAGGATTTCTCGTGGGTCGAGGTTTCGGTCTTTACTCATATTTTTTTCACCTAACGTTAAGGCCATACGCGGAGGTCAGCGCGGAGCGCTGGCTGGAGTTGTATGAGCTGACTTGTTATGAATTTTTTTGATGTATGAAGCCACTTTTCCGTGATGAGACTTCCAGGACTGGAAAATGTAATAAGCCCACTCATTGACAACTTTCGCATGTTCTTCAGGACTTTCGCATTTGAGAACGTCCGAAACGGTAATCCGTGACATATTTGCGGGAGGAACCAACCAATCAAACTGATGCTTAAAAACGGTGATTTCCTTTTTGATTTGTAAAAGACTCTCCAATTGTACACCGAGTTTGAAGTATGCAAAAAGGCTGGCAAGGTGTATGTTTGCAGACTGGATGGTTTGGTTGCTTTTTTTGCCGGAATGTTGCAGGGCATATGAATCAACTGTAAGAGAGTGTACCTTCATGTATCTAGAATCTTCGTACTCTTTTGCCAGTATTTCACCATATTGTCTCCAGCACTCGGGAGATGATTCTAGATAAGCGTGTGTCGGCCCATGGGTAGGGTTGCTTTCTAGCAGACATCCTGAACATCTTATACTTTTACTCATAACGTCAAAGTGTGCGGCTACTAGCCGCGGAGCGGGTAGTAGTCCACACGACTGCCTTGTTAGCTGTGGTATTTTTCGTTTCCATTCTGATATTGGACGCAGTGTAATCTATAGCCTAGATCACTACTGTGATAGTATAATTTTATCTGATAAACTTCGGAAGTTTCATCTTCCAAGAAATCGACTGCCAATTGAGTTCCACTTTTAATCAATTCTGGATGAATCTCTTCTAAAGATTCCTTTTTGTTGGGTATGAAATGAAGATGAACTTTTCCGTGAGACTCGTGATCGATGACTTGGCCGTAATTGAAAGATATTCCTCTTTCCTCTGCGGGTTTACATTTTTCAATTAGTGACAAAATGGATGGCGCGATTGTTTCATCATAGAATTTTGTCCAAGCTGGTGTGATTAGCATGTAAAACGCACCAACAATCAAACTTGTTAAAACTGGGTCTGCTTCTTTCTTTTTCCATTTTCCAATCGATATGCCCTTTTCGTCGTCATAGAGACTGACTAAAAAGTCATTATCGTTGTAGTGTGGATATGGAATATATATACATCCAATCTCATTTTCTTTGACGGTCATGAACGGTTCGGTCCAAGAAAAGCTGAAACCTCCTAGTGCTTCATTCAAATCCTCTTTCTCTTCTAAATATACATCTGCCACTATCATCCATTCATTGTCGTAGTTTGGAATCTTGGTAATTTCAAAGTTCTCCATGTATCCGATCGACTTTGAAATGTGATCATGGTTGATTCCTAACGGGAACTTTTCGGGTAGCCTTTGGCAAATTTCTTCTAGGAAGCTTTTAGTTCTTTTCTCTTCCTGTTTGTCTTTGAGGGTCGAGATTACAGGTTGTTTTGCTGTTTTTCTGAGGGCCATAGGAGGATAATTTTTTTGCTAACGTTAAGGTGGTGAGACGAGGCCTTAGCCGAGTTTCACCAACCGCCTTGTTATCATTTTACATTTTTGGTTTTTTATCGACTTGATAGTGAGAGTTTGAATCACCGACTACGTCATCAATGAAGCTATCCAATACAACGTTGTAGTCTTCGATACTTATATTTTTCATTCTTTCGTCTCTTGAATCTATGTTCGCAACTCTGAGTATGTTTCGGTCAATGTGTAAGTAAAGAATCGCTGAAATTCTGTTCTTATCTGAGGAACATCCAAAGCAACCGTAATTACTTTTCTCTCCACCTACTTTTAATATTCTCTCTTGTGAGAATTTATCACGAAGCCAACCATTTGAAGCGTTCTCATCAAGCCACGCTAGGACTTCTTCCACTGGTTTTCGACAGATAAGACGGAGTTGTTTCGGATCATTCATTTGTTGATAACGTCAAACTGAGGGATTCTGAGAGCGGAGCGGTTCAGAATTCCTCTCCAGTGCCTTGCTATAATCTATATTTGATGTCTTCGAGTAACTTTCTGCGAATTCATAAAGCCTTGCTACGCTCTCTAATTCATTGGCTCTTTTTTCAATTCTTCTAAGATCTCCATGTCCTCTAGGCATGTGCTTTATTATATTGCGGTGATCGAGCTTACAAATTTTACGATCATATTCGTATTTCAGATCATCAAGTTCTTTTAATACTTCATCGAAGTATGATTTTGCAGTGTCGATTGCTCCCTTTTTGTGAGCAATCAGTCCACGAATAAAGTAAATAAAGGCGACTTTGGTTGGATTATTGTCGAACCTCTCAAAAGTGATTGCAACTGACAACTTTTCATCAGCAAGTTGAAATTTTGCATTCACTTCACCAATATCTTTGTTCGATCTTTCAGTTATATTAAATGCTTCGTTGGCTTCCCTAATTCCGGTGATAATAGGTTCTCCAATAATCTTTTTTATATTCTTTTGATTTTCGTCAGATACTTTAAGAATTACATTCAAAAGAGGTCCTGTATAATTTGCTAGAAATGCTTTTCCAGTTTCAGATGTAATTTCTGCAATGATTGCTCCTGTGTATGTTTTTAAGGAACGTTCAATCAACTCTCCGAAGCCAACTTTCAGTATTGATTCTGAAAGTGAAATGATGAAATTGTCTCGAGAACTTTTCATTTTCTTTATAACGTGGTAGTTGTGGGATTACTGAACGCGCAGCGAGAAGTAATTCCACACCAACGTCTTGTTATCCTTCAATTTGATTTAAAGAGTTAGACACGGTTGTACATGTGCTCCAATCATCCTTACATTTGGATTCTACGCAGGCCAAATAGGTTACCGCCCAAATGTTTTTGGGAATCTTTTCGATCGAGGAGAACATTACTGTTTCTTGAATATCAACGACAACATTGCCATCTCTATTCAGTATATTTTCTGGGTTATACCAGCTAGAAATCACTCTTTTTTCATTAGATCCATCTGGACCGTGAGTTATTAATTGCACAACAGGCTTCGGGTCCCAAATTGAAACCGATCCCAAATTCTTTAGGTACAGTGAAACACTATGAAGATAGAAATCACAATCTGTGTCGTGAACAGAAACTTTCAGCTCAGCATCGGCTTTAGCAGCCAAAGTTCTGCCACGAAAAAAGCGCAAATATGAAAAAACTCCACCCGTAATTACAGCTGAAATCATAACTAACGTTCCAACGGACGAAATAGCATTCTTGTGCTTCGTAAGAGTGGGAGGTTTTAGAATTCCAATCTTCCAAAGCAAAGTGAATGAAAGAACTACTATAGCAAAACTAAGCAGGTTTACTATCGTCGTGGCTTTTTTTCGGTTAAGTGGCATATTATAACTTAAATAAAGCTGCAACTAAGCCCAAGGTAATCAGACTAAATACGATAATTAGTATGATTATTTCTTTGGGAGTGTTTAGTTGATGTCGCATTATTATTTTTTGGATAACGTCAAAGTCGTGAATTTCGAGAAGCGAAGCTACTCGAAATTTCGACGAACTGCCTTGTTGGGCTGTGTTAGTGAATGCGTTTCCATTTTTTGAAAGCTTTTACATCATCAGAGGACAGCTCAAACCATTCTCCTTCTTTTCTTTTTTCTTTAAATCGTTTATGCCAATATTGCTCGATTCCATGTGGATCGTCGGTTGCTATTGTATGGATTGGTTCAATTTTTTCCGGTAACTCTAATCTTATTTCTCCTTCTCGTCTTAATGGATTATAGGTCATACCTATTTTATACTCATTACGGTTTCCATGTTTTATAAGGTAAACATACCCAATTTTTGTTTTTGGAGAGCTGTCATTTTCGACTGGTTCTGTATTTGATGCAATGGTTTCGCAATATGGAATAATATCATCATACCCATCGTTTGTAGAACAATACTCTAGGATTACTGACGCCCTTTGTGCTTTGCCACCTAGTTGGTTGAATACGTTGTGGCTTGGAAAGCTAGAATCTTCTTTTTTCTTTAATCTTAATTCTCCGGCAACAGGGAAGTGTTTTAACTCACGTATGAGGCTGATATAGTGAAGTATCAAAAATTCTTTATCAAATGCTGTAACGAGCGAATTCCTAGAATATCCAGCTTCATTCAATGCATCTCCCCAACGTAACCAAATTTTTGGGTACCAAGTAGATCTTTTAATGCCAGTCTCTTTCTCGAACCTCTGAACACCAGGAGCTTTACCCGAATTATTTTCAGCAAGGCTTTTGATTTGTTTGATGATCTCTTGTTTGGTCATTTCTTATTTATTTGCCCAACAGTAGTTATAATG
>JAKSBQ010000051.1 GCA_022361075.1 Opitutales bacterium | reverse complement strand
TATGCTCGGTATAGGCTTGCACTCCTATGGTTTTATGAATGCTGCATTCCTCTGGATGAGCATTTTCAACCTTTCGATGGTTGCGGTGATGATTGGTGGAGGCACGTTTCCGAAAAGGCTGTGGCGAAGCGCTAAGGAATTAGATTAGAACTTCTTTTCGATAAGAAATCCTAATAAGATACGTTGGGGGAATTTATTTTGGTAAATTTCTTGTCAAAACTGCTCCGTCTATTTTATACAGGCCATCCCCCCAACAACTCTATGGTCTGAAGATGAAAGCCCTTTCACTTTTGTTTGCGCTGTTGTTGTCGCTACCCCTTGCGGCTGCTACTCTAAAAAAAGAACGATCTGTTAAAGCTTTTCCAGGTTACTACAGGTTGATTAGCGCAGAGAGCGGAAAGCTTATCGAATGCAATAAGCTTTCAAGTGGTGTTTTTGAGATTTACCAGAGAAGTTATCTGGGTACGAAAGCCCAGGAATGGGAAATCATTCAGGTTGATAAAGGTTATCACAAAATCATCAATCGCGAGCATGGTTTCTCTCTGGATCTGCCATTAGGGAATTCCAGGCTTGGCGAGAAGATTTCGGTATGGGAATATATTGGAGGTGCAAATCAACAATGGAAATTCGAGAGAAGCAAAACTGGTTTTTACGAGATTCGCAATCGAGCTTCAGGAAATTACTTGGATTTAGTAGGATTCAGCAAAGAGGAAAAAGCACCTATTCAGAGTTGGTCTCGGAATGGTGCGAAAAATCAGCTTTGGAGAGTGGAGAAGGTTTCTCCTAAAGAAAAAGGAGTTTATTACGTCGATAATGGACACATAAAAGTGGGGTTAGATTTAGATTGTGGAGGTTCCATTTCGTGGATTTCAGAATCTGGCACCGATCGAAACGTTGTAAATACAAAGGATCAGGGTAGGTTCATTCAGCAATCTTATTATTCAGGGACCTTTTTGGATAGAAGAGACGAAGGGCAGTCTGAATTTTGGAGTCCGTTCCCTTGGAATGCAATTCAGGCAGGGGATTACTATGGAAATAAACCCAACCTCATGGAATTCAGAGTTGAAGAGGACGTTATCTACACCAAAACGCGACCTATGTTATGGGATATGAATGATGATAACGCGCAGGCATACATCGAAAGCTGGATTAAACTTGAGGGCAACGAAATCATCTATAGTGGGAAACTAACTAGATTTCTTTCACATAACCCTTGGGGAAAAAAGAAAATCATTCAAGAGCTGCCTGCGATCTATTTAGAGAAAAGTTTAAAAAGCTTTTTCAGCTACACGGGCTCCGATCTCTGGAACGGCCATTTGAATGCCATACCAGGTGAAAAGGTCTGGGAGAGATGGGTTTCTCACGAGTCTTGGGTTGCGTGTGTAGACAATTCGCTATGGGGGGTAGGTGTTTACATGCCTGGTGTAGCTGATTTTGCAGGAGGGCACTACCCAGCTGACGGTAAAGGTGATGACCCCACATCCTACATGGCCCCTATAATAGAATCGGAACTAGACGCGAACGACACCTTCGAGTTCACCTGTTACATTTCTTTGGGGCATCTGTCAAAAATCCAACACAACGTCTATGTGCGTCGCCACAAACTGGAACTGAGGCAATTGGGGATCATAACTGAGTAGTGGATCAGCTGCTCAATTCGTCGACTTGTTTTTCGAGTTCGTCTCGTCTCTGAATCAGTTTTCGGTGTTCGCTTTGTAGGGCAAACAGCTCCGCTTGAAGTGATTTAGCCGAAGCCTGTGCATTGTTGACTTCAGAGAGAATCACTGCGCGTTCGTTCCGAAGATTCTGAAGCTCTTCTCTCAAGGATATTTCCTGATATTTGAGAAGGGTTTCTTGCTCTTTTTGAAAACGAAGTGCCTCTTCCAGGTCTCTTATTTTCACCAACTGTTGGTTGCTGGTGGGTTGGATTTGATTTTGGACGGAAAGTCCTGATAGATTCGGTTTGAAGCGAATCCAAATTTCAAGAACGATAGGTAAGTCACGAAGTTTTTCAGCTTCCAACGGAAGATAAAAATAGGGATCGTACTCAGTGTTGAGTATTCGTAAAAACCGATCATGTGAGAGCGCCAAGGCGCTTCCTGACAAAGCGATTTCAGAGAATGCTTTCGGGCTATCTGCTTTGTAGATCTCCTCAAAATTAGTCGCGTTAAACACTTTTATCGAAGCGATATCGAACACACCTATTTTACTACCCGGATCGAAGCGGATCGCATGGCGCTCAGAAATCGACTCTGCTATTTGAAACTCGATTCTGGACCATGCTCCGATTTTGTAATGTTGAGAACGGACGTTGCCGCCAGAAGAATTACTATCGGGAAGATGTAATTCAAAAACTTCGTTACTGGTGATACGCTCTCTGTGAGGCTTCCCGTCGATCGCCGCATTGAAGACCGCTTTTATGTTTTTCTCGTACAAACCTCTGTGGTGCTGATAAAGTTTCTCGAAGGAATAGAGCATTTTGCCGCGATCAAGTCCCGCCATGCTTCCTTCGGTTTGTCGGTAATAAAATAAAACTTCAGGAATATGGTAAACCTCTCTTCCGAGCTCAATTAATGACAACCAGAAATCATAATCTTCCCACCCATAAATCATGTCAGATTTGTATCCGCCAACGGCTTCCCAATCCGATTTTCGATAGAGGGAACTCGCGACAATCTGAGGGTTTGTGAGAATTTCAGGAAAAGAGTAGGATTCCACCTGCCAAACTCCCTGTTCTTCGCCGAATAGCTCCACATTCGGATAAACAATTCCGACTTCTTTGTGTTCGTCCAGAATCTGGACTGCCTTTTTTAGATAATCAGGGTGAAGACGGTCATCTGAATCGAGGGGCAAAATAAACTCAGCAGTGGATCGTTTTACAGCTGTATTCCTAGCAGCGGAGAGTCCTTGGTTTTCCGTTTCGATTTTTTGAATTTTCGGATCCGATATGGATTGAAATATTCGGTTGCTGATGGGATCGGTGCTTCCGTCGTTGACGATGATGATATCGTAATCGTCGAAATTCTGAGATAAAGCCGAATCAATCGATTCACTGAGGCAATATCCCTGATTGAAAAATGGAATGATGATGGAGACCTTGGGCATATCTTAGAATGCTTCCTGTTTTAAATCTCTTCCCATCAAAGCAACAAGAGCATCGGGGATGTTTTGATCTTCGTAAAGCACACGGTAGATCTGGTCGAGAATGGGTGCTTCAATTCCTTTTTTAAGGCAAATGTCATGGAAGCTCTTACACGTCCAATAGCCCTCCACAGTCATTCCTTTATCTTCGATCAGACTCTGAATAGACTCTCCTTTGGCGAAGAGCTCACCAAATGTTCGATTTCGACTTTCTTGCCCGTTACATGTTAAAACGAGATCGCCGAATCCGGATAATCCGAAAAAGGTCTCCATCTCTCCACCAAGAGTTTTGCCTATTCGAACCATCTCCGCTAGCGAACGTGTGAGAAGAGCTGCTTTTGTATTGTCTGTAAAACCAAGACCGTCACAGATTCCAGAAGCGATTGCATAAACATTTTTGAGACATCCCCCAAGGCTCACCCCCTCAACATCACTTGAGGTGTAAATCCTTAAGTTGGATCCGCTCGAAGCTTCTTGAAAGTCCTTTAGAGCCTTATCCTTCGAGCGACTCGCAAAAACCATAGCCGTCGGCTGGCTAGTCGCAACCTGTGATGCGAAGGTCGGCCCCGACAGGATGCCGCATGGGAACCCCGGTAGTTCTTCTTCGATTAGAGTAATCGGAAGTCTGCGAGTGGTGGGGTCCAGACCTTTGCAAAGAGCGACAATCAGATTCAAGCGCGTCGCATTGGATGGATCTAAAGATTCCTTAAGCTCATTACATACTGATTTTAGAAATCGTGATGGACAAGCAAGAATCAGCACATCTGCTTCCATCAGTGCAGGCTTGTATTCCATTCCAATTTGCAACGAAGGATCCAGCTTATGTCCGGGGAAGAAGGCTTTGTTTTCACGCTCCGTACTCATCTCGAGTGCTTCTTCAGCTGTTCGTGGTATCAAAGTCACCGTGTGTCCGAGCCTGTTTAAATGGATGGCCATTGCAGTGCCCCACGCACCTGCAGGAAGGATACAGAAATTCATGGGCGCATTTTTGGAAATAAAACCAGAGTTTGCAAACTTGTTGTTTGAAAGCTTCCAAGGAACGACAAGCACTCGCAAACGCTCGACTTTTGCAAAATCCGAAAGCACTATCAAAAACTGAAATGAGACTAAATCTGGACTTTCCTGCTGTCGAAAACGACTACTTTACCGAAGACCAAAAGCTATCCTGGTGGGCCAAGAAATTTCCTTCCCTATGCTTCTACCGAAACGTATTGAGAATTGTCACCTCTGGCGCTTCGTTGGCAAAAAAGGGTCTTTATGACGATGTCGCATGGGTTGGGAGCTCACAGGATACGCTTAAGTCTATTGAGCGATCCGGTATTAAAGTGAAAGTGACCGGATTAGAACATGTCTTAGGGATCGACGGACCTTGCGTGGTCATCGGGAATCACATGAGCACTTTGGAAACCTTTGTTTTACCTTATTTGATCTGCCCTTACAAACCAGTGACTTTCGTGATCAAAAAGAGCTTGGTGGAGTATCCTGTCTTTAAGCACATCATGATTTCGCGAGACCCAATTGTTGTGGGTAGAGAGAGTCCTCGTGAGGATCTAAAAATCATGCTGGAAGGAGGCAAAGAAAGATTGGAAAAAGGGACCTCCTTGATCGTCTTCCCTCAGACTACCCGTACATCGAATTTTGATCCCGAGCAGTTCAATTCGATTGGTGTTAAAATAGCAAAAAAAGCAGGTGTCCCTGTTGTTCCTCTAGCCCTAAAAACTGATGCATGGGGCACTGACGGAATCGTGAAGGATTTTGGAAAGATTGACCCGTCAAAGCCCGTTTACTTCGAATTCGCAGCACCTTTGGAGATTACTGGCAACGGTTCCGAGCAACAGGCCCAAATTGTTGAACACATTCAAGCGAAGCTGAAAAAGTGGGCCACAGTTTAACCAGCAGCGGTATTTGACGGTGCTTCCGGGGCGTCTACCCACACGATGGTCCAGCCAGTGTTTTCGTCTTCGAAAATCATAGAACTTGCTCCTCTGATGTCTGTTTCTACGAACGAAGCTGCGGGCGTGTAAACATTCTTGGCAGATTTGGACGGTACCCAATTTAGCACACCGAAAACTGTGAATGCCGCAGCTGCTGCGACACCAGCGGTTCCTAGAAGCCAATTTGGAAACCCGAGAACATTTGAAGGTTGCTTCTGATTTTTTCCTTCAATCGATTTCATGATTGAGCCGAGTTCTTGTTCGATGAACAAGTCGCTCTTACCCTCGGGAACAGAAGCTTTGTGGAGGTCCGACAGTTCGCTCAGTTCCGCAAGTTTTTCTGAAAGTTCAGGACTCTCAAGTAGTTCCTTTTCAAACTGCTCGCGTTCTTCGGCTGAAAGCTGGTCATCTAGGAATAAATGTAATTTTTCATCAGCATTCATCTCATGGCCTTAATTTTTACATACATCGGAAGGAGAGTTCTCATAAGAGCTCTCCTGGTCTGATTCCGTGTAATGATTTACTCCTGTATTAATAACACCCATTTCTGCCGTATCGTCCTGGGACCCACACTTTGATTTTTCGCCACTCGTAGTGCCCGTCAACCCAAACCTTAACCTTTCGGCCGCAGTGTTTTCGAACATATTCCCAATGACCGGGTATCCAGACTTTTTGTTTTCTGTAAGTATAGTAGCCATCTCGACTGCTATATTTGTTGTAGTGATGACTTCTGCCATAGTCTCGATGCCTGCCGTAACTGTAATCCCTGTAGCGGGAATCATATCGACTCCAGGAATCGTATCTGCGGTAGCTTCGGCCGGAATCCCTGCAACCTCTTGAAGTCAAGTGAACGCTTACGTTAGAATCGTCAAAGACTTCAGACAAAACTACTCCGGTGATGAATCCTCCGATCGCTGCATCAAAAGAATCGGAGCTGGAGCGGTGACCTGCGTGAGCTTGAGCCGCCGCAAGGGTTGTAATAGCAAGAATGCTGATAATTGTTTTCCACATAATATTTATCCTTTCTTAGTGATGTTGATTGGATGTCTTGGAGACGGTGTGGAAAACGACCTTATTCAAATTAATTTCTAAAAAATCACCGACCGTCCAATATCAGAATAAGTGTTCCGTTTGGATTACGAGGACCACCAGCCAGGAGGGGTAGGGCTCCGCTGGTGTGAACTAAAGTCTTGCGACCCTCAGTCCAACGAACTTCGACTGGTATTTTTCTTCCGGGTGCAGCATTGATTTTGATATTAGCCTGCATCCCTCTGCCGAAATTGATCGTGCCTGTTCCTGGAACTCGAATACCCGTCCCACCTCGCCCAATGACTTTATAAGATGAAAACCCAAGGCGTCTCAACTGCCCCTCATAGGGCTTAAGAGAGCTATCAAGTCCTTGCCCAGAATTGCTGGCTAAGATTAATGTTCCCTTTACCTGAACCGAACCTCCTTGTGGGACGGCCTGAAGTCCCATTGCTAAAGCGAGGCTGACTGCAATAATTATTAGATATTTCATTTAAACTCCCCCATCTCTTTTTGGATAGCTTTGCGTGCGTGAAAAATGCGAGACATCACGGTTCCTATCTTACAATCCATAATACTGGCAATTTCCTCGTAAGACAAACCTTCTATTTCCCTCAAGCTTAATGCTGTCCGGTGCGATTCACTGAGGGTATTTAGTGCTCTTTTAAAAGCGTTCATGATTTCCTGCTTCTTCAGGGACTCCAATGGCTGATCCCCCGAATAGTCTGACGCAGGTTGGATTGATTTTATTCCCTCGTTTTCCTCGCTGGCTTCAATCGAATCTACTTTTCGGTGCTTTTTCTGAGATCGTATGTAATCCAGCGATGCGAAAGTGGTGATGCGGTAGATCCATGTGGTGAACGCAGAGTCCCCTTTGAATGTGGATATTTTGTTCCAGACTTTGATCCAAACGGTCTGAGTGACTTCTTTTGTGTTCTCTTCGTTTCTTAGGATTCCGAATGCTGTTCGGTAAACCAAATTGTAATGGTGATGAACCAGTTTCTTAAATGCCACTTCATCTCCTGATTTGACTAGGTCAATCAGCTGGTCGATTTCTGCGTTTTCAGGTTTGGATGACATTTTGAACTCACAGCAGTATCTCCCTGCACGAGGGAATTTCAAGACCGTTGTGGATTTGAAGAGGGATCAATATTTGCAATCCCCATAAAACTCTTTTGAATAGGTTAACTCACTGATCGTCACAAGCCTATGAAATCTCAACCTTACTTAACTGTGGTTGCGGGATTTATGATCCTCGCATTGATTTTCAAATCTACAATCGCTCCTGTCACTGCGATACCGTCGGAGTCTTCTGTTGCAGAAACTGAGGTTGCTCAAGCCATAGGCTTAGATTTGACGGATGATCAAAGAAGAGCAACTACGTTGGTGCAGACTCTCCCTGTTGAAGAAGTGCTTGGTTCATTGGCTCCAATTGCACTTTCACCATTTTTTGCGCTCACCTGTTTGTCGGGTGCGTCACTTCTCTCGGAAGCGGGATTATTACCGGAGGGAGTGGCAAATAATTTCATCATGGGCCGGGATAGTCCGCTTAGCCATGGGCCAGTTTTCATTGGCTTACTTGCCTTAACTTTACTGACTGCCGCACCCAAACTCACCAAAGTCAGCAAACCCTTCGCACAGGCTGTGGATCAAATTGAGGGGTATTCGGGGATCATTGCTGCAATTGCAGTGCAAGTGCTTTCAAGGGTAACAATGGAAAGTGACGCTCCTTCTGAGCAAATTGCCATGGTTTACCAGGCTGGCTTCATCACTGCGACTTATTCGACCATCATGTCGGCACTACTGATCGCGTTTTCTGCAATTAATATTTTTGTCGTCAATTCAGTGAAGTTTTTCTTCGAGGTGATGATCCTGATTTCTCCGTTCCCTACGGTGGATGCAATTTTTGAAGCAGCCAACAAAGCTTTCACAGCCTTGCTCATCGCGGTTTATTTAATCAGTCCCTGGTTGGCAATGGTGTTAAATCTCCTGATTTTCGCATTCAGTTTGGCGGTTTTTATGTGGACCTATCGGCGAGCAGATTTCATGCGGTGCGCCTTGTCCGATCCGTTTTTCGGGTGGTTTGCGGAAACTTTTTTCAGAATGAGGCCAATGACTGAAAAATCGACGAAACTTCCGAAATCAATTGACGAAGCATATCTAGACGGGGATGTGATCTTGAAAGCCTTCGTGGGGAAAAAAATGAAAGGATTCAGTCGCAAGTCGAAGGGATTCCTTGTTCACAAGGAGGGCAAGACCTATTTCATCAAGCCACGTTTGTTCCGAGAAGACAAAGTTGCTGAACTCGGTGGAGAGGATCTCTACTCAGAGGTTCGTGAGGGGTTATTTTCACATTCGATCGCATTTGCGGCGGGTTCCGGGGAGACAATTCAAAAGATTCTTATCACAAAACGTTACAATAACGCGCTTCACGGAATCCAGAGAGGTCTCAATTCCAAAAGCAATACTGAGGGCGCAGGTGATTTCTCGAGCCTTGGGAAATCTTTGAAGGAATCTCTTCAAGGGAGCAAAGGAGACGACCTTCGTTCGGAATTTGCTTAATCTAAGACTGCTGCAAATCTCTATGGCCTCATTGATTCAAAGTCTTAAACCGTATCAGAGAAACCTATTAGCCTCGGCGATTGCACTAGTTGCGAGTGTGGTCATTCTCGCGTTTTTCTATGGTGTTTTCCTCATTCTGAAGGCGTTCACAACGAATTTTGCAGGGGTGTTATGGCCTTTGGCCACGGCCGGGATTGTAGCGATGATGCTTCGGCCCATCGTTTTCTGGTTGGAGCGAAGGTTGAAGTTCAATCGAGTCCTTGCGATAGCGACCATTTATTTCATCGCTATTTTCGCGCTCGCAATCTCTCTTGTTTTCATCCTTCCAGTCCTTTCAGAGCAAGCGGTGCAGTTTGTTCAGAAAATGCCGGTGATTTGGGAGAATTCGCAAGCTGCGTTTCAGAAGCATTTTCCGGCAATTGAAAAACTGATTGCTGAAACTATCGGAGAAGATCGGTTAGCGACTTCCAAGGCGGCTTTGTTTGAACAACTTGAGGGTTCCCTGAACTACATTCCTGGTGCGGCGATGGATGTGTTTTCGAAAGTAAATTCGGTTTTGTCTATGATAGCCGGTTTGGCGATTGTTCCGGTTTACCTTTTCTTTTTCCTAAAAACAGACCGTGATCTTGGTCTAGACCTCGATCAGCAGTTGAGTTTTTTGAATCAGGAATTTCGTTCAGACATCGTTTTCCTGGTTCGCGAATTTGCTAACAGTATCGAAGCCTTTTTCCGCGGGCAAATCCTCATTGGGTTGATTATCGGTGTACTACTGGCCATCGCCTTTACGAGTATGGGAGTGTATTTTGGGATTGGTCTGGGACTTTTTATCGGGGCCTTAAACATCATACCTTACCTCGGGACCATCATCGGACTATCGACCGTGTTGCCGATCGCTTATTTTCAGCCAGATGGAGGACTGACACTGATGCTCTTGGCACTAGGAGCGTTCTTTATCGTGCAGTTGATTGAAGGCTACTTCCTTACACCAAAAATCATGGGTGAAAAGACTGGGCTACATCCGCTCACAATCATCATCGCCATCTTTTTCTGGGGCGTGGCGTTGGATGGATTGCTTGGAATGGTCCTCGCTATACCGCTCACTGCATTTTTTGTAGTTGCATGGCGGTTGGCCAAAATGAAATACCTGCGCTATTTCTCAGGTGAAGAAATCCTCCGTCCGGAGGAGGAAATCCCTGAATCCGAGGAAGAGGATACAGAAAATCCGGACTTTGAAGATCCGGATTCTGACGAAAAGGTCGATTAGTAATTAGCCGATCGGTTATAAGCGGAGACAAGCGCACGCAGTCCCGCGAACTCGATATTTGCATCAAGACCGACACCCCAATGCTGTTCT
>JAKSBQ010000331.1 GCA_022361075.1 Opitutales bacterium | reverse complement strand
GCTAGGGCTTGATCGTGGTAAAGAGCAACCACACCGTCGAACTCTCCCATGAGGTGCCGGTAAAAGAGGGTGTCAGCGGGATAGCTTCCGCTGAGTTCGATTTGGTTGTTTTTTAGAGAGTTAATCCAGGGGTCCAAAGTCTCGGCTTCCTCGGTTCCAATAACGCCACCCTCCCCAGCGTGCGGATTCAGTCCGCAAACCGCGATTCGAGGCTCCGAGTAACCAAGCTTCTTCAACACTTTTGCAAGATTATCAATCGCCCGCTTGAGAGAGGGTTCGTCAACTTGCCTCCAAACTTCATTCAGAGGAATGTGCCAGGTGACGAGAGAAACCCGTAGTTTCTCCGAGACAAAAGCCATCGTCGGCTCACCAGTCCATCGATTCGCAAAAAACTCAGTTTGTCCGGGAAATTCAAACCCAGCTTTCTGAGCCCAGGACTTGCTGATTGGGCCAGTCACAACTCCAGAGTAATTCCCATCCAAACACTCTTGCGCAGCAATTTCCATCGCAGTGGTGGCCACCTTCGCGGCCGCTTTGCTTGGCTCGCCCGATTGGATACTGATTTCGGACTCAATTCCGATCGCTTCAATTCCGTTATTTCCAACAAGACCCTCACACCACGATTTGTCACCGACGATGGCAACCTGATCGATAAACTCGGGTCTTCTCGACAGGATGTTCTCGATGATCTCCGGGCCTACACCAGCAGGGTCACCGGAGGTGACGATCAGTTTCTTTACTGTACCTGAACCAGACATCTCATTCGTCGCCTTTGCTCTTGAGATCTACCCCGCAAAAACCACGTTTCCCAGACTGGAAAAACTCCAAAAACGTTTTTCCCTCTGCCGAAAGCGAATCACCTCGGTTTTCCAACTCTTCAGCAGCTTGCTCACGAATATTGCCGTACCGATGAAACAAAGAGTGAAAAAGCTCTTTGAGCTCCTTAATGCTCGCTCGTGAGGCTCCTCGACGTTTCAGCCCAACAAGGTTCAATCCATTCACCTCGTCCCGGCCGCTTACCATGATAAATGGTGCCACATCTCTGGTGATCGCACTATACCCTCCGGTCATCGACCCTTCTCCCACTCGGACGAATTGATGAAAAACCGCTGCACCGCCAATGTAGACGTTTTTCTCAACGGTCACGTGCCCCGCCAGAAGCGCCTCGTTCGTCAACACCACGTTATCCGCCAGCTCACAATCGTGTGCCACATGACATCCGACCATGAGGTAATTTTCGTTTCCGAGAATCGTATTCTCTCCTTCGTAAATCGATCTGTGGATCGTGACGTTTTCACGGACCACCGAACGGTCTCCGACAATTACACCAGACTTCAAACTCGTATCAAACCCGATGAACTGCGGATCATCACCAATCACCGCATTGGAGTGGATGACACAATCGCTACCCAACACGACTCCTCTGCACAGACGAACGTTGTTTGCAATACGTGTTCCCGCGCCGATCGAAACATCAGAATCGATTACGGAGTAAGGTCCGATCTCAACGGATTCGTCGATTTTCGCGCTTGGGTCAATAATCGCAGTCGGATGGATGGCCATGATTCAAACTCCATTGAGTTGTCAGAATAGTTCAACGTAAATCATCAGCTCGTGAAGAGATCCATCTGCGACATCTTGATCAGCTCCATTTGTTTGAGAATTTTGAGCTGCCGAAGGCGGGAGGTAAGTTGAGGGGACTCCAGGGTATCTAGCTGCTGAATCATGTTGTCGAGCAAGGTTCGGAACGTGATCACTCCATCAACTTCTTTCTTTTGAAGAAGATCGATCAAGTTCGAACGCTGCGGATCGGAGGTTGGGATCGCAGGGAAAAGAACTAACTTTTTATGCCCTTGAAGGTCTCGTTCTTTGAGAGACTTCACTTCCCAAGGGAATTTAAGGGCCTGCTTCGCGGTAATCACCTTCTTGAGCGATTGGAAAAGTCGTTTATCCTGCTTCAGAATCGTTTTCCCCTCAAGCAACAAATCCTCGGCAACAAAACAAACCACTGCCCGCTGTGTTTTCATCACATCCGAAGAAAACCACTGGAAATTGAACATCATTGTTTCTTCCAGATCTTCTTTGAGATTACGAACGACTAAGCTCGGAAATACTCCTTCTGCTTCCGCGTTATTCCACCCTTTTCGAACCAAAAATCCGTTCAGTTCAAAGTAATCGATGGTTAAGGATTCCACCTCGGCGAGCATGAGCTAAGCATCACGATTTCAAGAACTTTCGCAACTTGGAAATTTGAAAGATAGATTTAACCACTTTCGAACGAAGTGACAATCAAAACGGCAGCTGCCGGTGCGAAGCAAATTGTACTAATCTTCACGAACAATCCTATTAATCTGAGGAATCCGCGGTTATTGAATTCATCTGCCTCTCAGAATTCGTGTCGATTCGTGAAATTTGTGGTTAAAAATAAAAAAGCGAAGAGCTTCCGCCCTTCGCTTTTCAAAGAATGAATGGATCGGTTGGGATTAACCAAGCTCGTCCATGATGTCGCCAAGACTTGCAAGGTCGCTGTCACCCTTGAGTGAGTCGTAAGCAGCAGCTTCAGCAGCAAGTTGGTCAGAGTCGTAGTTCGCAGCCTTGATGCTGAGACCGATTCGACGATCTTCACGGTCGATCTTAATCACACGTGCATTAACGGTATCGCCAACGTTGTAGTGTTCCTTGATCTTGTCTACGTGCTCTTCACTGATCTGGCTGATATGAACCAAGCCATCAATGTCGTGTGAAAGCTGAACGAAGAAACCGTAAGAAGTGATCTTAGTGATTTGACCGTCAACCACGTCACCCATCTTGAAGTATTTGTCGATCGACAACCATGGGTCGTCAGAGACTTGCTTCATTCCGAGAGAAATACGTTGGTTTCCTGAGTCTACATCAAGAACGATCGCGTCAACTTCGTCACCCTTCTTAAGCATTTCACTTGGGTGGTTGATCTTACGAGTCCAGCTCATGTCTGAAACGTGAACCATACCGTCGATACCTTCTTCTAGCTCAACGAACGCACCATAAGAAGTGAGGTTGCGAACCTTACCGCGAACACGTGCACCCACTGGGTAGTTGTGGCGAGCCATATCCCATGGATTTTCGTCCAACTGACGGATGCCAAGAGAGATCTTTTGCTCTTCTTTTTGAATTCCGAGAACAACTGCCTCAACTTCGTCACCAATCTTCAGCACTTCGCTTGGCTTGTTGATGCGCTTCGTCCAGGACATTTCGGTAACGTGAACAAGACCTTCAACACCTTCTTCAATCTCGATGAATGCACCGTATTGAACAAGGTTAACGACCTTACCTGCAACACGTGCACCAACGGGATACTTCTCTTCGATCTTCTCCCATGGGTTAGAGTTGAGTTGCTTGAGGCCCAGCGAAACACGCTCTTTGTCGCGATCCACTTCGATGATCATGACTTCAATTTCCTCACCGGTCTTCACCATTTCACTTGGGTGAGAAATACGACCCCAGCTCATGTCGGTGATGTGGAGTAGTCCGTCAAGACCATCCAGATCGATAAATGCACCGTAATCGGTAGTGTTCTTAACCACACCGCGACGACGATCTCCAGGTTGAACTTCCTCAAGGATCTGACGACGCTTAGATGCGCGTTGTTCTTCGATCAATTCACGACGAGATACCACAATGTTGCGACGCTCCTGGTTGATCTTAAGAACCTTAAAGTCATAAGTCTGACCAACGTATTGGTCGAGATTCTTTGGTGGTTGGATATCGATTTGAGACGAAGGCAGGAAAGAATCAACGCCAATGCTGATCATCAAGCCGCCTTTAACCTTGGCCTTAACACGTCCTTGAACAATGGAACCTTCCTCACATTTGTTAAGGATGTTTTCCCAGTTCTTCTTCTGTTCCGCTTTGTCGAATGATACGACAGGGTTACCTTCTTTATCTTCGAGTTTGTCGAGGTAAACCTCAATCGTTGAACCTACTTCGAGTTCTCCGACATCAATGAATTCGACGTGTGGGATTGCACCTTCTGATTTTGCCCCAATGTCAACGATGACTTCTGTTTGGCGGATCTCGGTGATCGTTCCCTCGATGATTGATCCCTCTACGAGGGGTTGAATGTTGCTCTCAGCGAGCAGCTCTTCCATTAATGAGCCCATTATATGTATGTATTCTCAGATCGTAAAACCTGAAAATGGTTAGATGTTACTATTGAATGTTTGACGGGTAAAAAGAGGATCTTTCTACCCACGAAAACCTCCATCTGTAACAGCCTTAACCCAAAGCGCAATAATAATTAACCACCAATCACACGAATTTTCACGAATCAATTTTGACCGCAGATTTCGCAGATTATAAAGATTTAAAGAAATAAACCACCCTCCGACCCCTGCCAGTTTGAAGATTCAGCGCTCCCAGAAGAATTTCAAATGTTCTTCCGTGTAGGTCAGTGTTCTCGTTGGTTGTAAAAAAAGTTGCCCAGAAGAATCTGCCTCCAAGCACTAAACCTAGTAATTTGCTTCGTTCCGGCTGCTACCGGATTGATTGCCATCATTTCATTCTTCGAAAGCGGTCAAATATTCTGCCGCGCCCTAATTGGATTTTATTCGTGTAGATTCGTGTGATTAGCGGTTAGGAATTACCCACCTACAAAATCACCTTACTCAGCGGATACTCCACGATGCCCTGAGCACCGTGTTCTTTGAGCACCGGGATGATTTCTCTTACGATCTGCTCGTTTACGATCACTTCGATCGCTACCCAATCTTCATCTGCCAGCCTGGAAATAGTCGGATTCTTAAGAGCTGGAAGGTCTTTTAAAATCTGGTCTACCGAATCACGACAAACGTTAAGTTTGAGTCCAACCTTGTCCTCTGCCGCAAGAGCCGCTTGCAGAAGCATGGCCAGATTTTCAATTTTCTTACGCTTCGCAGGATTCTCCCAGCTTTCCTTGTTCGCGATAAAGCGTGTGTGGGTGCTGAACATTGTCTCAAGGATGCGAAGTTTGTTGGCTCGCAAAGAATTTCCAGTCTCCGTGATGTCGACGATCGCATCCACGAGTTCAGGAACTTTCACCTCAGTCGCTCCCCAGGAGAACTCCACATTTGCGTTTACGCCCTTGTCTTTGAGGTAACGTTCAGTGGTGCCAACGAGTTCGGTCGCGATAAATTTACCGTCAAGATCCTGGATAGTCTGAATATCGGAGTCCTCAGGCACCGCGATCACCCATCGGCTCTCGACAGAGCTCACTTTGGAGTAGACCAACCCACAGACGTCCACGATGTCTGACTGATTTTCCCTGATCCAGTCCTGACCGGTTAATCCGCAATCGAAAAACCCTTTTTCCACGTATCGGCTGATCTCCTGCGCTCGGATGAAGCGGCCGTCCAACTCCGGATCATCGATTGAGGGACGATACGAACGCGAGCTCTTGCGAATCTTGTAACCCGCACGACCGAACAGACGAATCGTTGCTTCCTCAAGACTACCCTTTGGGAACCCAATTTTAACCACTTCAGTGCCTAAACTCATAATAAATTCATCCGAATAAATCTTATTACTAAAAAACAAGCTATTTCTGCCGATAGACGTTATTAATTGTAAAAATGTAAAAAATTCTTACTCAAGTATAGCAGCCTTTAGTCCGATTTTAACCTAAAGTATGAACGCATCATCTAAACCGCTAATCCTCATCATCGAAGACGACCAAGCACTGGCAAACCTGACCGCAGAGCATCTGGAGCTTGCTGGGATGAAAACTCAGGTTTTCTACCGTGCCGCCAACATTCAACGATTCTTGGAAAGTAACTTTGCCAACTTAATGCTGTTGGACGTCAATCTACCCGATGGCAGTGGATTCTCGGTCCTCGAAGAGCTTAGGAAATCAGGCTACGACCTTCCCACCATCTTCTTCACTGGCAACGATTCGGAAGTACAGAAGGTCCGCGGGCTAGAAACAGGAGCTGACGACTACATCACCAAACCATTTTCATTCCCTGAACTCGTTGCACGGATCAACGCCGTTCTTAGAAGAGCGGAGACCGCAAAGGATAACCGTGTCACTCCAACGTCCAACATTTCGGAACAACCTTTCGAGTTTTGCGGGGCCGAAGTGAATACCCAACGCCTTGAGGTGACTTTTCCAGATGGAAAAACCGAGCCTCTCGGGAGAAAGGAGTTCGGCATCATGGCTTACCTTTTTGCAAACCAAGGAACCATCCTTACTCGCAAAAATTTGATCCATGCAGTTTGGGGCATCCACGCTGACGTAAAAAGCCGCTCACTTGATCAATACATCGTCAAGGTGCGCGACATGTTTGCCCGCCACGGCATCAAGCTCGATGCATTCCGTACCATCCACGGAGTGGGTTACATCTACGACCCCACCGAGATCAATAAAGCTTAATTGGGTTCCTGGATTCTAGGCGCGGATCTGCAGCAGGATGTTTTGTGCTCAGATCACTAAGATTATCGTTTGGAGGCAGATTCCTCTGGGCAACTATTTTTTACAACCACTGAGAACACTGACCTACACGGAAGAATATTCAGAATACCTCTGGGAACGCTGAATCTTCGAACTGGCAGAGGCCGAAGGATAGTTTATTTAAAGTCCTGATAATCTGTTAAATCCACGGTCGAATTTGATTCTCTCTACACTTCTTTGCTCACTCTGCGGGAAATACTGTTTTCGCTTCTAATGACACTATTCTATAAAATTTCCGTATTTAAATTACTCATTTCATTAACAAAATTAATAATTGGCATATTTTGACCTCCGTTCGTAGCATTTCTTAACCGCCCGTCGCATCAAAGTTTACGGAAACTCGCCAGTTTAATAGGTTCGTAGCCTCGATGAAAGCTGAACCTGAGACACAAAAGTCCGTCTACGAGTGGCACCGCTGGACCAGTCTGAGGATCGACTATTGGAAGTCCAACAACGAAAAATCAGATTCATCGAAAAGTGCCACATCCATCGCAAAATTCGATGCGGCGCAAGTCAACCTTCGGTTACAGACTTTGATGAGCGACCCGAGCCTTTTTATGGAGATCCGGGACCTGCTGATCAGGAATAAATTCCCGATAACCAAAGGAACGCATCTTACCATAGACGAGTTGAAGAACTCCCTTGACGAACTGTGGTCGCTAGAGCCCTCAAAACTATTTGAGGTGGAAGCTGTCCTCATGGCTTTCGGTCGTCCAAGTCTACTCATTCAGGATGACACGTTCACAACACCTCTCAGCGAAGTTCTGAAAACTCGGCTACTGCTTCACAGAAACAAAATCATACGATCCATCCGCTCTGTGGGCAGGATTCAATACCAATCCTCAGCCAACAAAGGGTACTCCATGGGGGCTGCCTGGGTGCTTGATGCAAGTTTGGTGGTGACCTCTCGCAGCGTCGCCAAACACATTCAAGACATTTGGGAAGGCAGCTCACCGTGGAGTTCTTCAGATGCTGACGGACGAGTTGAAATCGAACTCAAAGGCGAGTGGGATCGCTCACCAAAGGTAACCACGAAAGTGACCGACGTGATTTACGAATCGGAAAACACTGAAGGCGACTTCGCCATCCTCAAGATCCAAAGCGACCCATCCTTCTCATACCTTTCTAAAGAAACACCCGAAAGCTCTACGCTCATCGAAGGAACCAACCTTGCGCTAATTGGTTATCCCTGCTTGCTCGACGACTCCTCGGTGCAGCCTCAATATTTTCCCAAGCGCCTCTCAATCGGGCGTCTCACCACTTGTTATCGCAATCGCTTCTCGCACGATTGCCTTTCCTCTGGAACCAGTTCGGGTTCTTTAGTCATCGACATCGACACCGGTAAAATAGCGGGCATTCACTCAGGTGTGCAGGGCTCAGGCTCCTTCGCCACTCGCGCCGACGTCATCTTTGCGAAATTACATCGTCTCAGGGGTTAACAAACAGAAAGATCTCCATCCGAGCAGATCTATGCAAAAGACCCTCCTTCAAGGATCTTGAGGAGGGTCTATCAGTGCAGCTAAGTTTAGAATTTAGAAAGATTATCTAGCACAAGATGAGACTTAAGTTAAGCTCGGTTGTCACCGCTACCGCCACTGCCACCGTCATTTCCGCCACCATCACCGTTATTTCCACCGGAGCCTCCGCCACCTCCAGGGGGAGGGGGGGGACCACGGTGTAGATCTAGTTCCAGCAGGTTTTCTCGTTTTTTCATATGTTCCTTTCTTAAGAATTACCTGTTCGCCAACGGAGAATTGGAGAACGTCATACTAGTCAATATAAT
>JAKSBQ010000282.1 GCA_022361075.1 Opitutales bacterium | reverse complement strand
TCCCCTAGTGTCCCCTTCAAAGAGTCTCTGAATACACACCCATTCTTTGCCTTTCTGTCGATGAAACTGCTTACAAACACAAGAGTTTTGGGGTAGAGTTTGAATGAGGGGGAATTAACTGGAAACCTGGCGCAAAAGGCCCACAACTCATCCTGCGCATATTCCTCTACGTGGTCGCCAGTGTTTTAGACAGTAAGTGCGAGGTGGGTGGCCGGCAGGATTACCTCACGGAGGGGGTGAGGCCCTGGTCCGTGCTGGGAAATTATGGGGGGGCGTCGCCATCGCAGCCCTATGGGCTGCTGGGATGCTGACCCAGTGTCACTTTGGAGAGCGACCTGGAGACCGCGGTGTCTGGGGGCGTAGGTGCCAAGGTCTAGATGATGACGGGGGCGCTGGCTATTTTTAGTTTGGTGCCCAGAGGTGGAATGTGTCGATCGATAGTGGAGCGGCCCAGGAGGAAGCGTTGGGGGTCGCGGCGATGAGGAGTCATCGGTGGGCACTGCCAGCGAGGAGTGGATATGCGACGGCCTATGAGCATCTATGGGATTTAGAAGGGGAGTAGTGCCCTCCTCTGGGTCAGCCTGGAGTGGCTAGGGGCCGATAGTCAAACCAGGTTCCGAGTTGGCCCTTGCAGGGCCACACTACATCATCGGCGAGTTGCTCGCCATTTCATTTGTACCATCGCGGCACTATGATGCTGCAGAACATCTTCCTACCCTTGAGGACCCGATGGAGTTGTGGACAGGGAGGAGGACCCAATGATCGTAGGTGAGGGTACTCCAGCGATCTCGAAGCGGCTCTTGAGGCGAGAGGTATATCCACATTAGTAGATGGCTTCAACGCCTTCATACACTACATTCAGGCCTTCCTACACAGAAGGCCAATTGTATCACAGGGAAACTACACTGCAGTATTTCCCCACACTTTCATGGGGACGATAGCCCCTGACGCTGTGGCCGGACCTGGACTGACCGTCTATATGCCGGTTGGACACTTCTTGGACAGCGTAAAATAAATGCATCATTCCATTCCATTCGATCATAGTCAGCCAAGATATAAGAGCGATAGGAATAGAGTACAGTCATGGCACATGTCGCATTAGGGTTCAGAAAAGTGGCGGGAAACT
>JAKSBQ010000217.1 GCA_022361075.1 Opitutales bacterium | reverse complement strand
CCCCAGCTGCCCGCCAAAGGAGAGATGGTGCTCTTTGACCGTAGTTGGTACAATCGAGCAGGAGTCGAAAGAGTCATGGATTTCTGCACCGAAGAGGAATACCGCGAGTTTCTAAGAGCGTGCCCCGAGTTTGAACGCATGCTGGTGCGGTCCGGAATCATCCTCATCAAATACTGGTTCTCCGTCAGCGACGAGGAGCAGGAAAAACGCTTCCTCTCACGCATCGACGAACCCACCAAACGATGGAAACTCAGTCCGATGGACCTCAAGTCCCGTGAGAAATGGGTGGAATACTCGAGGGCAAAGGATGTCATGTTTGCCCACACCGATATCAAGCAGGCCCCGTGGTATGTCGTGAACGCCGATTGCAAAAAAGCCGCCCGCCTCAACTGCATCACCCACCTGCTTGGTAAGATTCCTTACAAAGATCTCACCCCTGAACCGATCAAACTCCCTCCACGCAGCGACCAATTCGCCTACGTCCGTCCACCGATGGAAGATCAAACGTTCGTGCCTGAAGTGTATTAACGTTTCAAATAAATCTGTCCGTCGCGATCGGGAATGACGAAGGTTTTGCCTTCCTCTCGACCATCGTAGCGGGTCATTTCCTTTTCGAAAGTCATCGTCTGTTCCCCGTTGCCCATGAGATTGAGGACGACCGTTCCGTGGTCATAATCGCGCGAATAGAGTCCGTTTTCGTGCTTTTTGAAGGTATCGACAGGTTTGCCCAACTTCACGTCGTATTCTTTAAACCAGTGGTGCAGGTGATCGGGTGCGGGGTTGTTGTTGTCGTCTCTGGAGAAAAGGTAATACCCGTCGGAGAAGATAAGGGCCGCAGCCAATCCGCAACGCATGCTGTAAATGTCACCCGTTTGGATCTGATAGCAGTTGGTTCGCGGTTCGCGAAAGTGAGTTTCGAACCAAATGAGATCATGGATCGTGTCCTGCCACTTCTCGGGAGTGTTGTGAAAACGAAAGGTATTTTCCTGGAATGCACCGTTCACGTAAGGGGCGGTGTTAGGAAGAGGAGCCATGCGATCATTGTTCACCACGATGATGCCATCCTCACCGATTCCCTCTCGCATACCCTTGAGAAAACTCATCGCCAACGGGTCCGACTCTCCATGCGATCCCCACCAGTCGAGCATGATACCATCATAGACTCCGCTCTCCACCGCCACACGTGCCTGCAACTTTACCTGCTCCCGAAAACCTTCGTGGTGGTAGTTGAGGTAATAATAAGGTTCGGGTCCGCCCAACCAACCGGGAATACGCTCACCATTCTCATCCCGCTTCCACCAGTCACTGTCTTCAGGGAGGTAACTCGACGGTGCGTCTTTCCAGCGAATCTCCATAAGGAAAATCATATCCGGGTTGATCTCATGCATCGTCGTCCGGTTCTTCAGCGCTTGCTCTCGCGTTTCCTCCGTAAACTGAGTGGCGATCCCTCCATTTTCATGATCCCACACCGCACCAAGCACCAACTTTACCCCGTAGCCCAGTTGGCTCACCGGCTCTTCCCACAACAGATCATGCTTCGCCGCCGTCACCAGCCGTTGCTGCTCCGTGTCGAGCGGATACTGCGGCATATCAACCGGATTCCACGCCTGAAAGATTGAAGGAAACTCGCGGTTAAACACACGCTCCTCAATCGAAGCAGCACCGAACGCTAGGCTTACACAAAATGGTATTAAAAGAAGGGGTAGTTTCATGGGGGGCTAATGAATCTAATTTTCTCTTCTGATCAATTTCATTATCAGAAGAAGATCAGGTATATCCTCTTTTCTTCGATCCAGTAATTCGATAGGAAACCAATTCTCATAAGTCTTTTTTTCAACCAAGGTATCACTTCCTAAAATATCACGTATACCCTTTTTACAGTTTTCCGTTCCAGAAGGGATTCCGACCTCTAGTATTTCAAGAAATAGAGCCTCAATACAGGGCTTAGTAATCACTCGTTTAATACCTAGTTGATGAGCTCTCTTTAAGTTCTTTTTTATCTTAGCAGGACGATCAGCATCATAAAGAGAAACTACTACACTATAACCCGGACTAAGGTTTATCGCTTCTTCTAAAACAACGTCACCAGAGCCTCCATACGCATTTTCAACAGTAATCCTTGTGCCACATCCTCTACCACAAACAGCTCGCAAGTATTCAACGAATACTTTTTCACTATCGCCCTCCACAACAAAAAGAGTTCTGTGCCTTACAGATCGAGGTCGAGGTTTGAAGGGGTTAGAACGTGACATAATTCAATTAAAACTTAGATGTTAGGCACACCACCATAAGCTCCTGCATGATATTTTGCGTAATGATTGTTCGCGTTACGGGCTATACCTTTAACTTTATCCAACCTCCAAGCATCTGTGGATTGGGTTTCAGGATCTTTCTCTGCCAATACGATCTGATATTTCTCAAACGTAGAGTTGAGGAGAAAATCAGTGTGAAAATTAGCGATTAACTGGGCACCGTAAGGGTTTGTGCTTTTTGAATAAAAAAGTTCCACAACATATTTAACTACATGAGCGTGGAGTCCTGTTTCGAACTCATCTATTATCGCAATCCCTCCTAATTTGAGCACTGGTAAAATATATCGCATCAAAACATATAAAGCCTGAGTGCCCCGAGATTCATCAATCAACCGTCGTTCATATTCTCTACCCTCAACTACATGACACGCGAACGGAACAACAAATGTCTCCTCTTTGCCTTCATCATTTAGGTAAGTGGTTTCCTTCATCTTCAGCCGAGAAATACCAGTGTCAGCTTTTGCTAAATGCTTTTCGGCCGACACAAGAAAATCACCGTAATTTGCGTAGAAATCACTGACTTCAAAAATAT
>JAKSBQ010000311.1 GCA_022361075.1 Opitutales bacterium | reverse complement strand
TGTGATCGATCCAGTGGAGAAGCTGATCAATGTCCTCCTCAGAATAACCGGGAGCATACGCGTGAAGCTGGCCACCCATGTGATGATGTCCGAGCTCCGCTTCGTGAGGAGAACTTGCGGCGATCCCCTTGACGTAGGGGCGGATCCATTCGAACGTTGCCGGGCAGGCGAATCCCTTCAATGCCATCAAAAGATCAATACCTGTTTCCCGCACGACTTCATCCAACGCTCTCAGGTTTCTGAGCACAGATTGTTTGTGGATGACGAAACAGGAGGCCGGAGCATCTCTTTTGATCAACTCAATATCTGAAGCTTCCACGGCAGTCCGTAACGATTGAGATCCTCCATAAAAGGATCTGGATCAAATTGTTCCATATTGAACACACCGTCTCCGTTCCAAGTGTTGGTGATGATCATTTTGGCCCCGATCATCGCCGGAACACCCGTTGTGTAGGAAATCGCCTGGGCGTTGACTTCCCGGTTACACTCTTCGTGATCACAAGCGTTGTAGAGAAACGCTTTTTTGGGTTTCCCGTCTTTGGTTCCCTGAACCAAACACCCGATACAGGTTTTTCCTTTGGTTGTCTCTCCGAGTGTTGAAGGGTCCGGAAGGAGCGATTTAAGAAATTGGAGAGGAATGATCTCGGTGCCTTGGTAGGATACAGGGTCGATTCGGGTCATTCCAACGTTTTGCAAAACTCTCAAATGAGTTAAATACTCGTCTCCAAAAGTCATCCAGAACCGGGCTCTTTTGATTTTTGGGAAGTGTTTTACGAGCGATTCCAATTCTTCGTGGTAAAGAAGGTAAAGCTGTTTTTCGCCAATTTCTTCTGGGAAATCGTAGGGCATCGAGACGGATAAAGGATCGGTTTCTACCCAATCACCATTTTCCCAGTAACGACCGCGTTGTGTGATCTCGCGGATGTTGATTTCAGGGTTAAAATTAGTGGCAAAAGCCTGACCGTGATCACCCGCGTTGCAGTCTAAAATGTCGAGGTATTCGATTTCATCGAACTCATGTTTGTGAAGCCACGCGGTGAATACATTGGTGACCCCGGGGTCGAAGCCCGAGCCAAGCAATGCCATCAACCTAGCATCTTTAAAACGGTCCTGATAAGCCCATTGCCAACCGTAGTGAAACTTTGCTTCGTCCTTTGGCTCGTAGTTAGCGGTGTCGAGATAGGGAACCCCTGTTTCGAGGCAGGCATCCATGATCGCAAGATCCTGGTAGGGTAGAGCGACGTTGATGACGACATCAGGCCTGAATTCTTTAATCAGAGCTACGGTTTGAGGCACTTCGTCAGCGTCGAGTGTAGCGGTTTGGATGGGTCTCTTTAATTCAGAGGCGATTGTTTCACACCTCGACAAAGTGCGGCTTGCCAGACAGATTTCATCAAAAATCTCTGGGAGCTGTGCGCATTTGTGAGTGACTACTCGTCCGACACCTCCTGCTCCAATAATTAATACTCTTGCCATGAAGAAACCAATAAGAGACCGCAAAAAAAAATCCAACTCATAATCATGAGCTGGATGGTCAAAATAGGTGTTTTTGAAGGTCTTGCTCTAAGCTTTGTTTGAGTTTTCTTTTTGTGCTTTCAAACCAGAAGCCAGATTTTCATTCATCTTAATTAGCACGGTGAGTTTTCCTTTTTTCGGGTAGGCCATGATATCGAGAGAAGACTTCTTGACGAACATTCCCAGACTCAAAAGATTCTCACGCATTTCCTTTGGGAGTGGGCAATCGGAGCTTCGCCAGTCGTTTTGAAAGACATCCCAAATTTTCTGATTATAGCGAATGGCGTCGTCAAGAGCGCGGTTGAACGAATCATCTACCCAGTTCTCCTGGCACCTTTTGAGTAGGACAGCAGCCTTTTCGAGCACATTGATCTCGATGTCCAAACCCGAAACGGTTTCTTTCTGGGTTTTGGTATACGGATTAATCGGATTTTTTGGCATTTTCGATCAATTGTTGTTCGTATTCAATGAGCTTACGGGTGAGTTTCAGCGCGTTGTAATATTCCTCAATCAGAATCTTTTCGCTGATCTCGTGAATCATTTTGGCCGTGCTTGGTGCGGCGTCTGTAAGCAGTTTGACGAGCTCCCAGTAGCTCTTGTGAAATTTCTTAACTCGGTCCGGCTCAAAATACATGAGTTGGATCGTCAGGTAAATCTGCTGGCAGACCGATTTTGCCTGCTCGGTCGTCATGATCTCCTTTTCCCTGAGCAGACGGACTTTGTTTTCGATAAAAATGTGCGAGGAGTGATCTCCATTGGTGATGAGGGCACCATTTATGTAGATTTTTTCCCTGGGTTTGAGTGTTATTTTGAGTGCCACGGTAGTGCTTAAGATTACAACTCCGAATTACAGAGCATAAATTGCTCCAACTCTACGGAATCCTATAACTTTTTATCGCATCATTAAGATGCTACTTTAGCAAAAACTAGAGCTATTGTCAAAAAATCGCCTATTCTTCGAACATTTGAATATCAGGCTCAAATTCGAGTATGAGTTTGTACTGAACACCCGGGCGCATGATCAACGGATGATCTCTGAGTAGGGTCTGAACAAAGTGTATGTTACCTAAATATCCTCTGAAATTCTGATCGTTGGTCACTTCCTCATTCTCAGTCCATTCTGCCTGAAAATCATCCTTGATAACCGTTGCTCTCAAGCTCTCTGGTCCGAGTTTGAAGGATGTTGGCATCGTGTGATAGGAGTGAGGAAGACCCAGACAAAGGTTGTAGCGCATCGTGTCCATCTGCACCACGTTCTTCACTGTGTAGACAAATTCGCTTTGAATTTTAGCACCACTGAATGTCCAGCGAACTTTTACGCTACCAATTCCAGGAGCCATTTTACCTTCGTAATCAATCAGCTCGGGTTGGTCATATTTAAAGAAGAATGAATTGCGGAGTCCAAGGCCTGTCACGCACTGCTTTCCGTAGTAACAAGGAACAGTCTTACGTCCGTCGAACGTAAGCTCGGGAACCATGACAGGCAGGTAATTTTGTACTGGCCAGTCAAAGATTCCAGGAGCGTGTGGAAACGCGAGCGAGTCACAGCTGTTTGCACTGCGGGTATTCATCAACGGGAGTTGAGTGACGAGTCCTGAATTGGCGTCGCGGTAAAGGAATACCCCCTGTTCCTTTTTGTTTGCTTTGTCAAAGATAACGAAACGTCCACTGGTTTTAGACGGTGTGGGAGTTGCATCATCTATTGAACCATGAATGCTGCGAGCCAAACGTGACCACTGGCTGAGATAGCGGGCTGCGTCAAAGTTTGCCATCCGCAACGTGTGACGAGAAACGGTGGTGCGTTCGTAGTCGCGGATCAACAGGCAACCGTGTTCTTGATCGATGTAGGTCGAGAAGAAGAAATAGAAAAGCCTGCGAAGAACATCCAGGTAGAGAGGCTTTTTGGCATCGGTGATCCAGTCGTCGCGCATCGCTTGAAGGATCAGGCTGATACAGTGCATCTGTCCGTAGGCGCCGATGGCTTCACCAAAACTCCAGCCGAGCCCGTCCATGCGACTGGTGTCAGGGATCATGCGGAGGTATTTCTCAACAAAAGTTCTTAGGCTCGGGAGCTTGCGCTCTCTGAGATGAATATTCGCGTGTAGCTGAAGTGCCTGACGAATGAAAACGAATGAACTGACACCTGCGATGTCGAAGCAACCTCCGATTCCGGAGTCAGGGTCCGCATCGGCGAATCCGGCACTGCTGTTTTCCTGCACGCTGCTGATAAATTTCTCAATAAGCTTCCCGGTTTCATCCTTTTTGGAAAGCTCCATACTGAAACGAGTCACTGATTTTGCGATGCTGTAAGCTTGTTCTGCGTGAACGAAGTCACCCCGTTGGAGAAGCATCTTGTCGAGGCGCTCCCTGGTGATGTCCACCAGGCGTTCCCACACCTGATTGCGCTCTTTGGATGGTCCGAATGACAAGAGTCCCAGACCACTGTAAGCGATTCCATTGTCTGTCTCTTGTTCTGTGAAAGCCTGGTTGGTGATGCAACGTGCGCTTAGGTCAACGAGATCGTATCCTTCGAGTTTGGTTTGCCCGGTGGCCCGGAAAAACTCGCCTATTGCTAGAGCTGCATGACCGGGTTCGTCTAGTCTGCTTTCCTCACCTTCAAAGGGAAGGACGGTTCCATCTTCCTGGATGGAGTTCAGGTTGTTGGCGAGCAGAAGTGCGGCCAAGTCTTGGCATTGGTCAGCGAACGGGTGTTCCATTAATAATTCGAATCAGATACGTTAGTTTGTTGTGCCGTTTTAGGGAATCATTGAGATCCTTTTTACCCTGTTTAAAAAGTCGGAATAAAACACTTTCAAACAGAGATAAACCTCGATTACTAACCGTAGGGTGGATGGGTTGTCAAGGCGTCAGTTCCGGTATTGGACCAAAACGGAAAAAGGTTTCCGTTTTCGTAACCAAACGGGTCAATCTTCAAGTATTCCTGCCAGGAGCGGCTAGATCTTCAATAGCTTTAGGAAAGCTTCGTTAGTTGGAGCGGTTTCCATCCGGGACAAAAGTGTTTCCGCTCCCTCAAGGGGTTTAAGTGGAGCTAAGGCACGGCGGAAAAATTTCACTTTTTCCAGGGTGTCGGAGTCGAGCAATAGTTCTTCTTTACGCGTTCCAGATCCGTTGACATTGATTGCTGGCCAGAGTCGGAGTTCGGCGACTTTACGATCCAAAACCATTTCCATGTTACCGGTTCCTTTGAATTCCTGGAAAATCAATTCGTCCATTTTGCTACCAGTCTCGATCAGTGCTGTTGCAACGATGGTCAAACTACCCGCTTCTTCAGTAAGACGGGCCGACGAGAAGATCTGGCGTGGTTTTTCGAGAGCCCGGATGTCCAAACCACCAGTCATCGTGCGGCCTCCTCCGCCTTTGCCGGAGTTGAATGCACGTGAGAGACGAGTGAGGGAATCGATCAACAAGACTACGTCCTTGCCGACTTCTGTCAGGCGTTTCGCTCTCTCAATTGCGATTTCCGAAATTCGCAAATGGCTCTCGATCGGTTCGTCGTTCGACGAAGCAAACACCTCAGCGGGGACTGATCTTTTGAAATCGGTTACCTCTTCGGGCCTTTCGTCCACGAG
>JAKSBQ010000212.1 GCA_022361075.1 Opitutales bacterium | reverse complement strand
GCCAACAACGCCTTGCCAAAGGTGAGTTTTGCAAATCCGAGCGTGAAAAGCCACCCGATGAGCCAGATCGGTCCGGTGGTATCGACTTTGATGTGTTTTTTATCAGACATGATTTTATAAACTGTTTCCCTAAAATTTTATTCTACTCTCAAACACTGACGAGATCCAATATGGAATTGTTTTTGGTTAGGAAGATAATTCTTCAACAGGGACCGATTCGTTGATCTTCTTAGTATTTCTGAATTGTTTCACCAAGAGACCCTCGGAAGGGTTAAATAACCACGCGATTGTGAACAGAAAACCAGTTGCCGCCGCCATGGATCCGGATGTACTGGTGCTTTCATATCCGAAGAGCTTGGGTACGGTGACGGCCGAAAGATGACCCAAAATCGCTGACAAAATCCCAACTGAAGCTGCAATAACAATCATGGGTATGAGTCTGCGGGTTAGCAAAAGTGCGGTAGCTGGAGGAACAATCAACATCGCGATCACGATGATGCTTCCCACGGCTTCAAATGCTGCGACGGTGGTGACTGCCACCATGCTCATGAGAAGGTATTGCAGTAGATTGGATGAAAATCCGAGAGTGTTCGATAAACCCTCATCGAATGAGCTCAGTTTCAATTCCTTAAAGAGCAACGTGATCAGTGAGAGATTCAGTAAGAGCACAATACTAAGGCTTATTGCGGCTCGTGGAATCATTACACCCAGCACCTCAATAGTATCCAGTGGCGTCAGTTCCATTGCCCCATAGAGCACACAGCTAGGGTCGAGATCAACGTGATCTGCAGCTTGCACGATTAGGATTAGTCCTACCGCGAACAGAGTTGTGAAAACGATCCCCATTGCCGCACCTCGATCTACTCTACCAAACTTACTGACCCATTGGGTGAAAACCGCTGTCAATACCCCTGTTATGGCTGCTCCCAGGAACATGGGTATGCTTGACCGCGCTCCCGTCATCAAAAAACCGATAGCGATACCAGGTAAAACTGCGTGACTAATCGCATCACCCATCATGCTCATTTTCCTTAAAACCAAGAAGCAACCCGGCAAAGTGCAGGCTACGGCGCATAGGGCACCGACCACGACGATCCAGGTGTCAAACGAAGTCCAGTTCATGATGCTTGAGTCCGGGTTGACAGTTCATGTGGGCTGGGGATCCACGCACCGCTGTTCCTGAGTTCTTCTTCGAGTCGGTGCACCATATCTGCTTCGAGAATGTGTTCGACCATGTCGGCGTCTCGGTCGACGTGACTGGGGGCGATATCGGCATGTGTCACTAGGTAAATTTCCCAAAGTCGGTGATTGCGGGTGATCCTCGCAGCTTCTCCAAATCCGGATTCAGATAGCTGCAGCATCCCGTCGGCTCTTCGCTCCAGATGACCGATGCTTTGTTCATGGTTCAGAATTCTGTTGAGTTTAGGGGCTTTCCAAGTGCGCTTTGCCAGAAGTTTCTGAAGAGGGAAAGGATAGTTGGAGACGATCGAGTCGCCGTTTTTTTGTTCTTCAACAAGTTCAAAAGCTGCTCTGAGCACGTGTTGGCGTTCTACTTTTTTCTTTAAATCCTTATAGCGAATCCAACGAGCAACCACACCTCTTTTGGGCGCAGACAACATGCTGAAAAGGAAGATGCTAGAAGCGACAACCACAATAACTGCTCCTGCGGGCATTTTAGGAACTAGAGCGCTGATCGAAGCTCCCAGCCAACCACTGATGGCACCAATAACGGCAGATAAAAAAGTCATTGTAGGTAATTTTTCAGTCCAGAATCGAGCTGCTGAGGGTGGTGTGATGAGAAAGGCAATGATCAGAATGAGACCTACTGATTGAAGCCCAATCACGGTCACGGTAGTGACTAATACAAGGAGAAGGATGTCTAACCTGAGTGCTGGAAACCCTTCAGCAACCGCGAATCGATCATCGAAACACAGAAGTGCAAGTTCCTTGAACATGAGAATCGCAGCCAGCGAGCAAACTAAGGCAACGACCATTATAGTCATGAAATCAGCCATCACCATCGAAGCTGTCTTCCCATAAATGAAAGACTCTAACCCTGCAGCACTGGCTTGAGGCATATTTTGAATCACTCCCAATATTGCCAACCCAACACCAAATGAAACACTTAAAACCATCCCCATCGCGACATCATCTCTGAGTCTAGTCGTGTTGCGAATGGCGAGCATGATTAATAAGCCCAATACACCTGTTAGAGTTGCTCCGGCGATGAGCCCTGCCAGAGATTTTCCGCTACCACCGAACGAAACCATAATAATAAAAGCGATTGCGATGCCGGGTAAGGTGGAGTGCGCAAGAGCGTCTCCCATAAGAGATCGTTTCCGAAGCAGCAGGAAGGCTCCAACAATACCCGCAGCGGTTCCCAAGGTAGTTGTTGAGAGGATGACCAAACGTGTATTGTAGCTGCGGAGCAGCAATACGTTGAGTAGCTCATCCATCGCTGATTTCTTATCGGATGTTTGCAGAATCAGCGTTTCACTATCTTCAATCCCAACATAGGCCCCCGATGCATGAAAGGCTTGAAAACCTGACAAAAGTATAACCAGAAAGAGTTTCGAAATGATTTTCATCCTCGAATACTTCCTAGCGAGCAATCCTAGAGAGGGCGTGCGCAGCTTCGTCGAGAAGGCTTAGGCTACCGCCGTAAGTTTTCTCAAGATTGGTTTTTGTAAAAACCTCTTCTGTGGGTCCAGACGCCACAACCCTCATGTTGAGCAGGACGACCCAATCGAAATAGCGGGCAACGGTTGCTAAATCATGATGTACGACGATGCAGGTTTTTCCCTCACTATTGAGTTGTTGCAGGATCTTCACGATGGCTTCTTCTGTTGCAGCATCAACGGCTGCAAATGGCTCGTCCATGAAGTAAAGTTTTGCATTTTGGGTAAGGGCCCTGGCTAGAAAAGTGCGTTGCTGCTGCCCACCGGAAAGTTGACTGATTTGCCGATCTGCCAAGTGGGCAATCCCGACCTGCTCCAGGGCATTCATCGCGGCTGCTTTTTGTTTCTCGCCAACTCGGCGAAACCATCCCAGATGTCTGTAAGTCCCCATCGCGACGAGATCGAGTACGCTCACGGGGAAATCCCAGTCAACGCTCTCTCGTTGAGGAACGTACCCTACTAGGTGTCGCTGTTCCTTGTAGGGTTTTCCATACACACCGACCTCCCCAGACGCACGAGGGATGAGATCGAGGCAGGTTTTCAACAAAGTGCTCTTGCCAGCTCCGTTAGGACCCACCACTCCGACTAGTTTTCCCTCAGGTATGTCGAGATCGACATCCCAAATTACAGGTTTGCGATGGTAAGCGACCGTCAGATCGTGTACCGCCAGAGGAACGTTAATCGGGTGAAAGGAAAGATCTTCTCCAATAGCGTCACCAGTTGGTGACATTTGCTGCAATACATCACTCATAGTTTACTGATAATTTGCCGTTAAGTCCCTTTTGAGGAGCTTCTCCTCCGAGAGCACGCACGATGGTGGTGATGTTGTGATCGATCATTCCAATGTAGGTTCCCTCGTAGGTCCCGGATATGCCCATTGCATCGGAGAATAACTCACCTCCGATCTTCACTTCGTGACCTTTCGCTTGGGCACCTTCGGCTAGAGCCTTGATGTTTTTATCGGACACTGAAGATTCTACGAAGATGGCGGGAATTTTGCGGTTTGCGAGAAGCGTTACTAATTCTTCTATGTCTCGGACTCCCGCTTCGGACTCGGTGCTGACGCCCTGTATACCTCTCACCTCAAGTCCATAGGCGCGGGCCATGTAGTTAAAGGCATCATGTGCAGTGACCAGGATCCTGAGGTCGGCTGGAATCGATTGGATGCTCTTTTTTGCATAGGCGTCGAGTTCTGAAAGCTGTTCACGGTATTTCGCAGCGTTAGCGAGGTAAATAGCTTTTCCTTCGGGATCGTATTCGATAAGCCCTCTTTCGATGAGATCGACCGCCTTTAACCAACCACTGACGTCCATCCATACGTGGGGGTCGAAGTGATCGGTTTCATCAGTTATGACATAGTCTCCGTTTGAGAGGATTTCCTCGGTAACTGCAAGCACGGGTTTTCCGGCTCTCGCGACGCGAACCAGAACGTCGCCCATTTTGCCTTCAAGCATCAATCCGTTGTAGAAGACTATGTCGGCTGACTGTAGTGTTTTGATATCAGATGTCGTGGGTTTGTAGAGATGAGGATCGATGCCTTCGCCAATGATACCGTTCACTTCTGCTCGATCACCCGCAACATTTTGAACAACGTCCGTGATCATGCCAACTGTAGTGACGATTTGGTAAGGTATTCCTCCGGAAACTTTTGCATTATCGGATTCTACGGGTGAGCACGCTTGATGAAAAATACCCAGAATAAGGAGGAAAATGAGAGCGATAATCTTTGCGAAACAATGGTTCATAAAATACTTTATGTAGCTTGTGCTACATTTGAGGAAATCCTTTGTCAATTTTAAAGCGTTCGATTGTGGATATTTGGATTGTTTCTAGATCAGAAACCCAATTAAAAGTAAAATACTATGACTACCCCCAAGTATCGTTATAATATGAAGTCATGGATTGTCTCGGCTGCATTGATGTTACCGACAATCCTTTTATCACAAGTAGAAGTTTACCCCGGACCTGAGGGGATTTTGCCTTCAGATCTATATGAAGTCAGAGTTGTTCAAGACGGAAAAACTTTGTCTAGTTTCGTATACGAAAACGTTTCCGATGATCCAGCTGATGAACACATCCGAAAAGAAGTGACGCGAGGTGTTCTTGGTAATCCGGTGATGAAGTCGCATTACCTGGGGGATCGGAAACCGGAACTGACAAATGAAGGTGTGTTGCGGCAGTCGGTATCGTTTACCAATTTCTCTTTTAGCGGCGATGTCTCAGTGAGTGTGAAGTCGCTGACTGGAAAAATTGAAACCGCCAAGATTCTGCCGACTTCAGATGGAGTTGAGGGAATTCTAGATGGTGACAGTCTTACTTTCGAAATATCAGAACCGCTAAAGCTGTCTATCATCCTAAACAATGACTACCTCAATCCGCTCCACATTTTTGCGAATCCGTTGGAGTTGTTAGTTCCTAAGGCTGGTGACGAGGGAGTTTATTCGATCGGTGCGGGGAAAGATCCGCGGGCTAATCCAGAAGCACTTCGTAAAGCTCGGGTGATCCGTTTTGAGCCCGGAGAGCATGACGTCGGCATCGCGTTTCCGGTTGAGGCGGGGCAAACGATTTATCTGGCGGGTGGCTCGGTGCTCTATGGCACTATCCACGGATACATGGCCCAAAATGTAACGATCCGCGGACGCGGCATCATTTCAGGTGAAAAGATTCAGCGCTCTACGATTCTTGAGCTCAAAGAAGACCGCAGAAAAAATAACTGGAAACGGCTAAAATACCATTCGATCAACATGCTGAATGAGCAGAACAAAACGAGTTGGAACAGTTATGCACGCTATGCGGGCAAGGGATGCGATTATTTGACCGTTGAAGGGGTTACTCTAGTTGATCCCGGGCATTTTTACCTTCGCCTGACGGGGGTTCCGATTACAATTCACAACGTGAAGATGGTGGGCGCATGGCATCACAATTCAGACGGTGTTAGCACGATTGGTCAGGCGAATACAACAGTCTTTGACTGCTTTTTCCACTGTAATGATGATGCCATCTATGTGAGACCCGATGATGTGCACATCGAAAACTGTGTGTTTTGGCAGGGTAGCAACGGGGCGGTTTTCCAATTCTCATGGGGAGGCGATCCCTATGATCAGGGAGGAGGATTCATTCATGACATTGATGTCATACAATGTGATCATGTGAGAGAGGCCAATAACCGGGCGATTTTCGGGTCTAGAAAATCAGGTCCGGGTGATATTCGAAATATTGTTTTTCGAGACATTCGTGTTGAGGGCCCTGTGTGGAGGGTGTTTCGCCTGACGACCTGGGCTGAGGACGAAGATCGAGATCCTCCGGGTAGTATTTATGACATCGTTTTTGAGAACATTTCGATCGATGGTCCGGTTCTTCACTCAAGTGAAATCTTTGCCAATTACAGGGCACCCGAGGGAGCAGGACCTTTCCCAGGAAGGGTAGGTGATATTACCTTCCGAAATGTTACGATTGGTGGAACGCCGATTACTTTGGATCACTTCGACCTGAGTCAAGAAGGTGTGGACAATATTGTGATCGAGTGAACTCGAATTTAATGTCTCTTGCGACCGATGAGTGTATCGGTTTGCGAGAGCAGCATCGCGTTGATGTGTTCGATGTAGGCTGGATTCCGGATTTCGATTTGCCCACCTTCAAAGGTCAAAATGATTCGATTTTCGAGTCGTTCCCACTTAATGACTCGGCTGAGGTCGATTGCTTCGTTGTCGCCAGTTTTCACAAATTTCTTGTCTGCCATTTTCTTAAGGAGTTGTTGATCTCCTAATTAACGGCGGAAATTCGGAAATTCTAAGGAAAAGTTTTTTTAGTTCCGGAGAGGTCTTTTTTGGTGACAAAAAGGCTTTCTCAACTCCGTGAATCGGATGCGTCATCTTTGAATTCCAGAATGTCTGAAGGCTGACAATTGAGCTCACGACAGATTGCCTCAAGCGTTGAAAACCGGATCGCTTTGGCCTTGTTCGTTTTAAGGATGGAGAGATTTGCTAACGTGATTCCAATCCTTCCGGCGAGGTCAGAAAGAGAGGTCTCTCTTTCCTTCATGACCTTGTCTAAATTCACTTTAATAGGCATGTTTCGCAGCTCAGATAGTTAGTTGGTTTTCTTCCTGGATCTGTTTTCCCTGGCGAAAGGCCTCGCCGATGGCAAAAAACATGAATCCGACGAAGAGCCCGAGAATATCGAATTGAAAACGGATGGTGTCGTTGATACGGAGCCCGATGGTTCCTTGTTGACTGGGTTTGCCAATGACTTGGATGCCCTCCAGTATCAAATTTTCTTTGAGCCAGCTGCTCTGGATCCAATCGATGTATCCGATCATGAATCCGCCCGAGAGAGTTGCTGCGATGGTGAGCACCCCTATGTTTCGGATGCAGCGAATGCTTTTGTCTGAGAAGGATTCGCCGGCCGAGATACATGCAAACAATTGGTGTAGAAGGTGAAGTGTATAAAAGCCGAGTGCGACCGCTGTTGCGAAAATGAAGATAAGTGGTCCTTTCAAGCTTCGGTAAAACTGGTCAGCCGCTCTAACATCCTTGATTTTAACTGAGCCCTGAAGTTCTTCAATCACCACGTCATTTGATTTTTCAAAACGCGTGTGAATGGCGTAAGAAGATTCATCCAGCTGTAAGAGAAATTTACCCACCTCCAGGGAGATATCCGAATCACTATTTTCGAGATCAGGATTGGCCGTAAGGAAAATGAGCAGCACCATGGCACCTACGCAAACGATTACCCATTTAAGGATTTTGAAGGACCATTTAAGAAAGTTCGAGAAGCGATGTGATGAGTTCATGTTCTGTGTATTTATCGTAAAACAATAAATATCAAGCTAAATTTATTGAAAAACAATAAAAATACATGTCACGCGATGAACCGAATACGGAATTCTACAGATTGAAGCATGAAACTTCGGAAATCGTCTACGCCGTGAGTTTTGACTCTCAGGATCGTGTAAAGGCGGTGGACTCGGTGTTTTACCAAACCAGATTCGAGTAAGAGATTTTTAGTGATGCAGTCTATCTTTTTTAGCCAGATTATACTGTGTCTTTTGTCTGCATGTTCGACTCCTTCTCTTATCACTCAGTCCTTCCAGGTTATTATAATGAGGTCGCAAGCGAATGGGCTTTTTCCCGGATCCTTACGTATTTTGATTCTGTGCACTGACAAGGTTTTAGATACGTCTTGTGGGAGGTCCTAAGAAAGTCTGTAACTTTTTTTAGGGTTCGCAGTATCCATTGTCAGAAAGCAAAATACTGAGAAGAAAATGAACCCAACCACTGACAATGAACTGATGCTTCGCGTAAAAGGAGGAGAACTGGAAGGGTTGAATTTACTCTTTTCGCGTTATCAAGCGATGTTGACGGGGTATTTCTATCAACAGTCCAGAAATCACGAAGTGGCCAAAGATCTCACTCAGGATACCTTTTGGAGGATTTTGCGCTACCGGCAATCGTATCAGCCTAAGAGCGCTTTCAAGGCGTGGATGTTTCAGATTGCGCGAAATATTTACTTTGATCACTGCAAGAGAAACAAGGGCATATTTGAAAACTTTGAAGAAGGTGTGCAAAAGGAATTTTCGGAGGAAAATCGTCCTTGTCCGCACGAGAAAAACGATGACATTCAACTTCTCAATCAGGCAATGGCGAAGCTGCCTGAAGATAAGAGGGAAGTTCTGATTTTAGCGCGTTTTGAAAATCTAAACTACCGAGAGATCGCTTCGATTCTCGGATGCAGCGTCAACAACGTAAAGATAAGGGTCTACCGGGCCTTAGAGGCGCTTAAACTCAATTACCATTCATTGGAAGGGGGCAAAGCATGAACGACGAGGATATCATCAAATACATGGGGAGGCTTAAAAAGCCCAATCATTCAGCTGAAGATGAGGGTTCGGTCGGAGAGATTTGGAAAAAGCTTTCCAATCAACCTCTTGATCACGACGATCCGGAGTCTCAGGCAAGATTTGCTGAGCGGTTAGAAGCTTATGAACAGGGACTCGAGGACGCGAAGTCGGTTAGCGTTGAAAATGAAAGAAAAACGACGCGAAAAATCATTGCTTTTCCTTCTTCTGTTTTAGCCGCAGCGGCAGTGCTGCTGTTGTCGTTGACATCAGTGATTCTCTACAACGGTTATCGCGAGGAGAGGAGCCAGTCGTCAGAGCTACAGAAGCTTCTTACTTTGACTCTCATCCAGCAAAATTCGCCTTCGCAGAGAATTGACGGCACCCTGTTTGCATCAAGGATCGAGACTCCTGACGCATCCGTTCATCAAGAGTTGCTGAGGATGATCGCGAAGGACCCGAGTACTAATGTAAGGCTGTCAGCAATTCAGTCATTGGAACCCCACGTCGGTAACTCAGTGATTCGAGAATCCTTGATCGAACTGATTTCTGAACAAGAGTCTTCACTTGTCGCAGTAACTCTTTGCCAGGTGATTCTTCCGCACGCATCAAGTGCGGAATATGCCAAAATCTTTTCCGAAATGGAGAACTCCTCAATCAGTCCTGAACGGATTGAAGTGCTGAGAAACTCCGTGCAAACCCGAATTTAGGAGGATTTTTCCATGAGAAAATGCATCAAAAACAGTCGCATAATTTTGTTAGGACTTACGCTTTGCTTTTTAAACGCAAATGCCGAAGAACTTATCTACGAAATTACCGAAAATCCGTTTATTCTGGATGTAGACCATGTCAAAAAACCCATCCGATTTTCCCATTCGGTCAGTGATGGAGATGTAAATGTGGATGCTGCCGATGGTCATCATATAGAGATCAGGATTTCAGATCTCAGGAGCAAAAATGACTTAGAGGACGGGAGAGCTTTTCTCAAAGTAGACTCCCGAACAGGCTCTGTGAAACTCGACTGCCGTGGGGAATTCAGGGAATCTGATTTTGAGTGTTTTGTGCCGGACGATACGGTCCTTTCGCTGCGGGCCAGCGACGGTGACATTCGAATCGAAAACATATCTGGTGATGTGAACTGCTCGGCTTCGGACGGTGACATTCTTTTGAAGAATGTGTCTGGCAGGATTTCGGCCGAGTCGAGCGACGGTGATATCTCTCTTTTTCAAGAGAAAAAAAGCTCACTTCCGATTAGTATCTCAACCAACGATGGAAGCATTGCTGTGCATTTGGCTAGTGATGTGGACGCAAAAATCGCAGCGAACGTGATCGATGGGAAGGTCAATTTTAACCTGTCTGGAACGATCAAATCAACAGCGGACCACCCGCATCATTCCAAAGAATCGAAAAAACTAAAGATGCCGTGGCTGAAGCAGCGAACCATAAAGATCGGGGAGCAAAAAAATCCACAGGCGATCCAGTTGAACACTCTTGATGGGGATATTCTAATTTCAAACCGACCGAAAACCACAACTCAAAAGTCAGAAAAATGAAAACTACTACACTCCTAAACACACTTATTACCACTTTGGCTTTATCAGGCTTTGCCAGTGCGGGCATTGAGCAAACCGAAAGCTATTCATTTGATGTAAGCTCCGGAGACCTGCTCGAGGTCCGGGTGCAGGATGCGGATGTGACCGTTAGCGGGAACCCCTCTGCAACTACTGCTGAAATCGTCATCACTCAGAAGTCGCGAACAGACGATGAGGAAAAGGCTCAAAAGGCGTTTTCCAGAGTAGCCTACTTCTGTTCTCAGGACGGAGATCGCGTATTGCTTCAGTCGAAGAGAGACAAGTCATCAAACTGGAAGCTTTTCCAGGGAAAGGACTATTGGGTAAAAACCAGAGTAGAGATTACCATTCCGGAGGAATTTCGAGTGCAGCTGAAAACTTCAGATGGAAATCTTGTCCTCCAGCAGACCAGAGGTGACGTCGAGCTACGGACTTCTGACGGCGACCTCCGCGCGACTAGGATTGTTGGCAATCTAATGGTGAAGTCGTCAGACGGTGATATCATTCTCAAAGAGATTGCCGGTGACGTGAATGCCATCACTAGTGATGGAGATGTGGAGATGTATGAAGTCGTGGGTGATATCAACGCGCAATCCAGTGATGGTAATCTCGACCTAAAAGGAGTGGATGGTTCTCTGCAATGTCGCACTTCGGATGGCAACGTTTCTGTGAGCTTTGTAAACACTCCCGCCTCCGACTGCCACGTGAATGCATCAGACGGCAATATCAGGGTGGTCTTGCCGGCAGATGCGCGGATGAATTTCGATCTATCATCCCACGACGGCAGAATCGATTTCCCCTTTCATGTAGAGCAAATGAACAGTAGTCATGGTGATTCTCATCACGTCAGAAGTTTTCAATATCCAGAGGCTAGTTTGCTTAAAGCATCATCACACGACGGAAACATCAGCATCCACAGCAAAAGTTAGTCAAAAAAAGTATCGCTCATCACATTGATCGATAGTTATCTGCAACTGACCGATGGAAGTGACCATCCCGTCGGTCAGTAGTTGAGATCCCTCAAACTTCAAATAACACAACAAACTAGATGAAATTGACCCCCATTCTTAAAAGAGGGTGCTCACTTGCGCTTTCTCTTCTGTCTGTCTTTTGCATTTATGCTCAAGAAGTTCAGCCCGTACAAGAATCTGACAATACGGTTCCTCCTGAGGACGCCTCGAATGAAGCGATTATCAGTGAACGTGAGGAAGTGGAGTTGGTGGAAGATTCTGATGTGCGTGAGGCGATCGCGAGACGTCCGGATCTTCAGTTTAACAATGTGACAATAGACGGTGAGCGGGCGGATGTATCACTCTCCGAAATCCCAGCCGACGCCGTTAGTGATTTGGAAGTTCTTCGCGCCAATACGCCGGATATGGACGCCGATGCTCGAGGAGGATCACTAAACCTTAGCTCTAACCCAACTTTCAATTTGGAGAAACCTGTCTTCAAAGCTGATGCCGAGTTTCAATATACACCTGGTGAAGACACCTGGGAGGAGTCCTACTCGGTGACGTATGGACAGTCATTCGGGAAACTCGGTTTCCGCTTCACGACTTCGTATGAAAACGAGCACGATCTACACGAGAGCTGGAGAGTAGATTGGATCCAGTCCGATGAAGACGACGATGTCTTTTTTCCAAAAAATAGGATTAATCGTGTTTTTGAAAATTGGCATTTCGAGCACAACTACAGCAGTCGTGTGGATTACAAGTTCAGCGAATCGTTTTATCTTTATGCTCAATTGAACTATGAGCAGGATGAGCAGGAAGGTTATTATCCCAGGTTGATTTATCGTTTCAATGAGCCAGGAAACTACACCCAGCTTTCGGATCGTGAAGGCGTCTCGGAAAGTGCGAGGATCGAGCGAGATTTTACGGGTTACGAAAGCAGTTTTTGGAATGTAAACGGCCAGTTGGGTGGAGTCTATGAAATCGAGAATTTCAAAATGGATTTTCAGGGTTACTTTATGGAAAACTCCTACATCGAACCAGATTGGTGGGTGATTCAGTTTACCAAAGACGATGTCGATCTCGTTTATACACTGGACGAAGATTATATCCCTGAGCTCAATCCGGATTCGATTGACGGTTACAATGATCCTGAGAGTTACATCTTTGATGAGTTGTCGTTCGAGCGCTGGCAGGTTGAGCGGAGTGAGAGGAGATTCCGCGTGAATGCCCGATACGATTTCGAGGTCGGTGAATTCGATCTGTTTGCCAAATCGGGGATGAAATTCCGTTCAAGGGAACGAACACAGTCAGTGGATGAGAGGATCTATACGAGTTTTGTAGACGACCAGCACACATTGGCTGACATTTCGGAGCCTTACGACGTAAGCTTAATTGATGATAATTTCGAATTCGGACACTTCCCTGTTCTTGAAAGGTCGAGGGAGTTTGTTCGCGAGAATCTGGACCAGTTTGAATACAACAATACTCGATCTCGCGAGAGTTCGGATCCGAGTAATTACTGGGCTCGTGAAAATGTAACTTCTGCCTACATGATGCTTAACTTTGAACGCCGCCGTTTGAGAGGAATCGTAGGCGCCAGATTTGAAAAAACCGATTTGAGCTACGACGCCAATGAGGTGGAAATTGGTGAAGATGGTAAGTATGTTCGGACCATTCCCCGGACTGACGACAATAGCTATGATAATATTTTTCCATCTGTTCACTTCCGATATTTTTTAGGGAATAAAATTACCCTGATCGCTGCCTGGACCGGAACGATTGAGCGGCCATTTTATGGAAACGTTATTCCTTATCGTAACGTGAATCATGACAACGAAAGTGTAGACGAAGGAAATCCAGAGCTAAATCCAACATTGTATAACAACATTGATCTTTCAGTCGATTACCGCCTATCGAATTCCAGCATGTTCTCGATCGAGTTCTTCAACAAGGAAGTTGAAGACATCGTTTATTCAGAAGTCAGCACGATATCGGGAGGGCAATATGATGGCTATGAGTTATTCCGAACCGAAAATGGACCATCAGCGACCGAGAAAGGGATCAAATTTATCTATCAAAAGGATCTAAAGGAATTTCATTCGGTTTTGGAGGGATTCAGTCTGAATCTCAAACTCACGCTGCAGGACTCTGAGACGGAGTATCCGAATCGACCAGGTGACAAACTTCCCGTGACTTTTCGTCCAGATTACATCTTCGATTCCACACTGACTTATCAAAAGGACAAGATCTACATGCAGTTCCAGTACACCCATACGGATGATCGGCTCGAAAATGTCGATGACAACGCATGGCATGATCGATACCGCAGGGCCAGAACGTGGACCGAATTTTCAGGGAGCTATCAGTTAACCGAGGAGTTTCGACTATTTCTGAACCTCAAGAATATTACGCGGACCGCTTCGGAGTATTATTACGGTGTTCCCGAGCGAACACGTGGTAAAGACTGGACAGCAACTCATCTCGAGTTCGGGTTCAAGTGGAGCCTTTAGTTTTGTGCGTGCTTCCGAAAAAGGAACGGGTTGCATCCCATTTTTTGCCTGAATACCCGATTGAAGTAGCTTGAGCTAATGAAGCCGCAGGCATAGGCGATTTCAGTTATGCTGAGGGAACTGCCTTTGAGGAGTGCTGCCGAGCGTTTGATTCGCTCTGCGAGTAAGTAGTCCTGAAGGCTCATTCCAAATGAATCGCTGAAAAGAGCACAAAACTGAGATTTGGAAAGACCTGCGAGTTGGTAGATTTCAGAGGCCTCAAGATCTCTAATAGATGCAATTTGTCTCTGAGGAAGACTTTGTAAAAACGAAATTCTCAATTGTTACTCTCACTTGAATATCAAAGGAAAATACTTAGCTTCCGGAGATGCAACTCGGAGCGTTTTCCATTAGCCTCACTGTAAAAGATCTGTCCGCGTCAAAAGCTTTCTACGAGAAACTTGGTTTCGAAGTGACAGGTGGTGAACTGGCTCACAACTACCTTATCCTGAAAAACGGATCCACCGTCATGGGTCTCTTTCAGGGTATGTTTGATAAAAACATCCTGACCTTCAACCCTGGGTGGGATCAGGACTGCAATCAACTTGAGTCGTTTACAGACGTCCGTGGGATTCAAAAAGAACTCAGAGAAAAGGGTGTGGAGCTGGTTGAAACCGTTGACGAATCGACGAGTGGAATTGGGCACATTACCCTGGTTGATCCAGACGGTAACCCGATCCTTATTGATCAGCACGTGGGTTGATTGCCCGATGTGTTGATCCATTCAGCAAATGGCGAACCGACGTTTATTCGAAAACCTTGGTTTGTCGAACATCACGGTTCAACGATACCGTGTCACTCTAGCGGTTCTATCGGTTGGGCTAATTTCCGGGTTTTTATTGAGTCCTAAACTTTGGTTGACTGAGCGAACCTTCCCTCATCTGCCTGTCTTTGGCGCCCTCCGACCTTTTCCGGCACCCTGGGACTCTGTGTGGATTTGGGGTATGGGCGTCTGCCTGCTTTTCCTGATTCTTTATCCGCGCAGGATCATCACCATCTTTCTAATTTTGTGCATGTTGATCCTCGCATTTCAGGATCAAATGCGTCTCCAGCCGTGGTATTACCAATATTGGTTGATGTTGATCCCTTGCACACTTACTGCCTGGCCAGTTCATGAGGGTAGAGCGAAATCGATTTTGCGTGTTCAACAGATTATCCTGATCGGAGTGTATTTGTGGGGAGGTTTGCACAAGGCTCATCCAGGATTCATCGAGATGTACGTAGAAGTGTTGATGAGGCCATTGATAGAGGCCATTGAGAACGAGTCCTTAATTAAAATGATCAAGGCTTCTGCCTACATTGTCCCTCCTTTTGAGGTGCTTTTGGCGATCTTTTTGGTCTTTCGACGGACGCGCCAAATGGGTGTGCTCATGGCATTGGCAACTCACCTGATCATTTTCATCATTTTAGGTCCGCTAAAGGAAGAATACTCGAACAGCATTGTTTGGCCTTGGAATCTGGCGATGGTGGGTTTTCTTTTCAGTTTATTTTTTCGAAATTCGGATACGATCGCTTTCAAGCTCTCGTTCGATCTCCGGACTTTGGTGAGCGTGTTGCTTTCGAGCGTGGTCATTGTCGCACCGCTGTTGTTCTATGTTGGGAAATGGGACAGATATCTTTCGTTTAACTTGTATTCTGCCCGTCAGAGAAAACTGTATGTAAAAATCGATCCTCTCACTCTGCCGAAAACTCCACCAAATTGGACAGATCATTTTTTTAAAATCCCAGACCCAAAAGGGCACAAGGTCCTTTCTGTTTCTAGATGGAGTTTGTCTGAACTCAACGTTCCTCTGATCACTGAAAAAAGGACGTTAAGAGCTGTTTGCGAGGAGATTGCGACCTACGACGAATCCGGCTTTGGGATGTTATTTTTGATCGAATACCCCCGCATGAAACATCGGGGGAACGCTCTTTTCTATTCCCGAGATATCGATTCAGTTGAAATCCCGTAATCTCGTTGGCAGACCTAGCGATTAAGGTCGGCGAGTTTTCCCAGTTGCAGGATGTACATCTCTGCGTCGGTTTGGAGATAGTTATGACGGTAAATTTCACGCCCAGAGGCGGCTTCGAGCCAAATCACGGTTGGGTATGCACGCACGGCAAATTTGTGCTGTAGCTCGTTGTTTTGCCGTTCAAGCTTGAGAGGAAGTCTTTTTCGCCTTGGAAAATCCAGTTTCACCGCGACGTATTTCTCATTCGCTGCTTCAATAAATTTGGTGTCACTGTAGAGTTCGCTTTCGAGTTTTTGGCACCACACGCACCAGTCGCTGCCGGTGAAGTTCAAGATCAGGGGAACCTTCAGTTCCCGGGCCTTGTCGCGGGCTTCTCTGAAGCTCGTATGCCAAACTTCGTCCGCCACTAGTGGAATGCTCGAAATGATGGTCAAAAAAACTGCAGTAACAAACTGGTTCATCCTTAGAAATGGGTGCGCACGCTGACAAAAAAACTCCTCGGAAAACGAGGTCCGTAAAAATAGGTACCGTCTCGGTTGGGTCCAGTTTCGAGGTCGTCTTGCCTCTGGTCGAGCAAATTGCGCACCCCGATGCTGACATCCAGGTGTGGAGATTCCACAGCCTCTCCGATTGAGAAGTGTTTCGTTAGCGAAAAGTCCATGACAAAAAAATGACCGGTGCTCTCATTAACGAATTCCTGGACTTCATTGATTGCGATCATGGGTCCGGTATAAACGACACCAAGAAAGGCATCAAATAGTTCGTCATTCGAGTAGTTAAGCTGAAGGGTGCCACTCCATCTGGGAGTTTCGATGTAACGTTCTTCAAACACGCTAGGGAGTATCTCCTGCTGCTCGTCGAAGCGAGGGTCGTTATAAGTGACTCCGGCGTCGATGCTGAAGTTTTTGTAGAAACGGTAGAGGCCGTTTAGCTCAAAACCCTGAATGACCGATCCACCCGCATTCACTCTCGTTTTGAATGCGTTTCCGTTTGCATCGTGAGAGATGATGTCCGCTACATGAAAGGTGTCCTTAATTTCGGTTCGGTAGAGTTCGACGTCCATTTGCAATTTATTTTCTGCAAACTTTGGGGTCCAGATGAACCCGGCCGCGTAGGATGAGGACTTTTCTTCCTTGAGGTTGGGGTCGTTCTTCACCCTTGTGGGATCTTCCAATATTTCGATATGGAAGTCCTCATCAAATATCTCTGGTGCGCGGAACCCTGTCGAAATTGACGCTCGGAAAATGAATGCTTCGGAGAATGTGTAACGAACGGCCCCTCTTGGCGAAAGCACCCAGTCATCCAGTTTGGAATGCTTGTCTCCTCGAATTCCCAGAATCACGGTCCAATCCGCATCAGGATCCCACTCGTTCTGGATGAACACCCCGATGTTGTTAAAACTGTCATCCGCGATCGGGTCCTGAGCAGAAAAATCCGCTATGCTACCGTCTGAGCGAAGGGGATTGTTAAGGTTGTTTCTTTTTTCATCAAACACATCGTCTTTCTGATATTGAGCGCCCCATGACCAGGTGTGGTTTTCCTTTCGATAGATGAAGAGAGAGTCCAGGTAGGTTCGTTCACTTCGAGTGAAACCGTAGAGAAGCCTGGCATCTTCGATAGCGTTGGCGTGTGATGCGGAGTCAAATCCATTTTCGCCAGGCAAAATTACGTCGCCAATTCCTCCGTAGTAACTGTCGCGCTCTATATTTGAAAGTGATCCGCCTATTTTGTAAGAAAACTGTTCATTGAGATCCTGCTCCCAGAACAACCCACCCCGATGCCAACGGTGTTCGAGTTGTTCGGTAATTTGTGACTCGTGTGGAAGCCAGTCCAGATGATCTCCTCCCCGCCGCTTTTCCCAAGTGTAGGCGTAGTTGAAACGGACGCGACCATTCTCAATTGGGTAAAACCACGCTTGAGTGCCTGTTGTGTAGAAGTCTTTTTCGGTTATTTCGGTGATTCCATCACTGTTGAGGTCCACCGAGTCGTTTTGACGATAGTCTCCAAACACTGTGCCGGCATGGGTTCCGTTTTTTCCGTACCAATCCTGTTTGCCAGTCAGATTCACGGAAGGATTGCCATCAATGCTTTCGAACGTCGTTGTGAAGTCGGTTCCGTTTTCGATCGGTTCGTGGGGAATGATGTTGATTACCCCGGCAACTGCTCCTGCACCATAAAGTGAGGAAGAACCGCCTTTGACCACCTCAATCCTTTCGATGAAGGAAGTGGGAATATGTTCGAGTCCGTAGACCGCTGCGAGACCTGAAAACAAAGGTTGTCCGTCAAAAAGCAATCGATTGTAACCGGAGCCCAGGCCCAACAGTTTTACTTCGGAAGTTCCACAGTTCTGGCAATTTGCTTCCACTCGGGCTCCCGGGAGGTACTCAAGAGCTGCAGCGATATCTCCTGTGTTTGCAGAAAAAAACAGTTCCGGACCCAAAACTTCGGTCTTCACAGGCACGTCGAGTGCGAGGCGTTCGCTTCGGGTTGCGGTGGAGACCACACGGTAAACTTCAAGATCGATGATGTTGTCATCTCGCAGCAAGGAATCATGTTCGTTCGCCGAAACATTTGCTGATGACATCAACAAAATGATAAAAGAAAAGGTAGTTATGGATTTTGACCTCATGGAATTTAAATAGTATGTAGCCTGTGCTACTTTATAAAATGTAGCGCAGGCTACATTTGTGTTCTTGTCAATTCAATCCCGGAAATTTTATAGCAACCAATCCGTTACGAACCGGTAACGTATGGGTAACAAATCTATGCTGGAGTTCTGAAGAGTTTCGTAATGATGTCTGTAGTAAATCAAAGAATCACCGGGTTGGATGTGTCGCGCGCGATAGCGGTTTTGGGGATGGTTTTTGTGAACTTCAAAATTGTAATTGGTTATGAGTTTGAAGGGATTCTTTTATGGTTTTATTCCCACTTTGTTGAAGGTAGGGCGGTTGCGGTATTTGTCATTCTTGCAGGAATCGGCCTGACCGTGAACCTGAAATCTGACGATTTGGGAGATGAAAATCGTTTGCGAAAGAAACGGCAGAACATTGTTCGACGGTCACTGTTCTTGTTTATTTTGGGCGTGATGCTTTGTCCGTTTTGGCCGGCTGACATCCTTCACTTTTACGGAATCTATTTTCTTATTGGAGCCTGGCTACTGGGCAGATCTGAAAAGGTGCTTTGGGGTTTTATTAGTTTTTTCCTGATAGGCTTCCTTATTTATTTCCTGACCGCTGATTATGAGGCTTCCTGGGATTTCAAGAATCTCGAATACATTGATTTTTGGACTGCAGAAGGGTTCTTCAGAAATCTCTTTTTCGACGGATTTCATCCGGTTTTTCCATGGATAACCTTTTTTCTGTTGGGCATGATTCTCGGAGGGCGAAACCTCAGAGATGCTTCGGTTCGGCGACGTATTTCAAAAGTAGCACTCATCTGCTTCGGAGTCTCATTGCTGCTGACAAGCATCGTGGACGTTTACTTCCGCTCTGTTTTAACCCCAGAGCTCTACGATGAATTCTATGTGTTCGTGTTGCCCTCTCCATTACCGCCACTACCTCAATATTTTGTGGAAGCAGGAGGCTTTGCGGTTTTTCTGATCTGCCAAATTATTGGATGGTGTCAGAAAGCGGAGCAGTCCCCTATTGTGAGATTGTTAAAAGCCGGTGGTAAGACTGCACTTACGCTTTACGTTGCTCACATTTTTTTCGGTATACTTCCCCTCTATCTTTTTGGTGAACCGAACTTTTACCTCTTGCTGGCATCAACGTTATTATGTTTTAGTCTGTCACTATTCTCCTCTAAAATGTGGCTGAAGAATTTCAGACAAGGACCTCTGGAAGCTATTTGTAATAAGTTGACACGCTGATAATAAGCTGGACTGAAATTGGATAAGTCGTCGATCCACGTAAGCACCACTTATAATTCTTTGAAATTAATCAGTTAGGATTTGCTTAATCGGCAGACTAAGTTCTATGAAAGCCTGTCTTACTCCATATCTACCAGAAAAATGGCGGGCAAACTCAAGCAACGAATCTTGAAAGTGTTGGGTGGCAGTGCATTAGCACTGACCATGACTTATCTGGTCCTTGGGTTCTTAATCCTACCTTTGGCAGTCAAAACGTTTGTTCCAAAGTTTGCGAATGATGCGATTAACGGTGAGGTTGCGATAGGTTCTGTAACGATCAACCCGATTTCATTTTTCGTCCAAATTAAGGACATTAAGTTAGCCGACCAAGAGGGCACCGAGCTGCTCGAACTAGAGCTCATTCGATTCAACATTAACGTCCTCAAAACGATCTTTAGTTTGAAACCCTGCGTACAGGAAATAAGCCTCAGAGGTGGGTCAGTGAATGTTGTGAGAGATGAAGAGGGTAGCATCAATTTACTATCTGTCGTGGAGGCTCAATCGGAACCAGCTGAAGATGAGAGGGAGCCGGAGGAAGTGGAAACAACGCAAGCTCAACCTCCTTCTCTGCCCGACATTTTGGTCGATCTTATCGAAATTGCAGGGGTCAGCGTTCAGTTTGAAGATCGTTCGCTCGAAGAGGTTTTTCAAAAAACGATTCGTTCAATTGATCTCAAAATCAAAGATTTCCAACTCCTTTCGACGACTGATAACAACGTGGTGTTCTCAGTAGTAACTGACGAGAACGAAGGAGTCGGTCTACAATCCTCATTTACTTTGGAACCTATATCTGCGCAAGGAGAGTTCTCGATCGATTCCATGAACATGGCGGCGATTTCACCTTATTTGGAAGGAATTCCAGCGACCGTTGATAGTGGTGTTTTTAACCTGTCGATACCGTTTTCAGTTCAAATGGATGGAGCCGATCTTCAGGCTGTGATCGAGAATGCTCAGATCGCTGTCACTGAGTTTTCGACATCCGTTGTGGGCAAGGAAGAAGCAACTTTTGCCTTTGATGAGTTTAGCATCCGAATCCCATTAGTGAGTGCGTTGGTTCCCTCAGAAGGTGAGTCGACAGCGGTGGTTCGTGCAGGAGTCTCATTGGAGTATTTATCAGGTAAATGGGTAGAGTCTGAAACATCGTTTTTAGACTTACAAAAACTTTGGGTTAAAGATGTTCATTTTGATCTGGCTGATATGAAGGCTTCAGTTGAAAGCATCGTGATTTCTGAGCCTGAAGCATTTATTGAGAGAGATGTGAATGGTGTTATCGAGCTTATGAAATTGGTGCCGCCGAAGGAAGAAATGGATACTGAAACTGAGACATCTGAAGTGGCCGCTTCTGAAGTTGCATCTGTTACGCCCATATCCGAACAACCTCTGATCGACCTGTTCATCGAATCATTCAGTGTGGAGAAAGCCGCATTTCGCTTCTTAGATAGAAGTGTGGAGTCACCCGTTGATTTAGAGATTTATCCACTAAACCTTAAAGTGGAAAACATTTCATTAGATCCTGAGGAGGTTACCAAAGTCGCGTTGGATTTGATCTATGAAGATGCGGGTGAACTGGAAGTGAATGGCGCTCTAAACTTAATGGATCCCAGCAAGGATACATCGATTGGGATTCAGTTAAACAACTTTATCCTGGCGCCTCTCTCTGCCTACTCGGTTGATGCCATTGGCTTGCCAATAAATACAGGAGGAGTATTCAGTAAACTGAACTACACGATTCAGCAAAGCCAACTGAAGGGATCGAATCAGTTTCGTGTGAATCGTCTAAGATTTGGTGATCGATCCAGAAGTTTTGAAGGCACTGTGCCACCTGTGAAAATCGTCGTCGCCGCCATGGAAAATGGTGCTGGTGACATCGAACTAGAACTTCCTCTTGATGGTGATCTTAGTGATCCAAAATTGGATCTATGGACACCTATTCGTGGTGTATTTACGAATTTATTGACTAACGCCGCAACTGCTCCATTCCGACTGGCGACAGGTTTCACAGGCGGCTTATTGAAGACAGGCTTACAACAGATTGGGGTAGACACGGGGAAAGATCATTCGCAGATCCCGTTTGATCGGGGTTCGATTGATTTTCTGGACGATCCGTCCGATACCCTTGAAGTTGTCTCTAAAACGATTCTCAACAAACCGTTGTTAACGCTCCAGTTGACTGGCTCGATTGAGCCAAATGCAGATGCTGAAGCTTACAAAGATACCCTGATTGATCAAATGATCGCAGATCTCGAAGGTAACTCGAGGTCTGATAAAATCAAAGCTCTTTATCATCATCATTTTCCTACTTCTAAATCTCAGGAAAAGACTATGTCAGATGAAGTGAAATCAGAAGAAAATCAGCCTACAAACAATGTTGTTAGCACTACTAAAACCCCTGCTGTAGGAGGTTTTTATTTCGATGAAGACAGCAAAAAGTCGGAACCTGTTCGGAAGTCTTACTACATGGATGGTGAGAAAAGAAGCATTGCTATGCGGAAGATCGTAAGAGTTGAGCCGAAGTTGAAACCTGAAGTCGAAGGAAAAGCTGCTGGATTTCCGGGCGTCTCCGCAGAGCCGACTCCAAAAGCTGATGAGGAAGAATTGTCCGTTCATAAAATGAGAACGGCCATTATTGAAAAAGTCTATGGTAGACGAGTCCAGGTAGATGAGCTTGCCTTGCAACGAGCGATTGTGGTGAGAGATCTCTTGATTTCCGAATATAGCGTTCCTGAAGATCGTATGACGGTGGACGAATCCGTTTCACGTTCAGGGGCAAAGGTCTTGTTTGACATCGCCATTTCCGAATCCCAGTAACCCTTTATGACATTACAAAAAAACACTATCCGATTCCTTTCTCTATTTTGCGGCATCGCCATTTTGGGCTTTTTGACGAGTTGTACGACTTCAAACGTCACATCACCCGAACGTACAGGAATAGAGCAGCTTTTATTGAGCAACGCGACCGACAATGCCCTGAAGGGCGTCGAGATACCGCAGATCGCAGGTGAGAAAGTATATTTGGTAGAAAAATACATCCACTCTTACGACAAGGAATATGTCATTGGCTCCATCCGAGCGCTGTTGAGTGAAAATGGTGCGTTGTTGCAGCAAAAATTTGAAGATGCGAGTGTCATCATTGAGGCAAGAGTAGGAGCTTTAGGTATCGATTCTTCAGAGTCCTTAGTAGGCATCCCCGAGCTGCCAATTCCCATTCCATCGGTAGGAAGTTTTGAAACTCCAAAGGTGTCTCTCTATTCTTCCAGTAAATTTGATACAGTGGCGAAAATCGCCCTTCTTGGGTATTACCAAGATGGAACTAATCTTTTTTCCACAGAACCTCTCGAAGGGAAATCCTATTTCCATCAATATGATTTTCTGTTGATGCTCAGGATCAACAGGACAGATATTCCTGAAAGAGAAGGTTACTGATCCTCTAGAACAGTAATTTCCAACCGATCAGGATGATGGCGACATCCGCAAAGGCGTGACAGGCCCAGCAGGCGTAGATGTTATTGGTTTTGGAGTAGAGGAAATTGAAAAACACTCCAACAGCCGCGAGCCCAAACGATGCGATAGCCAGGGGTAGAGGCTCGAACCACTTGGCAAAGATGATGATGTGGTGGATCGCAAAAAAGATCCCCAGCCAGAATCCACCTCCATATCGCGCATGATATTTTCGGAAGATGTACCCCCTCCAGAAAAACTCCTCCATGATGGGATTGACCAACGTGATGACGAGGCTTACCGCCAGGTAATCTTTTACGGTGAGAGGGTAAAGCTTCTGAACCTCCTGCTTAAGGTTTTCTGCATCGATTTGATCATGAAGCAGCCAGTAAGCTAGAAAAATGGTTCCGAATCCTATAGCAGCCGAAATGATCGACCAGACCATGGTTTGTTTGCCATTATCGATTCCGAATGGACTGAAAAAAGTGTCCTTTGGCCGACGATCAATGAGAGCTGGCAACCCAAAGTGAGAGCAGAGCCTCGACACAAACCCTACCCAATAGTTGGAGAAGTGAGTAATCACCTGGTCGAACGAAGGAACGAGGCCAATTAGAATCAGGAGGAGTTTCATAGGTTACATAATTTGCAGGTTTGAATGCGAATTCCAAGTGAAAGTTTGCCAAATGATAGGGTGCCGAAAGCCCTTTATCTGCTTTATTTAGTTTCTCAATTGTGACCGAATCCGATCCATCTTTTGCATACAATACTGAGGTTATGAATCGTTTGAATCTCCTAACTTCTATCAAATTCTGGGTTGTGCTTTTAGTAGCAGGCCCGAGTTCAACAATGGCACTCAACGCAGGCTCATTTTACGTAGGCGCAGGCATCGGTTATGCGAATTATACAGGTGATGCGATTGATGATCCACTGCTTGTGGCCGATCAAAAATTAGAGGACGGAAGTGAGTTCTTAAATACTTTTGTTGGAGTTGAGTTGACTGACTCATTATCGGTCGAGTTGGGTTATGCAGTTTTTGGACAAGTGGATGATCGTTATTTAAATGATCCGGCAGTGATTTCAATCATTGCTCCCAATGATAAAGAGTCAGTCGATTATCAGCGGATCCGCTTAATGGGAATCTATCGCTTTCCAATTAATGACAAATTGGATGTATTGGTGTCCGGAGGGTACGCTTATTTCAATTTTGACCGTTTTTTTCATGGAGGATTTTCGCCCTCTGATCCGGACATTTCTGTAGATCAATCCGTTGATAAACATGGTCTCGAAGTAGGAGTTGGTGCGGAATATCATTTTACGGATTCGTTCGCGTTAAGAGGAGATGTTTATCAGTCATTGATCGATGATTACAAAGTACAAACGAATGCACTTTCACTGGTGTTAAAGTTTTAGACATACCATTTGCGCAACGAAAAGGCGGGCGAAAATACTAAGAAAATAGCGTAAAAACGAACCCCTCGCTTTTCGTCCTTCTCGCTTGATGCAGTTTATAAGGAAGATTGGAGTCTAATATGTGTTAGATGACCTATACCTATTAGAGTGTGTCTTTACTGAAAGGGATTTAACGTAGCGGGCCATTTGGGATTGTATCGTTAGCTTGTAGGAGGTGTTTCAGTAAATTCTAAGTTAATAAACTGGGAGAGAATATCATTTGAAACGATCCAATGAAGATTTGGGCTTACGCGTTGACCCTTTAAAATGAATTTGATTGGGTGAGCACCGTTAACCCTAAATACTATGAGTTATCTAATCGCGTTTATCCTCGGTTTTGCGGTTTACTTCTTCTTTCGGGTCATGGCGACGGCATTTTACACCGTCCGACCTGATCAACGGGCAGTTATCACGTCGTTTGGACGTGCCCAGCGTCTTCCCAACAATGTTGCTGTCGAAGGCATGGGAGATGAAGAAGACGATCGCTATCATTATCCCGCAGTGCGGGTAATCGGACCTGGTGGTCCCTATTTTAAGTGGCCTTGGCAAAAGGTTCACAAAGTAAGTATTGCCACTGAAGCGGTCGACATCGTTTGGGACCCAACCAAGACCCAGTCGACCATCGAGGCTGTGACAAAGGACAATCTCACCACGGGTGTCAATGGTCAGCTGCGCTACCGGGTGAGTGAGAGTAATCTGTATGCATTCCTCTTTGGAGTGGACAGTCCTCTTGAGCACATCATGGGCTATTTTGTATCCGTTCTTCGGGAGCGTATTGCGAATTTTGTAGATCCCAAGGGCGCTAGCCTCGTTCAGAATCCGGAGCTGGAGGAAGGAGAAGAACCCGCGGAAAATGCGCCTGAGCTTTCGGAGGGAGTATCGATCAACGATCTTCGTAAAAACCTACCACTTCTCAATCAATACATGGAGGAACAGTGCCGCTGCACTACTTTCCGTTATGGAGTTGAGCTCGACGCAGCATTGATCACTGAGATTGACCCACCTACTGAGGTGGATCGCGCGTTGTCTGCGATCAACAGCACACGAAACCAGGTTGCTGCGGACATCAGCACAGCGCGTGCAGACGCCGAACAGCAGATCACAATGAGTGCCCGAGCTGTGGAGATTGCAACCAACAATGCTCAGGCAGAAGTCGCCCCGTTACGTCAACTAGCCAACACACTTAAAAGTGTGAAAAACGAAGGTGGCTCAAGTGCACTTAAAGCTTATGTGCGTAACATGAAGGTCCCGCTTCTTGGGCGGACTCGTCGAATCCTTAAATCAACCCCTAAATAAGGAGCAACGAAGTGGAAATTTTAACGATTATAAGTTTTGTCGCGGGACTCACGATGGTTCCGTTTATTTTGAAGCTCTTCCAAGGACTTGGTTTCTTCGCTACTGTCAAGGAGTGTGAGGCACAGGTGTTTACGTTGTTTGGAAAAGTCATCGGAACACTCGAAGCCCCTGGGTTGACATCACCCATCATGAAATTCGGGCCGAAGGCGATACTGATTCCGTTTTTCGGGAAAAAATACACCGTTAACACCGCTCTTCGTCAGAACTATTTGAGAAACCAAATGGTGAATTCTGAAGAGGGAACACCAATGGGGGTTGGGATTTGGTATGAGACACAAGTCAACAATCCTGTGGATTACTTGTTCGTGAACACCAACCCTGAGGGATCCCTTCAGGCGAACGTGGCAAGTGCAACGATCTCATCATTGAGTAATCTTGAGATGGAGACGATGTTGGAGAATCGCCACAGCCTTAGCCGCAATGTCAGGTCAACGGTATCTCCACTTTCTGAAAAATGGGGGTATCGACTGGGTTCGGTTTATATTCGTAAGGTCGCTTTCACCGATCAGCAGATGGTGGACAACATCACCGACAAGGTGGTGAAACGTCTCGTGCAGGTGACCAGCGCTATGAAGCAGGATGGTGAAAATCGCGTTGGCCTGATCAAGTCGGAGACTGCGTTTAAAGTGAGTCAGAAAATGGCGGAAGCCTCCGCAACCCGGCCAGAGATCGTGGGCAAAACACTCAACGAAATCGCTCACGAGGATCCTGAGATTCTTGAGACTGTCATGGACGTGATGGAGACCGAGAAACTCATCGAATCCGAAGCACCCATTGAGATTTTACCTAAGGGGGTGGGAACCATGATTCAACTTGGTGACGAACCGATTAAGCCCTTCCCTCCAAGACAAGGATAAAGGGTAATCTTTAAATTCAACCACCAATCACACGAATCGGCTCGAATAGGATGAAAAATATGGCTCCGAGATTCGTGTGATTTGTGGTTTCAAAAAATAGTTTTTGTTTTCATCCTGTGTCTATTCCTGTATCAGCTGGGAATGGTCATCGTTTTTGATGTAGATGGTACACTGATTGGTGGTGAAGAGCAGGATTGGCCGAGTTTTGATCAGGCGCTTGAGTCGGAGCTTGGTTTGATGCCTGACGAAGCGTTTTGGAAGACGATTACGGAGGTGACGGGTAAGGCGATTGTTCGAAGCGTATGCGAAGTGCAAGGTTTGGAGTTTACGGATGAAATCGTTGAGCGGGTGAATCGCACGTATTTGCAGAATTTACGCAAAGCAGCTCCTTTTAAAAATACCGTTTTTCTGCCTAAGCCGGGGGCGGTTGAGATCCTCAACATGTTAAAGTCGACTCCGATTTTCGACGTTGCGATCGCGACAGGGGATTTCGCTGAAACGAGCAAATTTAAGCTGCAATCGGCCGGAATTCCTACCACAGGTATCCCTCATGTGAGTGCTTCCGATAGGGAAATAAGAGCAGATATTATTTCTTTAGCAGCAGAAAAGGCCGGATATCAGGTCCATGATGCGATTTATGTGGGAGATGGACTTTGGGACATGAGAGCATGTGAGCAACTGGACATTCCCTTCATCGGAACAGGTCGGAATATTGACAAACTGAAGGCTGCAGGAGTGGAAAGCATCGTGACCAGTCTCGAACCTACTGTTTTGTTACCGATGATTCAGAGATTAGTTTGAGCAGAATGGAAGCACATCGACAGATATCCATCCAACTAGCGGATTGGGAGCAGTTTCAACTCATTGATAGCGGAGACGGGAAGAAGCTGGAGAAGTGGGGCGATTCGATTGTGATTCGCCCAGAACCGAAGGCCCTTTGGCCAATATCCAATCCGAGTTTGTGGAGCCGAACGGATGCGATTTGCGACGAGAACGAACAGTGGAAAAAGGCGTTCAAAAAATCGACGATCAGGTGGAAGCATGGGATTCGATTCAACCTTCGCATGTGGCAGAAGAGTAAACATCTCGGTCTTTTCCCAGAGCAAGAACCGCATTGGCGTTGGATAGAGCAACAGACAAAGCCAGGGGATCGGGTAGCGAATCTCTTTGCCTACACAGGGTCGGCGAGCCTTGTTGCCGCGAAGGCTGGGGCGAAGGTAACCCATGTCGACGCAAGCGAACCCGCTGTGAAAACTGCACGCCAAAATGCAGCTTCCAGTGGGCTGCAGGAGGCACCTGTCCGGTGGATTGTGGAGGATGTGATGACCTATTTGAAGCGCGAGGAGCGCCGAGGCAGTCAGTATGAAGGCATCTTGCTGGATCCTCCGAGTTTTGGACGCGGACCGAAGGGGCAGCTTTGGAAGATCGAGGCCGTTTCCGAACTCATCGGGCAATGCCGAAAGTGTCTGTCGAACAACCTGCGTTACGTGCTTTTGACGATGTATAACCTTGAGGCTTCCTCACTGACTCTGGAAAATCTCATGCAGCCATTCGTAGAAATGGGGGCGGAATTATCGGTTGGGGAACTTGCGCTCAAAGAGCAAAAAGGTGGTCGTTATTTGCCATTGTCCCTCTATGCCAGGGCGCTTTGGAAGTAATTTCAGAATTTGTTAAACAAAAAGGGCATTCGTTTCGTCAGACGATACGAACCCTGTTTAATCAAACGCTCAACCTATGAAAAATACACTCATGTCCCTCTCCGTATCGCTGTTTTTTTGCGTCAATGCTTTTGCTTCTGTTTTCGAGGATATCCATTCGCAGATCAATGATTTATCAGTGGAAGAAGGTCGTGAACTCGTGAAGGAAAACAAAAAGAGTATCTCCGAGTCGGAGCGATACTACCTCGAAGGAACACTTTGTGGTCGCAACCGAGAGTTCAAAGATGCGGTCAAACTCCTCAAGAAAGCAACAGATCTAGAACCAGATCGTAGCATTTTTTGGTCAAAATTAGGTGTCGCTTACGCAAATCGAGGCTCAGAGGTCATGATGCTTCGCAAACCGGGAGTTTATGGAAATGCTCTGGACAGTTTTGAGAAATCCGTGGAACTCGATCCCGAAAATGTAGAGGGTCTCAAAGGACTCATCCAATACAAACTGTCTGCCCCACCGATTGCTGGAGGTGATAAACAAAAAGGTTTAGAGTTGGCCGAGCAGTTGAAGGATTTGAGCTTTGAAGATGGTTGGATATTGACGGCCTTTGCTTACCAGCGAATGGAGCAATTCGAAAAGGCGCTGGAGTGTTATCAACATGTAGTGGATGAAAAAGGAGATGAAGGAAAAGCCTTCATCTATGTGCGGATGGGCAAAATCCATGAAGAATTGGAACGATACGAATTGGCCGAAAAGAACTATCGCCACGCCCTTGTGATCAATCCAGATCTCAAATGGGCTCAGAATTCTTTAGATTCATTGCTGCAAAAGATTGAAGAATCCTGATCCATACGAGAGCATGTCTCACCGTTATGAGAATCGAATCAGGAAAAAAACTGGGATTTAAAGATGTGCTTTTTCGACCCAAACGGTCGACGCTGAATAGCCGGTCTGAGGTTGATCTCAACCGGACCTTCGTTTTTTACCACAGCAAAAAAACGTGGACAGGTGTTCCGGTGATCGCGGCAAACATGGACACCGTTGGCACTTTCGAGATGGCCGCTGCCCTGGCTCCCTTTCAAATGCTCACTGCAGTGCACAAACACTACTCGCCTGACGAATGGTTAGCTTTTTGGAAGGAAAATCCTGGAATAGAGAATTCCGTGATGGTGAGTTGTGGAAGCTCAAAGACGGATTTTGAGAAGTTGGAGCAGACTCTTACGACGATCCCGTCTCTTCAGTTTATTTGCATTGATGTGGCCAATGGTTATTCGGAGCACTTCGTACGCTATGTTCGTCAGGTACGATCGGCTTTTCCGGAGCACGTGATCGTGGCGGGTAATGTGGTAACCGCTGAGATGGTAGAGGAGCTCATTTTGTCGGGTGCTGACATCATCAAGGTGGGAATTGGACCCGGGTCGGTTTGCACGACACGAGTCAAAACAGGTGTGGGTTATCCCCAAATGTCTGCAGTGATCGAATGTGCGGACGCAGCGCACGGATTGGGCGGTCAGATTATCTCCGATGGAGGTTGTACTTGTGCGGGAGATGTTTCCAAAGCGTTTGGCGGAGGTTCGGATTTTGTAATGCTCGGGGGAATGCTTGCCGGGCACGACGAGAGTGGAGGCGAAATTGTGGAACGAGATGGTGAAAAGTTCCGCCAATTTTATGGCATGAGTTCCAAAACCGCGATGGATAAACATGCCGGAGGTGTTAGGGAATATCGAGCATCGGAGGGGAAGGCAGTGGAGGTTCCCTATCGGGGTCCTGTTTCAGAGACGGTCAAAGACATCCTTGGCGGCGTGCGTTCAACCTGCACTTACGTGGGCGCTGGACGTTTAAAAGAACTCAGCAAGCGAACCACCTTTATTGAGGTATCTGAGCAAGAAAACACGGTATTTTCGCGGTGATTTTTGTGTGTCGTTTGATTACCGGAGCTTAATTTGAAATATTGGATTACCAACTGTAGGATTCTCGAATGGCGCAGCATAATCGATCTGAAGAGCTGTTCGATAAGCAGTTGGAGTCCCTTTCCAATGCAATAGAAAATCAGGACTCAAAGGCTGCTATCCAGCTTTTGGAAGTTGTAGATTTGGATAGGGTGATCCTTCTTGTGGATCGACTGGATACAGAGTTTCGAAAACAATTGTTTGAGTTGTTGGATCCAGAAAGAGCCGCTGAATTACTAGCACAGGTTTATGATTTTCAGGGTGGAGTGATTATCGAAAATCTTGAACCGGAAAAAGCTGCAGAGATCCTTACGAATCTTGATAGTGATGATCGGGTTGACTTGTTGAATGAATTGGAGGCAAAAGACTCCACAGCCATCCTGGAGGAACTGAATGACGAGATCGCGGATGAAACGCGTCGTTTTATGGCCTATCCAGAGGGTACGGCTGGCGCGCTCATGTACAGCGAATTCGTATCATTTCAGGAGGACATGGTCGTTTCGGACATACTGGATGACATTCAGAACAATCAGGGCCGTTACAGCGAATTTGGGATTCAATATGCTTACATCCTTGATACTGCCAAACGGTTGGTGGGTGTATTGCCAGTTCGTAACTTGCTATTTGCCAAACGAACTCAGCTGGCGCAGGAGATTATGATCCGCGAACCGATTACAGTGGAAGTCACCACTCAGACAAACGAATTGGAAAACTTATTCGAAGAGTTTCACTTCCTTGCTTTTCCAGTTGTGGATTCGAAACAACGCTTGTTGGGTATTGTTGATCGTGAAGCAAGTGCGGAGGCAGTACAGGAAGCTGCAACTGAGGATTTATTGAAAGTGCAGGGTCTGATGGGGCGAGAGGAGCTGCGCTCCATGCCACTACATCTTAGAAGCCGACGTCGCCTTTCCTGGTTGAGCATCAACATTGTGCTCAATCTCATTTCGGCAAGTGTCATAGCTTTTCATCAGGATACTTTGGAGGCGGTTATTGCATTGGCGGTGTTCCTTCCCATTATTTCTGATATGTCCGGCTGTTCAGGAAATCAGGCGGTGGCGGTTTCGATGCGGGAACTGTCATTGGATTTGATCAGTCCGAAGGAGTTCCGACGCGTCTTTTTTAAAGAATCTGTTCTTGGTCTAATTAATGGAACTTTTCTCGGCACCTTGATCGGTTCGATTGCCTGGTTGTGGAAGGGAAATCCTATGCTCGGCTTAGTGGTAGGAGCCGCATTGGCACTCAATACAACTGTTGCTGTATGTGTGGGTGGTTTGGTGCCTCTCTTACTCAAAGCTGTAAAACAAGATCCTGCTCTGGCATCCGGGCCGATCCTGACGACTATTACCGATATGTGCGGATTTTTACTGATTCTTGGACTGGCTTCTCTGACGCTGCCATATCTGGTGTAGTTCGCGAGGCGTGTTTGCCTGGTGTTTTGATCCAGTCTCAGGCTGGATTTGCTACAGATCTTTTGTTCGATCTGTTCCGCATTTGCGGTGTTGTAGTCGAATCTATTCATTTCGGTAGTGGATTACCGAAAAACACAAAAAAGTAACCTAAAGCGGCAATATATTACCGAAAAATTTATACAGCTTGAAACTGTTTGAATGGACAAAGATGTGATTAGTTTTTGTAGAAATCCAGGGCATTTCCAAAACAGACTTGCTTCGTCTTTTGAGATTTGGATTCTGACGGAGTTCATTCCGTTTTTAACATTTCTGATTTTCTATGTTTGATCTTTCTGATTATCGGTTTGATGCCATTGTTTTTGATTGTGATGGCACTCTGGCTGACAACATGCCCCTTCACTATGAGGCTTGGAAGTATGGTCTTGAGAAGAATGGAGCTTCGTTTGAGGTGACTCCACAGATGATTCTGAGTAATGCGGGTAAAGGTATTCATGACATCGTGGGTATCTTCAATCGTGAGTATGGTGATCATCTTGACGCGGGCCAGGTTGCACTCGCGAAGGATGAGTATTTTGAGATGCATCACCACGCCATCGAACCGATTCCTGAAGTGATGGAAGTGGTGAATCTCTACAAAGGAAAAGTTCCGATGGCTGTTGCTTCGGGGAGCCGTTCTAAGTCCGTCATGCGGACACTTACTCATCTGGGGATCGCGGAGTTATTTTATCCGATCGTATCCGTTGACGATGTAAAACATGGGAAACCCGCGCCAGACATGTTTCTCATGGCTGCTGAAGAGATGGGTATTGAACCGGATAGGTGTCTCGTTTTTGAGGACGGCGAACTCGGTATCCAGGCGGCGGAAGCTTGCGGTATGCCTTGGATCAGAGTGGAGTCTAGGCTTTAAATAAGGTAGCTGATGTTTTCATGAGGAGGGGGTTCTGGTTGTTTGTTGGAACATGATCGTGGTTTTCCCATTTTCAATCGTTCGAAATTTGATCGATAAACTGGTCGATTGATAATTTCTAAAAACTGATTTACAGTTTGTTTAGAGTTTTAATCCCCATTGCCCTATGAAACGACGCGAATTTCTTGCCGCATTGTCACTTGGAACCGCCCATGTATTGTTGGGCTCGCCTAAGATCAAAAAAGGCTTACCCAGTATCGATCCCTATCAAACCGTAAAGTTGGGTAAAAGTGGTATCGAGACGAGTCTTCTGGGTTTTGGAACGGGTGTGAGCGGTTTTAATAGAGAGTCGTTCCTCACTCGGCAGGATGCCGCTACCAGCGTGGACTTACTCAGACATGCTTACGACGAAGGTGTGAGGTTTTTTGACACTGCAGATGTTTACGGCACCCATTCGCTGATGGGGGAAGCGTTGAAAAGCATGGATCGAAGCAAAGTAACCCTGGCCTCAAAAATCTGGTTTCGCAAGGGTGGGATACCTGAACCTGAGCGGTATGACGCAGACATCATTGTAGATCGTTTCCGGAAAGAACTCGGAACCGATTACATCGATCTTGTTCAGCTCCATTGTGCGGTTAATCCGGAGTGGCCAAAGCAATTGGAAGCTCAGATGGAAATTTTGGATGATCTCAAATCAAAGGGCGTTATCAGAGCCCATGGAGTTTCCGTGCATTCGCTTGATGCGATGAAGGCTGCGGTAAATTGTCCCTGGGTGGACGTGATTCATGTGCGGATCAACCCTTATGGGATTGCGATGGACAAACCGGACCCACAGGAGGTTGTGGACGTGATCCGGCAGCTTCACGAGTCCGGTAAAGGAGTGATTGGGATGAAGTTGGTCGGGAATGGCAAGTATCAGACTGATAGCAAGAGGATCGATAATGCGCTCAAGTTTGTAATGGGGTTGGGCTGTGTCGATATGATGATTGTAGGCTTTGAAAGGAAGGCGCAGGTAAACAATTACGCGCAACGTATCACACAGAACCTAAACGTTATGGCATAAGAGTCTTTATTTCTTTTCTCTGATCTTATGTGTGAGAATTCAAGATGTTCCTTGGGGAAGCTGATTGGATGACAATCCTCCGATTCCTCATTCTCATAATGCGGAATGTTTCTTTTGAAATTCGCGGGGTGAACAACCGTAGCGCTTTTTGAAGGAGCTGCTGAAGTAGCTGTGTTCGAGGTAGCCGACTTGTTCCAGTATTTCAGATACGTTCAGGCTTCCCTCAAGCAGTAGGTTTTTTGCCTTCTGGAGGCGTAGTTCTCTAATCAATGCACTCGGGGATTGGTTGGTGACAGAGGTCAGTTTTCGGTGAAGCGAACGAGTAGTGAGGTGCATCTTCTCAGCAAGTTGCTTGTTCCCGAATTCGTGATCGTTCAGGTTCTCATTGATGATTTTACGAATCTCTTCGAGAAAGGCTTGATTGGCCGAATTGATGAGTGGTGTTTCGGGCCGGGATTCCTCGTGGAGCTTCCATTTTTTTCGAAGGGCTTTTCTGGACTCCAACAGATTGGCGACGCGAGCCTTAAGAATTCGAATATTTGGCGGTTTGATAAGATATTCGTCTGCACCTGTTTCTAAGCCTTTAAGAACAGAATTATCCTCCGATTTTGCAGTAAGAAGTAACACCGGGATGTGACTAGTGATTCCTGTAGACTTGATTTTTTTGCAGAGTTCAAATCCGTCCATCTCAGGCATCATCACATCCGAAAGCACGAGATCTGGTAGTTCTTGCTGACAGAGTTCCCATCCGATTTTTCCATTTCGTACGGCGGTGACTTCGTAATCGCCACTCAGTTCGTTTGCAAGCATACTTCGAATGTCGGCCTGATCTTCCACTACTAGAATTCTCGGCCCTTCAGCGGTATTGCCGTTCTCGGTTAGTTCCTGGTTGTTGGCTTGGGCAAGTTTCTCGGATTTCTGTAAATACAACTCGATTCTAAACCGAGTTCCTTTGAGCACGTCGCCCTGCTGTTTTACTGGACTCTCGACTTCGATTTTACCCCCCATGCGTTCAATCCATCGAGCGGTTAAAGCCAGGCCTAAACCGGTGCCTTTTTCCCTCTGTTTCTGATGGGTTCGGTAGAAGGCTTTAAAGAGGCTGCCTTGCTCGTTTTTTGGGATCCCAATTCCATCGTCAGTGACTGAGAGAATGACTTTGTATTGGTCGGCCTCTGGGAGCTCAGAAATCGAAAGAGCAACAGCTATTGTGGCATGTTCGTCGGAATATTTGGATGCGTTGGAGATGAGGTTGTCGAGGGTCTTTTCAATTTTGACACCATCACACTCAAGCCAGCATTCCTCAGAGTTGGAATCAAATCGTAGAATTTGTTTTTTTGCGGAGATGAGAGACCTGAAGTGGTCGACCTTGACTTGGAGAAGAGAGACCAAATCCGCTGGTTGATTTTCGATTTGAAGCTGTTTGCTTTGAGCCGCCCTAAAATCGAGAATGTCATCGATCATTGCAGTGAGTTTGTCGACGTATTTGGCGGCCGTATTCAGTCGGGATCTCTGGAGTTCGTTTTCGGTATGATGAAGCGCTTCTTTGACAGGGCTTGCAATGAGGGTGAGTGGGGTCCGCAGATCGTGAGAAAGTTCAGTGAAGTATTGGATTTTGAGTTCCTCAATTTCAAAAACATGACGGACTCTCAGGTAAATGATGCCTGCGATCAACGAGATGAAAACAAGGGCTGCTACCACATTCAGTGCGATGAACCACGGGGTCTGCCAAAATGGTGGAGGGATCTTGAAGGAAATACTCGCTGGGTTCGGATCGATATTGAAATCGATGTCTCTGGATCTTACCTCAAGCTTGTATTCACCGGGATCCAAGTTTCGTAGTCTATAGTTCGTTTGGTATTGGTAAGGACTCCAAGCACCTTCATTGATTCTGTAGGAATACTGTAGATCTGCCGTGCTGGTATCCGACCATGGGTCGAAGCCGATACATCTAAATCTGAACTCATTAGAGGATTGACCAGCGTCATCTCCAATTTTTTCAACTGAAGTGATTGGAGGGATTCCGTCGGGTTGGTATGAGATAGTTCCAAATTCAAAAACGGCATCGGGCCTGTTTCTAATCAAATTTTGCTCTTCCTTGGTTCCTCTGTAATACCAGGCGTAGCGTGCTTTGTTGATCCATATCCTACCATCTTTTGATTGATGAAGGGTTCCACTTGTTCGCGAGAATCCCATTGCTTCGTGAAGTGCGTTCCGTACCCAAGTTGCCCCATCGAATCGACTGACGCCATCTTCAGTGACTGCCCAGATGACATGATCTTTATCCTCAAATACGTAGGTTACGCGGTTACTTTTCAATCCATCTTGCTCGGTAAACAGTTTTTGTTCGCCTGTTTTTAAATCAATTTGATGAAGGCCGATTCCCCACTGTGCGATCCAAAGCTTCCGATCCTCGCTCAGTATCATCCGCTCCACCCACCACAGCGGAATCGAATACATGCGAGTCGAAATGGGGATAAATGGATCGAGCCTGAAGTGGTAGAGGCGCGGGCCGCCTGTTATGATTTCATTGTCATTTAACTGAACAATATTGACGGCCCGACGTGCGGGACCTTCTGTTTCCAATACCTTGAATTCTGTTCCCGTGGGTCCTTGGATAACCTTTAGAATTGCTCCATTAACTACATTGTTGAAGGGATTGGTTCCGGCTCCAAAATAGAGGGCTCCTTCATCCGTTTCGATTAAGGAAAGATGACTCAGATGTTCTCCCAATTTTGGGAAAGTGTGTTTGAAGACCCCTCCATCAAGCAGGTTTAACGCAGCGGTGCCCTTGTCATTGCCAATGATCCAAATCTTTTGGTCTTGCGAGCAATGAATGCGAACAGGATTGCTGATCACATTTGAATGGTTTTTCAGTATTTTCCATTTTGCGGTGGCATCCCTATAGACTACAATTTCAGCATCTTTGGATAGGAACCACATATCTCCATTTTCAGATTGGCACTGATAATGGATGTTTTCGAAAGTACTCCATTTATCCCCGGATAGGTCGACTCCATACAACCTGGAATTTAGAGATCCGATGAACAGAAAATTGTTTTTTGTAGCAAACAGAAAAGGAAAAAAGGTAGATACATTGAGGTCAATTAAGGCATAAAAGTTAATGCTTCCGCCTCGGATCCGAGTGAGTCCCTTGTTTCCAACGATCCATATACTTCCGTCGGGGGACTCAGTCATGCTTGTGACAATGTTGTCGATTCCGCCCTCACCAAAATCGAATTGGTTCCACGAATCTGATCTTGAATCATATTGATAGACTCCCGTGCTATTTGCATTGTTCGCATACCATATTGAGCCCGTCGAGTCTTCTAAAAGGTAGGTGTAGAAGTTGATTCCGTCGGTTTGATTAATCTCATACTTCCTCCATTTCTTTGGTTCCAGAACATCTTTTGCAGGACATCTGTAGATGTCGTGAGCGCCGGGAGTTGTGAACCAGATATAGTCTTCGCGATCAATGATGATGGAGATGAAACTTTGCCCCGTTGCTGTTCCTCTGATCATTTCTCCCTGTTCGTAGAACCAGATTCCGTCGTTGGTGCCAAACCAGACTTTACCATCAGCACTTTGAGCGATGCGTTGTCTTGGACGAGTTCCGAAGGATTGTCTCAGGAGCGTGTGCCACTCTTGTCCATCAAACATAAAAATGCCTTCTGTGCTCGTGCAAAAAACCTTCCCATCCCGGGCACAAAAAATGTCTGAAATGTTTGAGGAATTGCTAGAGTCGATGGACTTGAAATACTCCCAGTCCAAGCCGCTATAGCGAAGGACCCCATTACCAGTTCCAAACCAAATGTCACCGTTGGGGGCTTCCTCAATGCAGTGAAAATCCTTATCGACCACCTCATCGTAATATTTCCATCGCCAGGTTTCTTGGATCGGGTCACCCACTTTTGGTTCGTAGCTTTCCCATGAGATGGGTGCCCCAAAAAGGGAAAAAGAGAGCCATAGAAGATTTAAGAAACTAAAGATCCGAAGCGGCATCTGGAACATTCAATGAAAACGAAATTTTTAACGACCGTTCACACTAATTTACACTATTCTTTTAAGCAATTTCTTATAAGAAACGTTTTTTAACTGTTTCGTGGCAATCCGTGGCTTAATCAAACGGATTTGTCTTCAAATTTAAACTTTTTGTCTTCGGATTTATAACAGATTTGGAGCCAAAGTAGGTAAGATAGCGGTTTAAACTACGTCTCGTTGCGTCCATTGCGATGAGAGTAACCCCAGAACCCTATATCAGACCCAAACTATGAAACTAAGACAAAGTCTAAGTAAGCACACGCGTGTTTGTACGGCATTATTTGCCGTGACAGGTGCGGTGTTCCATTCGCAGATTCATGCGCAGGACGATTCTGACCTGGATGAAGATGTGTATGAGCTGTCTCCCTTTATCATTGATTCCGGTGATCAGGTAGGTTACGCAGCGACAACGACTCTATCAGGAACTCGTCTTCGCACCGATATCAAAGATCTCGGCGCGCAGATTGATGCGATGTCGACTGAGTTCTTGGAGGATATCGCGGTAGCAAGTGCCGATGAAGCCTTCCTTTACTCAATCAACATTGAGAGTGAGTCTGAAAATCCCGACTACGGTGATGGCAACCGCGCACGTTTTGAACGTACCGGTCCTGCAAGTACAGCTCGTGGTATTGGAAACTCAAGAACGACTGGAACTACATTGGCTCGTAACTTCTTCGAGACCAACTACCAGATCATGAGTTACAATACTGAGAGTCTTTCAATAGCCAGTGGTCCTAATGCGATTCTGTTCGGTTTGGGACAAGCGGGTGGAACGGTGAATGGCGTTTTAAAGCGTGCTGCTCTATCTGACAATTTTGGTAGCATGGGTGTTCGTTTTGACAATAATGGTTCCAAGCAAATTACGTTTGATTACAATTATGTGATTTTGGAAGACAAGTTGGCGGTTCGTGCAGCAATCCTCGGCAGCCAGCAAGAAAGCTGGATGGAACCCAGTTTTGCGGACAAAAAACGATATTACGGTACTCTAACCTGGAAACCTTTTGAAAAGGTCACGCTCAGAGTTCACCACGAACAATTGGATGAACGGGAAGCTCCTGCTCAGTTTCGTATGTTCCAAGACAATGTAACTCCATGGCTGAGGGAAAATGAAGGCCTCTGGAATCCTGGTGATCCTACTCATAAGACTATGCGTAACGGTTCCGGTAGAGATACTTTGATCTTCAATCCTGATGGAACTCTTGCCTATGACATCGTTGCATGGAATGGAACTCGTATTGGTGAGGAAATGAGAAACTATGTGAATGAGCGTTTCAATGCAGGTGACACAGCATCATTTGCCTATATACCAGATTACAACAATGGTCTTGATAATCGCCGTTGGACATTCTCTCCAGAATCACTTGCGATGTATAACCTTCCTTGGGCTGATGTTAACCCCTGGGGAGAAACGATGCAGCGCACACGTGAAGGGGAAATCACTACTGCTTTCTTAGAAATCAATCCATTTGAGGATTTCTACATCGAGTTGGCTTACAATAAAGAAGAGATGTTCGGTCGTCAGTTCGGTTACAACCGTTCTTTCAATTACAACATTTCAGTGGATGCTAGCGCGTTGATGCCTGCTGGAGAGCCGAACCCCAATGCTGGGAAAATGTTCATTCAGGACGAAGCCTGGGGATGGGAAACTCCGTACAACGAAGAAGAAGCTCGTCTCACACTATCTTACGAGTTGGACTTCAAGGAGAAATTTGAAGAGAAGCTTGGTGATAAGATTGCCAACTTCCTTGGTGTTCACCGTCTGGCGTATCTGTATTCTGATCGCAACTCCGATCAGATCCGTTCAAACTCCTTCCGCCTGTGGGCGCAGAATGACGACGGTTCTACTCCATCTATTCTTTCCGGTGGAGCGACCAGAGTGGATGAGCCTTGGCAGACCTGGCAACGTAACGGTG
>JAKSBQ010000178.1 GCA_022361075.1 Opitutales bacterium | reverse complement strand
ACACACATAATATTCCAAGCAACTTCAAATCCGTCAACCGGCTGGAACTACCTTAAGTGGGAGACCGAGGGCTTTAATATTACAATAACAAGTGAAAGCGGAGAAACATACAGTGGTTTTTTCAGATACGACATAGTTGGTTCCGGTATTACAACTGAAGTAATATCAATTTATGAAGGACTTGAAAGCGTCCTGGGTATTAACCTGTCGGACTATATACGCGAGCATGGCGGCACCATATATCTTGACCCTGTATTTAATGTACTGCATGGGTATAATGCTGAGTATATTAACGGCATTCCCTACTACGGAACCAATTACAAATCGGAACCCGGAAGCGTAATGCTTAGCATTGACGAAACCATGAACTACACACATGGGGGCATTAGCTTTAGTAAGTACAATCCCTCAACAAAAAATCATTTATTGTCACGGCAGGGACTTGTCTTTTTCAACCCGGACCCTTCTCATACTCCAGTGCCGACACCCACTCCTGCGCCTGTACCAACACCTGCAGTCATTACACCTCCCGACCCGAATATACCGGCTCCTGCTCCGACTCCGTCAGAGCCGACGCCTATGCCGACTCCAACACCTATGCCAACCCCTACCCCAATACCAAATTGTGATGCACGTATAAATATCTCTGGGGATATGCGAGAGCTTCGAAGGATTTCACTGAAATCCCTGTCAAGGAGTATAAATTCCTATATAACATACTACAGATGGGCAATAACTGCCCTTTCCGGGGGAGCTTCCCAGGCTTCGGTCAAATACGGCGGCAGCTTGAATTCAAGCAGCAAGGATATAATTATAAAGCAGGCGGGTACATACAGGGTCAGCCTTTATATAGAAAACAACAAGGGGTACAACGACAGTACGTCGCAGAATATAACCATCAAGGAGGACATGCCTCCTGTGGCAGGGTGCAGTGTGGTAAGCCCCATTTACAGGAATCCTTCCAATGGAAATAAAGCAGCCTTATCCTTAACCAACACATCCTACGTACAGGACGGGGACACCATTGGAAAGCTTAAATACGAACTTTTCTATGATTCGGACAATGACGGCAATCTTACAGAGCACAGCCCTGCCGTAATATATGAGGGCAGCAATAAAACCACCCATATCCACTACATTGCAAATGGCGTAGGGCGCTATGGTATACGTACTACCGCAACGGATACGATTGCGGCGGGAGATACCCTTTTATCCCTGCTTTCTGCCGGAGATTATAAAAGCAGCACTTCCTCCATAAAAGAATTCATTGTAGATAATATTGCACCTGCAGCAAGCTTTTCGCTAAAAACAAAGAAAAAAGCCCATATTGTTATTGATGTTGCAAGCACCCCCTATACCAAAAACCAGGTTCAAAGCCAGGCAAATTCAACACTGGTTCCGGCTATGGCCGCAAATGGGATAGATGCCGATATTGATGTCCGGGAAGTCTCAAAAAGCAAATACGGCATATTCTACATGACACGTGACAGGAGGCGCGACTGGCATGAAATGAAGTTTTTGAATTTATCTACGGGAGCGGAGCAAAGCGTACACTATGTGGAAAAAGGCAGAAGGATAAAGGAACGAAGGTTTTATGCCCCGATAGTCAGCCGTACGGGAGATGCATGGTATCTGGAAAATCTATACGACGGCGAATACGGATCCCGGATACATAAAGTCGATTCAAGGTCAATATCCAGGACCGGGGTATATGGTTCCTGGAATTATCCCAATGAAGGGGAAGATTTTTATGAGGCTTCGGGGCAATTGTCCAAAACATATGACGGTAAATTATATTACAATTACAGGTACTACTGGCCAGACTATGCATGGTTTCGTTATTTGTCACATTTTATTTATCCTCTGCAGAGGTACAGATACCACGCTAAGCTTTCCAACAGGTACTACTATGTTGATTCCGTCAGTCCGGACGGTACAATATATTATGTCCGGAACAACAGTTTTGGTTATCGTATCCTGAAGCTTTATAACAAAAGGCTGAGAATTGTTGTAGATGCTCCGTACAGAATAAATAAAAACCTTAAATACGACCAATACGGCAACATATACTTTTCTATGAAGGGAAAAACATATAAATACAATATATCAACACAGTCATATGCTTTGTTTTTGGATTATCCGCTCCTGGAAACGGTAACACGCTGCGGCAGAGCCATATACAAGCACAATAACAACCTCTATATATACAATCCGTCAACAGGCTCTAAAACAAAATT
>JAKSBQ010000055.1 GCA_022361075.1 Opitutales bacterium | reverse complement strand
TTTCATTCAGATCTACCACGAGTTCCGCAAAATACTTGGCGTTGGCGTCGGGAGTTATCGCGGGCTTCTCACCTGATCGAATCTCTGCAATTCGCTTATTCGCTCTGTCAATCAATCCTTGCAGGACTTGCTTTTCGTTGTCCATGCCCTTGTCGATCATGATCTGAATCCTGCTTTTCGCGATCTTCAGGGACTCAATCAAGGTGTCGTCCAGTGAAATACAGATCGAAGCCTTCGCCTTCATCTCGGCTGTCCAGTCGGTGAAGGTAAACGCCTGGTCGGCGGGTAGGGTGCCGATGTGAACCTCAATGACTCTTCCCTGGAACACGTTATCCCCAAATTTCTTCAACATTTGGGCCTGTGTGGCGTGCACCACATCACGGAAATCCATGTGGTCCTTTAAATCGCCTTTAAAGGTCACTTTGACTGATTCCGGGATCGGCATGGTCGCTTCACCTGTCGCGAGAGCCAGTGCGACCGTCCCAGAGTCTGCTCCGAACGCCACACCTTTAGACATGCGGGTGTGAGAGTCGCCACCAATGATGATTGCCCAATCGTCCACCGTAAGGTCGTTGAGCACCTTGTGGATCACGTCGGTCATGGAGTGATATTCTCCTTTGGGATCCCGTCCGGTGATCAGGCCGAACTCATACATGAACTTCATCAGTTTGGGGATATTCGCCTGCGCTTTTTTATCCCATACGGAAGCCGTGTGACAGCCAGACTGGTAAGCTCCGTCAACCGTCGGTGAAATGACTGTCGCAGCCATTGCTTCTAGTTCCTGAGCCGTCATGAGGCCAGTCGTGTCCTGCGAACCGACAATATTTACCTTCACTCTGACATCGGAACCAGCGTGCAGAACAGTTCCTTCAGTCGTTCCAACCGCGTTTTTATTAAAAATCTTCTCTACAGCAGTGAGGCCTTGTCCTTCGTGAGAAATCTCCTTGGAAGGCGCGAAAACGGGTTCCAAATCTACCCCTAATGCTTGGGCCGCGAAGCTTTGTAGTTTTTTCCCGAAAACGATCGCATATGATCCGCCAGCTTTGATGAACTCCAGTTTTTGCGGAGTTAAGGCCGAAGAAATATCAACCAGCTCTTTATCTCCGTTAAGTAGTTTCTTCTTCTTGATGTTAATCGTGAGGATTGTCCCTGTCTCAACCGAGTAGGTTTGCTCGAGAACCGGATCGCCGTTCTCGTTCAGAACTGGTTTGCCTTCTGAATCGAGCTTTTTGACCCAATTTTTCAGATCAATACCGATTCCGCCTGTGACATCTACAGTTGTTAGGAAGATCGGTGAAATGCCGTTGGTTCCCGCGACGATTGGGGCATAGTTCACAAAAGGCACGTAAGGGCTCGCTTGTTTACCTGTCCACAGAGCCACGTTGTTGACTCCTGACATTCTGGATGAGCCCACACCCATGGTTCCTTTCTCGGCGATTAACATCACCTGTTTGTCAGGATGGGCTTCTTTCAGTGCCTGGATATCAGCCTGGGCTACTTCAGAGATCAAACATTTCCCGTGTAGCTCACGGTCGGAGCGCGAGTGCGCCTGGTGCCCGGGGGAAAGCAAGTCGGTGGAAATGTCTCCCTCGGCAGCAATGTAGGTTACGACTTCGATCTCCTCTGCCGGATCAGGAAGCTGGGTGAAAAACTCCGCTTTCGCGTAGCTTTGGAGGATGTCCTTCGCGATGTCGTTGCCTTGCTTGTAGGCGTGCTCAAGCCTATCTGTATCGGCTTCATAGAGGAATACTTGGGTCTTCAGTACCTCGGCGGCTTGTTGTGCTATTGATGCTTCAGCTCCTAGGGCGAGGTCGAGAAGAACTTTGACTGAAGGACCTCCTTTCATGTGGGACAACAACTCAAAGGCGAAGGTTGGCGAGATTTCTTCTACTTCAGTTTCACCAAGTATGATTTCTTTTAAAAAGTCGGCCTTTACACCTGCGGCACTGGTGGTTCCAGGTAATGTGTTGTAAATAAAGAAGTTGAGAGAGTCTTTCCTGTATTCGTTATCAAGATCCCTGATTTGCGCGATGATTTCGGTCAATAACTCTCCGCTATCAATGGGTTTTGGGTTTAAACCTTGATGCTTCCGTTCCTCGATCTCCTTGATATAGTCTGAATACAGTTCCATAAGTACCGTATAACTGTCTTCTGAAGCCAAATGATTTCAAGAAGAATATGCTGTTACCAGACAAGGATTACGAATGCTAATGTAATCTGACTGAATGATCACAGAGAGCGCTCCGGGGATTTACCTTTAGCATTGTCGAGCGATCTGTTTTTACAGGGTACTTTACTTTTGCGGCAACGCTAACAACTGGAGTCGAAAGTTGAATTTCAGATCAATTCTCTACTCAGAATTTTTAGAAATTCATTCTTTTTTGGACCAATCCAGAGGTAATGCCCAGCGCCCGCAATTTCGTGAAGCGTGGCCGTAGGTTGATGCTTTTCAAAGAGAGGGAAAAGGGACCCAGGGCTTAACGGGTCTTCAGTCCCGTGGATTACAGCTATTGGGCATTCAATTTTGCTGAGGGCCCGTTCGTAGCCATTCGTTTCAACTAATCGATCCGATTCGCGCATCGTGTTCTCCGCACCTTTGAAATCCCAATCAAGCCTGGGCATTTGAGAAGCAGATTCTCGTTCGTTTTGGTAATAGGGAAAAACTTCTTTGAGGTATCGGTTGGCGAGCGTTTGTTGGATTTGTGCATCCTTTTCGGTCTCGAGCTTTTTCAAGTGAATAGTAATCCCTCTTACGCTGCCTTGTTAGGTTTTCGTGATTTAAAAATGAAGCTGTATTCAATTGTTTTTCCGGCTGAGTTTTTTACCCAGATTCATGAATGGTTTTTCAATGAAGGAGTAAGTTAGCGTGGAAATGAGAACCACTGCGATACCTATAACAGGCGTCAGCATCATGAAGCCTTCTTGCGACTGTGATTCCTGAGGAGGCCAAATGATACTGAATGACAAATACAGCACGACTGCATGTAGGAGATAAATGCTATAACTGATTTCGCTGAGAAACACAGATCCCCTTGTTTTGAGGG
>JAKSBQ010000141.1 GCA_022361075.1 Opitutales bacterium | reverse complement strand
TCCAATTTTGTAGATTATTTCGCTCATGGTTCGGTGACCGCTCGTGTGGAGACGCGGCTGGAGACGGAGCTCCCAGACGTTGTCTCACTCGCCTTGTTGGATCTGTTTTCGTGGTCTTCTGTCCGAATTATCCATATCGGAGAAGATCCCCCAAGTGCCATTTTCATTCTTTTTCAAAGTCAGCGTGAATTTTCCTAGATCGGGTCCATCTTCTGAGCTTGCATAGGCTCCAATCATATATCCGATAGTCCCTTCCTTCGCCCAACTGATCACTCGCAGATAGAGCGTGCCACCACGTCCTTTGTAGAATTCCTGAATATTCTCTCTTCCTTGCACGGGTACACTATAATTTGACAGCACAAAACCGTCTTCAGCGAAGAGCCCGGATAGGCTTATGGCGTCCCTTGCTTCCCAAGCTTTTTCATATCTTCTCAATATTTCCGTAAACTCCTTGGGAGCTTCTATTTCTCCTTGAGCCGCAAACAAATTTATCGGCAATGCAAATATGAGTATCGCTATCAGATTTTTCATTTTTTTATTCAACGTTGAGTTGTGGGATTACTTGGCCGCGGAGCGGGTAAGTAATTCCTTTCACGATTTTATTTTGCATTGGATTTCCGTCTCTTGATAGTCTAATCAATTCTCTCGTTTCTTTGTATAATAATTTCAAGTGGAGAACTAAGAGACTTTTATCTATTGCAATTGCTTTGCTTGAATGAGAGCTAGAGTTTTATCAAGTCGAACATCTACATCGTTAATCAAGTCCTTCAGTGTGGGATAAACAGGAATATCAGGGATAACTCCATGTGTATCATTATTTGCTCCAGGCATATAGTAGGTGGAATGACTTAAATAGAAATTAAGGTTAGAGTTTGGTAACTGGTGGCGACTAATATCTCCATTACTTATTAATGGTTGGCCTGTTTCTTCACCTACTATTATAGCGTTGGTGTACTCTTTTGCCATAGCTACGAACAGGGTCATTGTTGAATATGCTTCCGGACCGGTAATAATATAAATTTGACCATTAAATTGGTTTTCATGTTGAGCTGGATCTTTAAATTGCGGTTCATAAATGAAGTATGCTCCATTTGAAAATCCGGCTCCGTTTTTGGATTCTATCCAACTCGCGGTTTCATCACTAATCTTAGTAATCTTTTTTGAATACTGTTTGTATGGGTTGGTAGTTAAGTAACTGATTAAATAGTCAGCCATGTCAGACATACCGCCACCACCTCTCACATCAATTATCAAATTTTTAATCTCATCCTGTGATACTTGTTCAAACGTTTGATCGATATTAGCTTTAAATTCAGTTGGATTTCTAAAAGCACGTATTCTTAACAATCCGATGAAGGTATCCAGTTTTTTGTAGGATAACATGGGTTCTTTTGTCCGATTAAATACCTTGTTTTTAACCCCATCTAGGACTAATTCCTTTGGTCCTGCTTCGGTAGATATTGTTATGACATATTTTTCGAACTCACCAAATGTCAGTTTATAAAAATTGGGAAAACCTTTTCCAGTCAGACGGCTAAGTTTATATTCAGAGCGTTCACCCGGTTTCATTTTTAGTATTCTATCAAGTATTTCCGATGAAGGAATATCTCGAATCTTTAGTATTTCGGTTCCCTTTTTTAAATCGGGATTATTTGAGTGATTTTTCTTCACATAAATCCTACCTTCATTAATCACGACTTCGAAGGGAATAAAAGAGTTTCTGATATTTGGGTTGATTATACCTGAAAATATTACCGTGGTATGTCCGTCGATCGATATAATAGGCTGAATAGCACGATAAAAATCAATTTTACTGATTGGATTCGTTAAGTCTTCGCAATAAGATTGTAATTGATCGCTGTAATTAGAAGACGACAAGGTTGGGTGAATACGATTTATACGATCCTTTAAAAATCGAATATCTTCTTTAATGAGTTCAGGTTCAATTAGTTCCATGTCAGCGGATCCATTGAGACTTACGCACAAAGATGCAATTAAGAGTATCGAGTGATTAATATAGTTTTTCATTTTTT
>JAKSBQ010000126.1 GCA_022361075.1 Opitutales bacterium | reverse complement strand
GGTCATTATATCGGCTGAAGAAGAGGAAATTGCCGTCAGGAGAAAGAGTTGGGCAGGTTTCGCTGACATCGGTATTGATCTGGCTGCCGAGATTTTGAGGTTTGCTCCATGAGTTGTCGTCGTTTCGGAAAACGACGAAGAGGTCGTGTCGACCTTGACCACCCAATCGACTCGAGTTGAAAAGGATAAAACTCTCGTCGGGTGCGACTGTGGGATGCATACCCGTGATGCCAATATTGACGGGACGGGCGAATCCTCGATTGGTTCGCTTCGCGCTGTAGATTTTGAAATCGAGCATATTACCGTAATACATCGTATCATTGGCCGTGAAAGTGCACCACATGACTTGCGTGCGGTTGATTCGAGTGTCGAGGAATTTGCCTTTGCTCCAACCTGAGTCTGTTTTTTCTGCATAGTAAAAATGATCGGCTCCGCTTTCTTCGCTGTCTCTTGAGGTGAAGTAGATTTTGTCACCGCTACTGTTGAAAAAGGCTTCATACTCCCAGAAAGAAGGTTCTCGGAATTTCAACTCCGACGGATTATTCCATTTTCCATCTACCTTATTCAATGTGTAATGGCCATTGATGTCGTTTGCTTTGAAAAGGATCTGATTACCATCCGGAGAAATGGAAAGTGCGTATTCGTATCGGTCTTTCACAGACACGACTCCTTCTCCGAATATTTTGGGTTCTTCTCCGGGTGCGTCCGAGAAAAGGTCGTGAGTTTGTTCCTGTCCTTCGACTGACAGCAGAACGTTTACAAAGAAGAACAAGATAGGAATGAGGTATTTTATAAAAAGGGTGATTTTCAGGTTGAATGTGCTGGTCACATTTTGATTCTGCCCATTGCTCGATCGAGAATCGAATCGTTTTCTATCAACAGAGTGTTAGAGGCGGTGAAACCCGATCACTGATCGTTGAAAGGACATCATCTTCTCGGCCAATCTGGTTTTTAGGCACTTCCGATTGGTCGCCAGTTGATCATTCCTCAGTAGAAAGTGGTGTATCGTACCGATTTGCCCATTCTGCCATTGCTGCGTCGTACATCCTGTGGTTTGGGTAGTTCAGCATCTCCAATACGAGGGAGCCGAAAGCGGCACGGATCGAAGCCTGGCAGTGGGTTACAATGGTTTTTTCCTTTGTTATACCAATTTTTTTGAGCATACTTTCGATTTCTTCGAGAGGTTTAAGGAATCGAGGGCTTCCAGGGTGTGTTTCCTTTTCAAGAAGCTCTTTCCATTCCAGATTAATGGCTCCAGGAATGTGTCCGTTCCTTCTGTTCGAGGTTTCCTCGGTGCCGTCATATTCCCCGGATCTTCGGGTGTCCCATACTTGTATCTTGTCACTTTGAAATGTTGCTTTCAGTTCATCCAAGTTCATGTTCATTTCTTGGGTCGCGCGCGGACGAAAATCGGAGCCTTCGGCGTGTTCGGCTGATTCGATTGCGACCGGAAAAGCATTTGCAACCCAAGCATGCCATCCTCCGTTCAGGATTTTTACGTTGTTGAATCCGTAGTATCGACTCACCCACCAGAAACGACTGGCGAAGAGACCATGGAAATCGTCGTATGCAACTACTTCATCCTCCGCGTTTATTCCAAGTTTGGACAGAACGTGAACAAAATCCTCCGGACTTAGGACGTGGGGTAGGCGGTTACCGGATTCATCGAACGCTTTTAAGTAGGAATGCCATGGCAGGAGTCTTGCGCCCTTGATGTGAGCTCGTTGATAGCGGTCCTCTTTCCAGGGTGTTTCGACAATCTTCAAGTTCTTTCTCCCTGAATGATTATTTAGCCACTCAGCGGAAACTAAAAATTTGTTGTTCATACTCTTTCCTGGGTTTTGCTCAAAAGCTATGAAGCCCAGATGGATTGGGAATTTCAGTGATGTTCAGTTGTTTACTTTAGAGCGTTTAAGCCATAAGGCATCATCTAGTTCGGCCTTTAGTTTTGAGCAATTGTTACAAAATGGTGAATGAAACTTCGCAGACAGTTAATGAGCACGGCGCTGAGAATCATGATACCAATGTTGATGAGTGTCATCCACATGAAGAGGGTTTGAAGTTGTTCCAGTTTCATGGGTTGTCCTTTTGTGCAGGGTTGAGACAATTGGGTGCTTAAAAGGATAGAGTTTCGGGACTGTCCATCAACTTTCATCGACAAAATTTCGTTTGGATGATGTTCAGGTTTCAGTCCCGTAGATATTTTGACGATATTTTTTAGTAAGTGGAGCCGTCTGCCTACGTCTGTAAGGTGACGAATAAAAAGAAGAAGTGAAAGAACTCAGTGACGACAGGTGGTATCGGGAGCAACTGGCTCCACATGAGCCGTTGATCCGCAATTGGATCAGGAGTCGTTATCCTGACGCATTAGATTTAGACGATCTCATTCAGGATGCATTATTGCGGGTCATCAAGGCACGGAAGAAGTCAGAGATGAAGTCTCCGAAAGCTTTCTTCTTTGCGACGGCGAGAAATCTGGCGATCGACACGTTAAGAAAAAAGAAGGTGCTGTTCACGACGGCTGCGGTGGACATCCACGAACTGGAGTTAATGGACGATGCCGAACCAGTCGAAGAGACCGTGGCTCGGAATCATGAGTTGGAGGTGCTCACACGGGCGATTCAGACACTTCCGAAGCGCTGCAGGAGGGTTTTTACTTTGAGTAAGGTTTATGGAATGAGCTATCAGGAGATCAGTGAGGAAATGGGGATTTCTTTTCACACGGTCTCCTCCCAAATTGCAATTGGGTTAAAAAAATGCATGGATTACATGCAAAAGCACGGCATGGAGTCCGAAAGGAGACATGGGAAATGAAAGGGGATGCAATAGATAGAGAACGAATCCGCGAAGAGGCGACCCGTTGGGTGGCGAAGTCTGTCGCGGGTTTTAGCCCTGAAGAGCAGGACGACTTTTTTATCTGGATGGGGGCCGATAGTCGGCATTCAGATGAGTTTGCTGCTGCTAAAAAACTTTGGGAAAGGATGAATAATCTCTCTCTTTGGGTTCCGGAGCACAGTGATGTGCCCAACATGGACCTGCTGCAAACTCAGAACCGATCGTTTTGGCGGAAGGGGCTGTCCTGGTACAGTGCGGCAGCCGCAGCTCTGCTGATGGCTTTGGGTTCGGTCCTGATTCTCAAATCTTTACCAACAGAGGGTGTGGAGTTTGAGCGTTCAGTTGCGGCAGATGCTTATGATTCTGAGCAATTGCCAGATGGCTCTACCGTTGAACTCAACGGAGGCTCTGAGATTCTTATTAATTATTCGGAGACTGAGCGGCACGTGACTCTCCTGGCCAACGAAGCATATTTCGAGGTAGCAAAGGACTCGAAACGTCCTTTCATCGTCGAGGCACGGGGAGTAAAAGTAAGAGCTATTGGAACTGCGTTCAACGTCAGGATCGAGCAAGACGAAATCGAAGTGTTGGTGACCGAAGGCACGATTCAAGTGGCGTCTGAGGAAGTCGATTCCGATGAGTCTCGAGACGGAAGCCTTGTTGCTGAAACAGTCGTGACTGAGCTTACCG
>JAKSBQ010000113.1 GCA_022361075.1 Opitutales bacterium | reverse complement strand
TGCCGTCCACCTCAGGCATCACCAGCAGGTGATAGTCGGCGAGCAGATAGGGGAAGTCGGCGTTGCTGCCGTGCAGCTCCATGACCACCACCTGGTCGCCATCCGCCTTCAGATCTTTGATCGGGTCAACGTTGGCTTTCGCCGCGGACTTGGAATCCTCGCCGCGGTGGTGGTTCAGCGAGGCGATGACGTCCTGCGCCGTCAGGGTCTTGCCGTTGGAGAACTCGATGCCCTTGCGCAGCTTGAAGGTCCAGGTCTTGGCGTCCGGCGTCGCCTCCCAGCTTTCGGCGACGTCGCCGGTCAGCTGGTTATCGGGACCGATCTCCGTGATGCTGTTGTGGGTGCCGAAGCCCACAGAGATCATATAGATATCGGTATAGGTCGCCGGATCGAGGGAGTCGGTGGTGCCGCCTTCGGCAAGACCGGCGCGCAGGCGACCACCCTTCTTGGGTGTCGCAGCCAGCGCCTGATCGGCAAGGGCGCCGGCGGCCGAAAGCGTCAAGCCCAAGGCGCTCGCTCGGGCCAAGAAATCCCGCCGCGACATATGCCCGCGCGAAATGAGCCCTTGCAAATCTTTGACGTTCATCCTTGAGCCTCCTGTCCGTTTCCCGCCCCGATTGTTGTTGTTCGGCAGTCCATTCTGGAACGCCAGTCAGGGCAAGTGTCTTTTATGTCGCGATGAGCGCCGGTCGCTTTGGGGGTGATGCGACGGGTTATCGCCAATTAGCGACCGACCGACCTCTCATTCCGTGAAGTCTATGAAGGCTTGGCCACCAATGGCAAGCGTTGCTGACATATAATTGTCTGTTAGCGAAGATGAAAGTCGCCGGTGCTAGCCTGAAACCGTCATGCCTGATTTCGTCATAGAAACCGCCGACCCCTTGGACTGGCCTGGATTGCTCTGCCTGCTGCAGACGGCCAATCTTCACCATATCCCCTCGCCGGAAATGCCGGGTCTTGCGCTGGAAACCACCTTTGTCGCCCGCAACGGCGAAGGCCTCGCCGGCATCGGCGGCTATAAGATGACCTGCCCGAACGCGGCCAAGACCACCCTGCTGGCGGTCCATCCCAGCTATCGCAGCAGCCCTATCGGGCAGCAGTTGCAGGAGTGCTGCATGGCGGCGGCCAAGGCCGCGGGTGCCGAGACCTTGACCACAAACTGCGATCTTCCCGCGGAGATCGACTGGTACAAGCAACTGTTCGGCTATCGCGAGGTCGGCCACCTGCTCAAGCTGCACAGCTTCGGCGCGCCCGACATCGACCGCTGGACCACCCTGGAAACCGATCTTACGGCTTGGACCGGTCCGCAGCGAAGCTAGCCTCTTGCGGCCGCGGCCGGCACAATGCCGGCATGTGCAATCTCTATCAGATGACCAGCAACCCGGACGCGATGCGCCGGCTATTCGACGTTGCGGAGCTACCGAACTTTCCGCCGAGCTATCGCATTGCACCGACCG
>JAKSBQ010000089.1 GCA_022361075.1 Opitutales bacterium | reverse complement strand
GAGGAGACGGGTGTTGAAGTTGTTAAGCCTCAAGCACTCAGTTCTGAAAAGCTTGAAAAAAACAGTATTTTGATCGCTGTTACTCCCGAAGGTAAGGTTGTTTACGGTGGTAGAGATATAGGTATTACCGGTGTTCGCAACGTTGTGAAACAACTGGTTTTAGAGGAGGATATGCCCCTCATTATTCAGGCTGACAGAGAAGCAGAACACGGAGTTTTCCGTGACGTGTTTAGAGAAGCAAAATTGGCGGGAGCTAAGAAGATCAGCTTTTCCACTCTTCAATAATTCATTGATTTCTTACATTCCTATCTACCTACCATGAATGATACGTTGGACAGCGTTCGCCCTAACCAAAACATGAAAGGAATCATCCTTTTGTGTGGAGGGGTTGCAGCCGTCGCGCTATTTATCGCGATTCCTTTAATTCAGGCGATCTCGACCGGACTCAAAGATCCGAACAAAATCACTGATACTTCTTTCGCACTTCCACCGCCACCAGTTCTCGAAATCGAGGCTCCGCCACCACCAAAACAAGAGGAGGAACAAGAGGAGATCGAGATCGACAAAGAGCCACCCAAATTGTCCTTAGAACAGTTGGAAATGGCCCTGAATCCCGGCACTGGTGACATCGCAGGTTCCATCAACTTGGATCTTAGTATCGATGCAAACTCATTGGGAACAGAGGATCTTATTTTTGACATTGAAGATGTTGAAGAAAAACCTAGGGCATTGAGGCAGGTCCCTCCGGTTTATCCAGCTGTTTTGCAACGTAAAAAGGTCCAGGGAGTAGTCTATCTTGTCTTCGTTATTGACGACAAAGGCACAGTAATGGTCCCTCGTGTGGAACGTTCTACTCATCCCGAATTTGAGAAACCAGCAGTTGATGCGATCAAGCGTTGGAAGTTTTCTCCCGGAAAACGTGCAGGGCAACCAGTCAAAGTTCGTGTTCGTTTGCCTTTGCAGTTTGTTCCATAATTGTTACATTTAATCTATGATAGAATCAATACATACCCCTAGTTCACCCTTATCTAAAGGTGTCTTGGCAATTTCAGCTTTTTTCGCAGCCGTTGCTCTGTTTGTTGCGATCCCACTTATTCAGGCAATCTCCACTGGGTTGCGTGATCCGAACAAGATCAACGAGTTGAATTTCGTAATTCCACCACCACCCGTGCTTGAGCTTGAAACGCCGCCACCACCAAAACAAGAACAGGAACAAGAGGAAATCGAGATCGATAAAGAGCCACCAAAATTGTCTCTTGACCAGCTCGAAATGGCCCTAAATCCAAGCACCGACGGAATCATGAGTGGGTTTACCGTTGATTTGAGTTTGGATGCGAAATCTTTAGGTACCGATGACATCATTTTTGAAATTGGCGATGTGGAAGAAAAACCGCGTCCGCTAAGGCAGGTTGCTCCTACTTATCCACCTGCGCTTAAACGTCAGAAGGTAAACGGTACCGTTAATGTTGTGTTTATCGTAGATCCGCAAGGTAACGTGATCGCTCCCCGGGTAGAGCGTTCTACCCACCCTGAATTCGAAAAACCTGCACTAAATGCGATTCGACGTTGGAAGTTTTCACCAGGTAAGAAGGACGGTAAAGCGGTAAAAGTCCGGGTCCGTGCGCCAATGATTTTCAAAGTAAACTAACCTTTTATTATATTTAAATAGTCATGAAAAAACTGTTATTCTTGATAGCCACCGTTTCCGCGGGAGCTACCCTGTCTGCGCAGCAGTTGCAGCAGCTCCCTATCGACACTCAGTCACTTAATGATTTGGCCGCGCAAATGTGGGCAAACCCAGAATTCAGGGAAGCTTTTATTGGTTCCTACAAGCCTCTTCAAGATGTTGAGCCTGAATTCAGCACTGAGGAGAAGATTGTTCTCAAGGAAGAGGTAGCTCCACTATTGGAAAATCCAGCTACTTCAAACCAAGCGATCCCGATCCTTGAGGAGCTTTCACGTAAACCTGGTGCGTCTGCACAAATCGATTTCCTTCTCGGAAATTTTTATCTCCAAGGTAACCGTACTGCTCAAGCAGAACGTGCTTACATGGCGGCAACAAAGAAATTTCCAAACTATCGTAAGGCTTGGAAGAACCTTGGGATGATCTACATGGTAACTGGAGACTATAAGAAGGCTTTGGAACCAGTATCAAAATCCATTGAGCTCGGTGAAGTCAGTGGTGATAATTATGGATATCTCGGAGTTATTTACATGCAAATGGAAGATTACATTTCTGCCGAGTCTGCATTCCGTAATGCGCTTTTAATGAAGCCTGACAGTAAGCAATGGAGAGATAACCTTTTCAAAACCATGCTCTTGCAGGAGCGTTACGAGGAAGCAGGGGCGATTCTTAGATCCATGCTTCAGGAAGATCCAAACAACGGCGACTATTGGAAGTATCTTGCAAATGTTTATGTTGGGTTGGACAAGCCACTCGAGGCGGCTGAGGTTCTTGAAATTCGTGACCGTATGGGTCGTTCGGATGCGCAGAGTTTGGAAATGCTCGCAAACATCTACTTCAACCACTCACTATATGATGTGGCGTATAATGTTTATGACCGTGCGTTGAATGCGTCTGGTGCAAAATTCGACATGCTTTTCAACTCTGCGAATGCACTCGCTGCGGTTGGTGAGTATGAAAACTCGTTGGATTTGGTGGCGAAGCTTCGCCAGCGTTTCGCAACGTCAATCGATAAATCTGATGAAATTGATTTGTTGGTTTTGGAAGCGAGTGCGAAAAGAGCACTTGGTGACATCGATGCAGCGGCTGAGATTCTGGAGAAGATCATTTTAGAAGATCCAATGAACGGCAGAGCGTTGATTGAACTTGGTCTTTACTACAAAAACCTCGAAACACCTGATTTGCCAAAAGCGGTCTCTATGTTTGAGAAAGCTGAGAATGTTCAGGAATATTCGGCGGCGGCCTACTTGGAGCATGCTAAAATTCTGGTGACTCCGATGCAAAAATACCGTGATGCGGTAAGGCTCTTACGCCGTGCTCAGGAGATAGAATACAAGGATTACGTTCAGGACTACCTTGAGAAGGTTCAGCGTGTGGCGAATCGTTTCTAATTGAGCAGTTCTCTTTTATAAGCAAAAAACTGAATTTCATCGAAATTCAGTTTTTTTTATTTTTTTCTTGCGCATTAAGACTTTAGTGCTAGTTCTCTATTTAAAGATTTCTCTCTTAGGAGAGTTGTGGGGTAACAGAATAAAGTAGAAAATAAGTGGGGCGTTGTTTAGGGGTAGACAACGCCCCTTTTTTATTTCGCTTTATCCCAAGGGAATTTGTGTTCGATTTTTAAGTGATCCCAAGGTGAATAGGCTTCAAATATCTTCCCCGGGTTCAAGATGTTGTTTGGATCGAATACCTGCTTGATGGATTGCATCAACTGTAGGGTCTGCGCGTTGAATTGGAGCCCGATGTAATGTGATTTTGCTAGGCCGATACCGTGTTCTCCGCTTATCGCTCCGTTGAGTTCGACAACCTTCTTCATGAGGCTATCCAAAGCCCCCTTTGCATTTTCAGTCATATCAGTATCCTGGTGGTTATACATGATATTCACATGAAGATTTCCGTCTCCTGCGTGACCAAAGACTGCGATCGGAACCCGAGATTGTTCACGCAATGTGTCGATTGTCTCCAGCAAAACGGGCATCTTGGAGAGAGGAACGACGATGTCTTCGTTCAATTTGGTATCCCCGAGTGCATACATAGCTCCTGAACATTTTCGTCTCACCGTCCAGAGGTGCTCAGCTTCGATCTCGTTTGCGGCGACCGTAAAGGCATCTGAATACTTTTCCGCCCAATCACGGGCGATCTGTAATTGCCGCTCGACTTGAGCAACGTCCCCGTCGACTTCGAGTAGCACGACTGCTGGATCTTCCAACTCATCGAAAAAACTCCCTCCTACGGTTTTTTGGGCTCCTTTTACACTAAGTTTGTCGACAAATTCGAGGATTGATGGAGTGACACCAGTCGACAGCAGATCCAAAACTGATGTGAGCGCCCGAGCTTCGTTGTCGAAACCGCATAACAGAGTTTTTCGTGTTTCGGGGTGAGGAATGAGTTTCAATGAGGCTTCAGTGACTACGCCCAAGGTTCCTTCTGAACCTATCCAGAGATCCCGAATATTGTAACCAGTGGCAAACTTTCTAACGGGCTTGGCCCATTCGACGAATTCTCCTGAGGCCAAATATCCCTTAAGTGAAAGGATGTAATCCCTTGTTACTCCGTATTTTACACACCTTAAGCCACCCGCGTTGCACGCGATGTTCCCTCCAATTGTGCAATGCTGATAAGATGAGGGATCGGGGGGATAGAAAAGACCGTGACTTTTAGCTTCATCTTGAATGTTGGCTACGATTGCTCCACAACCCACAGTCGCGATTCGAAGTTCTTTGTCTATTTCAATTCGATTGAGCTTTTTTGTATCAATCACCCAACCTCCTTTTATTGGAGTCGCCCCTCCCGTTAATGTGGATCCCGCTCCCCGTGTGGTGATCGGAATCTTATATTTGTTGGCAATTTTCAAAACTGTTCCGATTTGTTCCGGTTTTTCAGGAAAAACAACGGCCGCTGGCTTGTGCGGGATTCTCAAACCGTCGAAAGAATACAGATGCAATATTTCAGGGTCGGTTTTCACTATGGACTGAAAACGATCGAGAAGCTCACGCATTGCTGGATCTGGTGGAAGCAACATAACTTTAGTTTTTGGAGGAAATGACAGAAATCAAGGGGAAGAAATCAGGTTGTGGGGAAATAGGGTGGTTCGTGAACACCCAAAATAGATGAAAATGAATTGAAGTATTGGAGTTTTGGATTATCGAGTTAGCACTTAATTAGAATATCGAGAAGTAATGGCAGACCTAGAAGCGAAGTTTTCCGACAATGTAGAAGGGAGATTCTACGTAGACGAGAATTGCATCGATTGTGATTTGTGTAGAGAAATTGCACCGGGATTTTTTACCAGAAACGATGACGAAGGGCATTCTTACGTGATTAAGCAACCTGTTAGTGAAGAGGACCTTGAATTGTGCATCGAAGCGCTGAACGATTGCCCGGTCGAAGCGATTGGTGATGATGGCTAAACATTTGAATTTAGTTTAACTGAATTTCCTCCAAAGCGATGGAGAGAGAAGAGCTAGCAGGGCGTAAAGTTCGAGTCGACCGAGGAGCATCAGCAGGCAAAGCCCCAATTTGGTCATCGATCCGAGAAAAGCGAAGTTTTCCATCGGACCTAGTTTTCCCAACCCCGGTCCGATATTGAACAAACTTGCAAGTACGGCGGAGAGCCCGGTCTCCAGATCAAGCGAGGGTTGCAGTAGTGAAAACAGAATGACCCCGATTACTACGACCAGAACGTTCAGCAGAATGAAAGATACTAGCGACTCCTTAGCGCTCTGATCCAGGACCTTCCCATTAAGTTTAAGTGGCCTTACCACATTGCTCCGAAAGGTTTTTTCGATGCTTTGTTTTGCGATTCGATATGCTGCCAGAACCCTAATGACTTTTATACCGCCCGCTGTGGAGCCTGAGCATCCACCGATGATCATTAGGGAAAGTAAGATCCATTTGACTGGAGAACTCCAGATCGAAAAGTCTTCAGTCGCATAGCCAGTCGTTGTGAGAATCGTGATACTCTGGAAAGCCGCGTCTCTTAAAGCTTCGGAGAAAGTCAGGCCATTTATCTGATTCAAATTTAGTGCCAAAATCAGAACAGAGGAGGTAGCAAAGACCATGCTATAGACAACGACTTCAACTCCACTTTTCAAGGCGCGTGTTCCGATTCTGGAAAGTCGAATAGCGAACAAAAAACTAAACCCACCGGCGAACATGAAAAAAATCATCATCCATTCGAGCAGAGGATTCTGAAACCCAGGTACTCCTTGATTGATGGTACTAAAGCCTCCCGTGGAGACTGTAGTGAGCATATGGCATAAGGCATCAAACCAACCCAAGCCGCAGGAGTAATACACGATAAAACAAACAGCGGACAGAACGAGGTAGTAGATCATGATCCGACTAGCACCTTGTTTGATAGTGCTGTCGTCAATGTCGGTGGATTGTCCCGAAGATTCGTTACTAAACAGCACTTTTGCTCCGGATCCTACGTTGGAAATGAGAGCCACAAAGAGAACCACCACCCCTAAACCACCGATCCATTGAGTGAGTGCCCTCCAGAAGAGCAACACTGCAGGCAATCTTTCCTCATAGTTTGTGAAGACCGTTGCTCCGGTTGTGGTGAAACCGGAAACCGATTCGAAGAAGGCATCTGTGTAACTACAGTTATCGATGACCAGCCAATATGGCAGTGCGCCGAGGAGACTGGCTAGTATCCATGCGATTCCGATGACGCAAAGTGCCTCTTTACGAAAGAGTTTATGCTGTGCGTTTTTTCCAAGATAATGAAAAATGACGGCTATCGCGAATGAGACTAAAGCGGTCAACAAAAATCCGAAAGAAGCATCTCCAAGTCCCTTTTCATTCCAAACGGATATTCCTAGGCACAGCACGAAGGCAAATGAGAGCACTCTGGTAATGGCTCCGAGTAACTTGAAAATGATCGCGTACTGCATCTGAGGTTAGGTCAGCAAATCAATCACTGATTGTTTGCTTTGGTGATTGGTCAGAACAACAACTCGGTCACCCGCAAGGATGACGTCATCAGCTGTTGGCACCTTGGCGTCGAACTTATGAAGAATGGCCAGGAAAATGGTTTCGGTAGAGTGTGGCAGATCTCTTAGCTTTTTGCCGACGGCCTGCCCCTTTTCCCCAACAAGCACCTCAAGGATAATTGCCTTGGTTTCTGCCAATTCGGCAAGTTCGTTCGCGGTGTTGCTGGAGATTACCCGCTTCAGTTCGTTCCCGGTGGCCGTTCGAGGTGAAACGATCAGTTCTACACCAAGGGTCTCTTTCAGATTGGTTACAACAGGTTCGTAATCGGGTTTGTTGATCACGAGTTGAACATGCTTCACACCGAGCTTTGACGCCTGGATGCTTGTCATGATATTGTCTTCATCCCTTTTGGTGCACGCGACAAAGTAGTCGGCGCTCCCTACCTGCTCCTCTTCAAGCAGTCGCCTGGATGTTGCATCTCCGTGGATCACGGTGACATTTGGAAAAAGTTCGGCCAGCATCCGGCAGACGCTTTCGTTCTTTTCCAATATTCGAATTTTGAATCTTGGATTGTTTAGTAATCTGACCAATGAAATAGCGATTTCGGATCCACCGTAGAGGACTACACGAGATGCTGCGATTTTGCTTGCCGGATCAAGTTGGGTCTTCACGTCCATCATCGGCTCCGGTGTGCCGAATAGAGTCACTAGGTCTCCTTTTTCGATGACTGTGTCTGCCTTGGCGATCTGATATTCATCGTTTGCGTGAATGACCGTAGCGATGCGTACTCCCTCAGGTAACTTTACGTCCTTTAACGGTTTTCCCGTCATTCGGGAGGATTTGGCTACTTCGATCTGCTGAACTTCGATCTTTCCCCTCGCGAAGTTTTCGACAGCGACGCGGCCCGGGTTCCGGATTTCCTTGGCAAGCTCCACAGCGCATAATGCTTCGGGGTTGAGCAAATAATCGATTCCAAAGTGGAGCTGATAGTTGATGAGAGAATGATCAGCGTAAGTAGCGTCGTGTACCCGAGCAACTGTGGATGCTGAAGGGTTGATCGCTTTCGCAAGCGAGCAACAAATAATATTGGTAGCGTCATCGCTTGTGACAGAGATGACAAATCCAGCTTTCCTTACTCCGGCTTTTTCAAGCATTGACGCGGAGCTGCCATTTCCCTGCATCACTTTTACATCGAGTTCTTCATCAACCTCTTGGATCTTGACCTGGTTTTCTTCGATGATCGTGATGTCAAACCCCATTTGACTAAGGATGTCAGATAAGTAATATCCTACCTCTCCTGCGCCTACGACGATTACCTTCATTTTGAGATAGACTAACCGGCGCATATGAATTGAAAAGCATATAATGGAAGAGTGTTATTCGCAGTATTTCGACAGTGTGGAGTCGGCAATTCAGGACATCGCTGATGGCAAACTCGTGATCGTGACCGATGACGAGAATCGTGAAAATGAAGGAGATCTCATCATGGCTGCTTCAAAGGCGACCCCTGAAACGATCAACATGATGATTCGTTATTGCAGTGGGATCGTTTGTGTGCCGATGGCTGACTTTCAATTAAAACGGCTGGGTCTGAATCCTATGGTTGCGAGAAATACCGACTCCTATCGAACCGATTTTACAGTGAGCGTTGATGCTTCGGAAGGAATCACGACCGGAATCAGTGCTTACGATCGGACCAAAACGATTCAGATTTTGGCCGATCCTAGTGCGACCCCGGATCAACTCGTGCAACCGGGGCACGTGTTTCCTTTAAGAGCTCGATCCGGAGGTGTTCTGGAAAGAGCGGGACACACGGAAGCGGCAGTAGACCTCGCTATTTTAGCCGGATTACATCCCAGTGGAGTCCTTTGTGAACTGGTAAATGAAGATGGCTCGGTTTCCCGCGTGAAGGAACTTGTTCAATTCAAACAAGAGCATGACCTCAAAATGATCTCCATTGCGCAGCTCATTGAGTATCGGCATCAACGCGAGAAGCAGGTCAACAAGATTGCGGTAGACAAAGTTGAAACTGAATTCGGTGAGTTTGATTTGCACATCTATCGAAGTCGTCTAAACGATCGGTATCACATCGCGGTGAGTCGGGGAAAATTGGATGAAAGACCCACTTTGGTGAGAGTCCAGAGCGAACACCTGGTAAGCGATATTTTCGCAACCCCAAAATCGGACAGGAGATATTGTTTGAGCAAGTCACTTGAAATCATAGCGAAGGAAGATCACGGGGTCGTGCTTTACATTGAGCAACCTCACGGCGGTATGAGAGTGAAGGATGTTCCCTCAGACACCTTGGCTGACGATGAGCTTTCTGAATTGTTTCCAGCTAAAATGGATAACAAAGATTATGGTTTGGGAGCGCAGATTCTGGCGGATCTGGGACTGTCCAAGATCCGATTGCTTTCAAGCCGTCCGAGGAAGGTCGTCGCTCTGCAGGGCTACGGACTGGAAATCTGTGAACAGATTTCATTGCTCGAGGATGAGTCTTGTAAGTGATTTCGATATCAGCTAACAAAGCGTATGAGTTTACACTCTTCTAGTTTACAGATCGATCCGGCTGAATGCGCAAACCTGAAAATTGTGATCCTAGCCGCAAGGTTTAATCCTGAACTGGTCGACGGTATGTTGCAGTTAACCGTAGAAAGGCTGAAGGAAATCGGATTACCCGAAGAAAACATCATCATCCAACGGATTCCCGGCTCTGCAGAATTGCCGTACGCTTCTCAACAAGCTCTGAAATCAGGAGTGTTTGATGTGGCGATTGCGCTTGGTGTTTTGATCGCAGGAGAGACTCAACATCACGACATCGTTTCGCGTACAGCGTCGATCGGATTGCAACAAGTTGCTCTTGAACTAGAAAAACCGGTAATCAATGGAGTAATTTCAGCTGAAACCTACGCTCAGGCGGAGGACCGAACGATCGGAAAGATTCAGCGAGGTATTGAGTTTGCGGATGCGGCCGTGGAGATGGCACTATGGAAGATAAAGTAAAACCTAAAGTTTCTCAGCGGAGCGAAAACCGCAGGGCAGCGATGCAGTTTCTATATGCTTGGGAATATAATAAACCTGAAGTTCTACAGGAAGGAATCCACAGCTTTTTTGAAAAAGAACCAAGAGGCCGGGATTATTTCAAATTTGCGGAATTCTTGATTCATGGCGTGATCAAGCATGTGGAGGAGATCGATGAAGAGATCAAAAGCTTGGCAAAAAACTGGACCTTTGATCGAATCGCGAGGGTGGATCTAGCCATCTTGCGGATTGCTATCTTTGAGTTGAGACACTGCGAAGACATTCCTCCGGTGGTGAGCATCAACGAGGCCGTGGAACTAGGCAAACAATATTCTAAGGACGACAGTAAACGTTTCATCAACGGTATCCTTGATCGTCTGAAAGGAGAGCTGAATCGACCAGCTAGAGAGGCTAAAAACAAAGCTCCAAGTACGAATGATGATGTGCTGGACGGTCTCGTCGATTAAGGGAAAATCACAATGAGTCGTTGGTTTAGTTTTTTTAAAAAAGGGTTTCAGCGTACGTCGAACAAGCTCGCGTCCGTTTGGAGTGGAAAGAGAATCGATCAGGATACTCTGGACGAGATAGAGGAAACGCTTTTTGCTGCCGATTTTGGTGTTGAGACCACCGAGGCGATCGTTGAGGCGATCGATGAAGCTTATCGGAAAAACAAAGACCTCCAGCAAAAGGAGGGAGCGGATATCGGAAAATCTATTCTTCTTGAGAGGCTGGATGGTTCTGAGGGTAAACTTGGGGAGAATGCAAACAAGCCTGAGGTCATATGTGTTGTTGGCGTCAATGGTTCGGGAAAAACCACTTCAGCTGCAAAACTCGCAAAAATGCTGAAGGACCAGGGGAATAGCGTGTTGGTGGCCGCCTGTGATACTTTCAGGGCAGCAGCCAATCAACAGTTGCAGATTTGGTGTGAACGACTAGATGTTCCTCTCATCGCCAGTCATCAGGGAGCGGATGCTGCTGCAGTAGCTTACGACGCATATGAAGCGGCGAAGAAGCGGGATGCAGACTACCTGATTCTCGACACCGCCGGTCGGTTGCATACTAAGAGCAATCTCATGGAGGAATTGGCTAAGATTGAAAGAGTCATCAAAAAGCATGACTCAAGTGCTCCTCATCACAAGTGGATCGTGGTTGATGGAAGTATCGGGACCAATTCCATTCAGCAAGCCAAAGTATTTAATGAAGTTTTTCCGTTAACCGGAGTGATCGTTACAAAGCTGGATGGCACTTCAAAAGGGGGTGCTATTGTTGCGATTTACCAGGAGCTGGGTTTACCCGTTTATTTTGTAGGACTAGGCGAGAAACCAGAGGATCTTCGTGAATTTGATGTTGAGGACTACACCGATGCAATTTTTGGCATCAATGGCTCGTAATTTTAACTACCTGAAAATCTACCCAACTTTTTAGCTCAAATGCACATTGCGAAAGTATTAGAACAAAACAAGCCTTGCTTCAGTTTTGAGTTTTTTCCACCCAAGACTGAGGAAGCATCCGCTGCTCTTTTTGAGACGCTGTCTGAGTTGATTGAGCTCAAACCGGGTTATGCGAGCGTGACTTACGGCGCTGGTGGCGGTACACGTGAGCTCACCCACAACCTGGTGGTCAAAGCCCAGAAGGAAACAGGCCTTACCATCGTCAGTCACCTGACCACAGTGGGGCATAGCAAAGACGAGATCGCAGAGATTCTCGACAAATACGCTGAGAGTGGAATCAACAACATCATGGCGTTGCGTGGAGATCCTCCAAAAGGTCAAAAGGACTTCGTTCAGGCGGAAGGAGGCTTTAGATTTGCGGCCGAGCTCGTGGATTTCATCAAAAGGCGCCACCCACAGATGGGAGTTGGCGTGGCTGGTTTTCCGGAGGGACATCCGACGACCCCAAATCGGTTGGAAGAGATCGAATTTCTTAAACAGAAAGTCGACGCAGGGGCGGACTATATTTGCACCCAACTGTTTTTCGATAATCGTGACTTTTATGATTTTAGAGAACGTTGCGAACTTGCAGGCGTTCAGATCCCGATTATCGCGGGTATCATGCCATTGCTCTCCGAGAAAGCTTTGATTCGAACAAGTGAACTAGCCTTGGGCGCGCGAATTCCCGCGAAACTGATGAAGGCGTTCAGGCGGACCGAAGACGACAAACAAGCCCGGCAAGTGGGTATTCATTGGGCAACTGAGCAGGTAAGGGACCTCCTTGAAAATGATGTAGCGGGCGTGCATTTTTACACATTGAATCGTTCGTCGGCTACTAAGCAGATCTATCGTTCGCTAGGAATTAAGGACAGTACTCAGTTGGGATCATAGAGGGAGGGGCTGCTACGGGAGGAAAATCTCGGGTAAGTGGGCTTGAAACTCCGGGCTGTTCACTTCCACTCCCGTCGTTCGCGTGACGCGATCAAGAATGACTTGGGGAGGATCGTTAAAAAACAAAAGAGGAGTGAGTAGAAGGGGTTCAGGAATCTTTTGTTCGAGATCGGAGACTAAAGACTGCCTGAGCATGACCATTTTCCCATCAGTTGAGAGGCCGAAAAGCTTTCGGTCTTTAGGAGTTGATCTGAGAAGATGCATCTCTCCTTCTTGATCTACAAAGCCGCCAAAACGAATACGTTGACTAGCAATCTGCTTAAAAAGCTCGCGACTTGCTCGTGCTTCGTCGAAGTAAGATGTTTTCGAGAGGTTACTGAAGAAGTCGGCTAGTGGAGCCAGCAAACGATTTTGTACGGATTTTCGCATCCAATCATACGGGTATAGATTTCCCTTGATTGCGGAAAGTTGCTTATACTCCAATTGGGCAGTGGGTGAAAAATTCAATCCCCAGTCAAAGGGACGATAAAGCATGCCGTTGAAGCAGACCTGGATGAGGTAGGCTTTGAAAATCGGGCTCATGAAGCTGTCCGACTTGATCACATCAATCACATCGAGCAGGGGTTTTCCGAGGGTCCCCGTGTTTTCATCGAAGAGACATAGCTCAGGAAGGAGCTTGAAAAAGCCAGACTCCGGACTCAGACGATCTTCCACGAGCCAAGAACCTTCCAGAGGCTTCCCTGCAACCGACACCTGACACTGGTAGAACTTTTCAGAGAAGGGTTTCCCCATCCCCACTTTTCCGGGGTCGAACTCCTGTACCTTCTGCAAAAGGTTGCCACGGGTTTGAGCTTGATCGTTGATCAGCTCCACAGGACCTTCTGAGTAGATTAACGAAGGGCCTCCAACAGACTGACCCATGGAATAGGTGAAGACATTGTAACGATAGATTGTTTTAAGTACACTAGGCTTGCTGAGAGCTCTGAGAACGGACATTTCCTTTTCATTGAGCGCTTCAACATAAAGAGGTTTGTCGAGTGATTTTTGAAATTGATCCCAAGCTAGAGGGTTTTGTGGAAGCAGGAGCTCACGCGCCAAATTATTGATTTTATCCTCGTGTTGTAGAAGAGCTGAGGCGAGTTTTACCAGATTGTTTTCGGAGAATGGAAGAGATGCTAATTCTTGCAGTTTCTTTTTGTATTCTTGCGACGAAATGCTGTCCGGAAGTTCACGTTCCAGATTTTGGAGTTCTATGATAGCGACTTCATAAGCGGAGAGTTCCGCTTTCTTTTCTTCTAACCTTCGCTTCAAATCGGTAATGGAAGACGCTTCAAAGGATTGCCGAAAAATGAGCTCTACAGCGTTAATCTGGGCGCGAACTTCAGATATTTCGTCATTAGCCCGTTCAAAATTGATCCTTTTGGGATCAAGAAACTTTTCGGTCATGTGATCAAGTATTGTAAGTCCATCTTCAATCCCTGCTCGAAGACCAGCAATGTGATTTCCCCTCTGTTCGGCTACACGACTTTTAAGAGATTGAAATCGTGTATCGGTTTCTGCGCTCACCTCGGGGATCGAGATGATGAGTTCTTCGACTACATTGATGTTGAGGCTGACTCTCCGCAATTCGCTTGGGTTTAGACCTTCCTCAATGGAGATTTCAATTTTCCCCAACAATTCCTGAACTTTTCCTTCTCTAGCTGCGATTTCATTCACCCAACCTTGGATTTCATTCACTGATTCGTGAGCGGAATAGTTGCGAAAAGGGTTGTAATTGCTCAGAAGTCTTGAAGTCGTTTTCTCCCAGTTATTGAGAGAGGTTTTCACGGCTTGCAACTGTGAGCTCTCGTATTGCTCTTGCAATACTGCTGCCAGCTTTGCTTCCTGTCCTCTGGCGTAGATCACAAATGCAGCTGCGATCGCAATGACCGGCAGAGCAAAAAGTGATTTGATAAACCTTCGGTTGGTAGATTTTTTCTTAATCGAACCTAGTTTGCTGAGGGTTTGCAGAGCTTCCTGGTAGCGGGGTTTGAGTTTGGTAGTGGCGTCTGGAAGCTGAGTTGCAAAGCTTTCCCAATTCTGCTGAATATCAGTCGCATACCGTTTGACCTGCCGACGGTTGAGATTCTTTAAAGACAGCTGCAATGGCTCGGGTTCCAACTGAGCGGCAAACTGGGCGAATTGTTCTTGTAGCTCTTGCTTCGCTTCGGCCCGGGATTTTTGTTGCTGAAACCAATTATCAAGAGTTTTCCAGTCCCTCTTATCTGAAGCGTCAAGTCGTTCAAAAGCAGGTTCACGAACTGAGTTCCTGAGCTCTTTTGCCAAGTCTTCCCCGTCTTTCCAGTTTCCAACCCTTTGAATGACTTTCAGTTGAGTGATACTGGATTCTAAAAAGCTTTTCTTGTTTTGGATTTCGTACTCCCGGTAGACCGCTGTGCCTTTTTCCCATGCTTCGGAATGAAGTTCAATCTTCCAGGGTTGTTCCTTTGTTTGGCGAACCAATTCAAGAATGGCGTTTCGGTCATCGGCTTGGAGTAACTTCTTCAGATTCTGATCGATATTCTCGAAAACCATGGTCTCGAGACGAACCAGCTCCTGTTTAGCATTCAGATCCTTTGGGAAATCTTCATGAAGTTGTCGTAGAGCCTGGACAGCCCTTTCGGGATCTTTTTGAAGAATGGCCCTTCGGTAGTCCTTGTAGCCGTTTGGCTGGGTCAACGAACTGTCTGCGCAGATCTCTTTTACTCGTTTAAGTTCGTTGTCATTGAAGCCGCTAAAGGTGGGGAGTCCAATTTTGACAAGAAATTGATTCCATTCTTTTTCTCTCGGGAAGCGAATGGATTGGATCGTTTGATTGAGAGATGGGGCTAGTTGTGCAACGTCTAGGGCTGCGTAGTAATAACCCTCTCGAATGAGTTTAGTGAACTGTTTGATCCGGGCGTCCAGGCGTTCGCAGGTTTTGATGTAAGCCTCCGCTACTGATTTCGCATGTTGTTCATCTAGCTTACCATCCAGAATCTCGTGAATTTGCTGAATTAAAGTCTGGGTGTTCGAAGTCATTGAAAAAAGATCAGCGGAATATCTTCGTGTTCACTATCCATACTAGTCATTTCAATTAGCCACTGATTTATATTTTCGATTTCTGAAAGGTCACTTCGTTCATCAAGTTGGTCCTGTAATGCTTGAATGGCATCTTTTACATCAGGAATCTGACGATTGAGCACATCTACATCTGTGTTTTTTGCACCCAGTATGTCTTCCGCCGACAAACTCAGAACATTTAGGATCTGGTCCTGATATTCACCTAACATCCAAAACTCGAGATTGGTCACAAAGCTTCTCCACTTTTCCAAAGCATCGGGTTTTTCGTCACGAAGTAGTGATCGGAACCGTTTACTGGTACGAAGCAGCAGGTTCCGGTAGGTGATAATGGAGTCGATGTTGTTCGGTCTTTTATTGCTGGGATAGGCCAGCCATTTTTCCATTACGTTGGGCCTGATTAGCGTATATTCCTGCGAGAAATGGGTGAGGATCGCGCGTAAATATTCAAAATAGTTTGCGGGCTGATTCTGGAAATACTGCTCAAAACTTGTCAGGTGAATTGGCAACTGATCGGACTCGAGAAGTTCCTGCCCTAGAGTCTCAAGTGGCGATTTTTGAATGAATGCGTAACTATTGAAAATTGTTCGTTCACGTTCCATCAAGGTAAGATGCCGATGGTGGGCACTGATTTGATCCTGAATCTCACGAACGTCCTTGGATTCGAGGTCCTTGGATTCGTAGAGGTGAAATCTCGAGGTCGCGGGGTCCCAAGCAAAATGGTATCGATGATCGAGCGAACGCAGACGTAGAAATCTGTCTTCCGGCAACATGAACAGCTGAAGTTTTTCATTCACAACAGGATCCAGCACTTCAAACGCAAACAACGAAGAATCGAATTGAATGAAGGAGCTGGGCACTTCTGCTGGTTGGGTGTAGCCTTGCGAGACCCCACCCATCATCACTACGTTGATCTCCTCTTCGATGAGCTTGTTGTAAAAGCTAAGGATGAGGGGCGGTTCGGGGAAAAGGCCGAGGTTTTCAGTTTGTTTTTGCATTTCAGCTCCCTGAAACCTCCAGACAAACCGAATTTCATTGTCTTCATCTGAGGACGACAAAATCTCGATAACTTCAATCTGCGCATCAAGATAGGAGAGCAGGGAACGGTCATTTTGTTTCCAAAGAGTTAAAAACAGAGCTTCTTCCTTTCCTAGATCAAAAGAGTTCAAGCCTTTGAAAGGCGAAACTTTGATTTCGATGGTTTCTATGCGTTGAGTATTTGGGAAGTGTTCCAGTGCAGCCATCCAACGTTTCGCTTCCTCTGGAAGATTGCTGAAAGTAATGTCAGGGTTGGTGTTCTCCCTGCCAATAGGAATGAAGAAAACCGGAGAATTTTTGGTTTTAAGACGGACGTTATCCAGCCAGCTTTTGTAGGTTTCTTGAATTTCTTCAAGCGTAACCTCGAGTGCGGGTCGAAGATCTTCAGCAACCTCGCTGATCGTTTGACCGACTCGACTGACAGCTTCGTCAAATCCGGGAATTACCTGTCTCGCCTGAGCCCGGTACTCAAGTCGGTTGAGTTCCAGATTAATGGTTTCGAGTGTCTTCTTTTGCTCTTCATACCAGGAGTCCAGCTGAACGTATTGCGAGGTTGAAGAATATTCGGGATTGTTTCGGTAGCGTGCTAGGTAAGCTCTTGCCTTGAGAAACTGACCCTTCGCGATCATGTCGTCAATTTCTCCGATTTGCTTTTGAAATCTACTATCAGCGTCGAGATTGAGCGTCTCCAAACGTTCCCTTTTTTGTTGATCCTCAACCGTCTCCACCATCTCTCTTGGGGTTGGGTCAAGTTGGCGGTTGATGAACTCGATCAAAATGGGAGTCATGTAGACCCCCAAGGCGACAATTCCCAGAAGCACGGGTATGGAGATTAACCAAAGTAAGCGGTTTTTAGAGCTTTTGATTGGCATCTCATCCGGATCGTCCGCTTTTGATAAATCGATGTCCGGTATCTCAACTGAGCGTTCCACGCTGGGATCTGCAAAGACGTCTGAAAAATCTTCATCAGGGTGGATTTCGGGATGTGCAGAGTCTTGTTCGAGTTCGCCCAGGTTTACTTCCTTTTTTTCCGTGAAGAGATCTTCCTGCACATATTCTGACTCATCGATGGGCGCAATCGATATGGCCGATTGAGCTCCAGAAGATATTACTGGATTGTCGGAAGGTTTTCTCGCGATTTCTGCGATCATGTTGTCGGGTGCCTGAAGTTTTCCTTCATTAGAGAAAACCGACAACGATTCTCCGTTCAGGACGTGTTGCGCAGACAAGTTTTCCTGGGGACAACCGATCCAGCGATAGCGAGCGGGGTTGTCATCCTCGCAAAGGTAATTGGTAAAAGTAACGTCCCAACCCTCTTGGGGATCCTTTAGGGACTGGGATTCAAAAATTAGCCACAAAAGTGCATCTTCTTTTCCGGTAGGGCAGGGGAAAAGCAAAGGCGTTTTAACCATTTCGTGAGGTAGTGCTGCAGTCCCTTCATCATCAGTGTAGGTTTTCCAGGTTTTGGCGGGTCTCGCAAAATCGAGATAATAGAACGGCTGCTTGGGATTTTCGTAGTTAATTCGATCCCAGTTCCCTAGGTATCTGGGTTTCTGTCTCCAGTTGGTTCGCCATCCTTTCCAAAGTGTAAACAACGCTGACGGTGGGCAAGCAGGTAGTTCCGATTGTTTGAAGACAATATGGTGTGCGATGTGATTGGGGCGTCCAGTGAAGTCTGCGCCGCACTCTTGAATGCGTGTTAAGACACAGTAATCATCTTCGCCGACTTCGATTTTGAAGAATTTGCAGACGATGGGCTTGGGCATGGAGTTGTCCGCAAATTCGTAGGTGCTTTCTTTTTCAAGTGTCTGGATTAAACGGGAGGGAAGATCATGGTGTTGGGCGACCACCTGAAAGCCGGATCTTCCGGGATGGATACCACTTGGTGCGCTGGTGAAAATGAGCTGCTTCGACATTATGTTACCAGTCTTAGACCTTAACTGGGTCCCTGACTGGTTCAATGTTTTTGTGATGTCCGATTTTAGGGATCATGTGAAAGAATATGTTCGTTATTAAAGTATAAATGACGGTCACTTCACATGAAGCTGGAGGGGGGTAAATGTGCTAATGTTTGAGTATGATTACCCATTTATTAAGAACCTTGATGTTCGCATCAACATTGGGCTTATTTTCTACCTCTTTATTAGCATCCGGGTCCGCATTAATAACTACGGATGGGAAACCACCTCATATTGTTTTACTCATCGGAGATGATCATGGTTATCCCTACTTTGGTTTTATGGGTGATAAGCATGTTTTGACTCCAGCAATGGACACTTTAAGTGCTGGAGGAGTGACTTACACACAGGGTTACGCCACCACACCTTATTGTCGCCCATCTTTGAGGGCGTTAATTACAGGACTTCACCCGATTCAATACAATTTGAAAAAAAATCCCATCGTCGAAGAGAAACAGAAAACTGATCCTGAATACAAATCTCTTTCTAAAGCGGATAAAATGATGTGGCGGGCGGTTCAGGATGCAAACGCACTAAGTCATTTTGAAACTTTACCCAGGCTACTGAAGCAGAAGGGATACGTTTCCTGGCAAGGTGGCAAATGGTGGGAAAATTCCTACAAAACTGCAGGTTTCGACGAGGGTATGACGTATGGATGGGATATGTCCAAATTTGGAACTGATGATTTTTTCCATGAGATGATGGGCTCAGAAGGAAATGAGTTAGGCCGTGAAACAATGCAACCACTTTATGATTTCATCGACGCCTATGGAGAGGAAAATCCAATGTTCATTTGGTATGGACCGATGCTGCCACATACGCCTTTTGATGCTCCGTACAAATACAGTAAATACTTTGAACACAAAAACATCTCAGAATCTGCCAAGATGTATTACAGTAACATTGCCTGGTGGGATGATGGTGTGGGTCAGCTGATGGACTATTTTGAGCAAAAGGGTATGTTGGAAGATACCCTTTTCATCTACATCAGTGATAATGGTTGGGAACAGGATGCAGATGTAGAGTATTGGAAACCAGGGGCAACCTATCAGACAGATACGTTTTTTGCTAATGGTGGTGAAAAAGGAAAGGGTGGACTGTATGAGCAGTCGTTGAGATCTACTGTTTTGTTTTATTGGAAGAACCAAATCCAACCCAGTTTTAATGACCAGAGTCTGGTCTCCATGCTCGATCTTTATCCAACGATTCTTGATGTTGCGGGCGTCTCCCGGACAGAGGCGTTACGTGGTCGTTCACTAAAACCCCAGTTGATGGGGCACCAGATCGAGGAGCGAACGCAGTTGATCACGTATTCGGACAACCGGAGATCAAAGGATCACCCAATGGGAAAACCCCATGAGGGATACGCATTAACGACAGCTCGATGGCACTTCATTTGGGATAAAAGTGATGGTGTGGATAAGCTCTTTGACCGCACAGTAGACCCAAAGGCGAACCATGATTTGTCGGATCAGTTCCCTGAATTAGTCCAACGATTCAAAGAGGACGTTTTGAGTTGGAAAGAGGAACTGGGAATGGAGGATCGACTCGTCATCAATCAATAAACGAACAACCAAGGAAATAGCCGATGAACGCTTGTAAACGAAGTCATTTATTAATGATGTTGGCTCTCGGTTTGTTTGCAGCATCCCAGTTGCATTCAACACCTATGGAGGAATCTTCGCCAAAAACTACTCAAGACGATAGTTTTCATGCTGAATCCTTTTCACATGCACCTGAATGGGCGAAAAATGTGGTGTGGTATCAGATCTTTCTTGAGCGGTTTCAAAACGGGGATTCCACTAATGATCCCAGACCACAGGATATACGGGGAAGTTATCCTGGATTTGTTCCTGGTGACTGGTCAGTCACACCCTGGACTCACGATTGGTATGAGCCCGAGCCATGGGTGGAGGATGTTGTTGGGAAAACTGCTCTTGATGGGTATGAGATTTCCACATTTTCGCAATGGTGCCGGTTGAGACGCTACGGAGGTGATTTGCAAGGAGTCTTTGATAAACTCGATTACCTTGAGTCACTTGGCATTAATGCGATTTATTTCAACCCGCTAAACGATGCTCCATCTGAGCATAAATATGATGCACGAAATTGGAGGCACATCGATCGTAATTTCGGCCCAAACCCTGACTTAGACGAAGAGATCATGGCTTCCGAGGATCCAGGTGATCCTTTCACGTGGAAATTCACGACTGCCGATAAGATGTTTCTTGATTTGGTAAAGGAACTCAAAAGAAGAGGCATTCGAGTAATTTTGGATTATTCGTGGAATCACACGGGTCTCGATTTTTGGGCATGGAAGGATATTTTAGAGAATCAAAAAGAATCTGAATACGCCGAGTGGTATTGGGTAGATGCGTTTGATGATCCGAATACCCCTGATAATGAGTTTTCCTATCGGGGATGGTTTGGGGTGAAAGATTTACCTGAAATCCGAAAAACGGAATATCACGATCACTCGCAAAAGATCACGCCCTATGAGGGCAATTTGCATTCCCAGGCGGCAAAAGAGCACATTTTTAATGTTAGTCAAAGATGGCTGGATCCTGATGGAGATGGTGATCCATCTGATGGAGTCGATGGTTTTCGTCTGGACGTTGCAGCTGAACTTCCGCTTGGTTTCTGGAGAGAATACCGAGTTGCGGTTAGATCTGTGAATCCGGAAGCTCTGTTGGTGGGTGAGATCTGGTGGGAAATGTGGCCGGATGATCTGCTCGACCCGGAGATCTTCTTACGTGGCGATATTTTTGATTCGGTGATGAATTACCGCTGGTATCGTAGTGCCAGACAGCTTTTTGCAAATGCGCCTAAGCCATTGAAAATTGCGGATTTTGTAGATGAGCAACAAGGACTCATCAGCAATCTCAGAAAAGGAAACAGTTATGCCATGATGAATCTCATGGACAGTCACGACACTCCCAGAGTGCTGACCTCACTCTTCAACGGAGGTCGATATAAATTCAACACAGAGCCTTCGGCAGATCCGGATTACAAGATCCACAAGCCGGATCCAGAAACACACGAAACATTGAAATTGTTGTTGGCTCACCAGTTTACCTACGTAGGTTCACCGCATATCTGGGCTGGCGGTGAGATGGGCATGTGGGGTGCGGACATGAGTGATAGCCGCAAACCTTTGATTTGGCCAGATTATGAATTTGAAGCGGAAAAATCTCACCCGAATGGAAATTCGAGACCCGTGGACGAAGTGAAGTTTGATAAGAATCTGTTTCAATACTATCAGACGCTAATTCAAATTCGAAAATCGAATCCAGTTTTGGCTCTGGGATACATTGATTACTTCCTAATGGATGAAGATCGACGGCTGTTGGGTTATAGCAGGTTTGATGATAACCACACTGCATATGCACTTTTCAACCTAGGCGAAAAGGCCAGATGGGTTGAGATCGATTGTGAGGAACCAGAGCAGTTCGTTGAGGTTCTGAATGATCGTAAAACCCAAATCACTGAGGATGACAAATTGAGACTGAAGCTTCCGGGTAGGAATGTCGCCATTTTAGTGTCTTCAAAGAAATAGGTTATTAAAAGATAAAAACTCGTTTAGTGGCGCCTATCCCGCAAGATCAGAATGCGCTATCATTCTCAAAAAATATCCCATGAAACATCTATACCTTTATTTGATTTTATTGATGATGAACATGCCCCAGACACAAGCACAGGAAAACTCTCAGGGTGAAAACTTTCTGTCCAAAGTTGATCAACAAGTGGATGGGATTGTAGATGACAGTGAATTACTGACGTTTTTTGATCGTGAACGTGAAGTTGTCGCACCGAGGTATCGAATTTTGGCTTCCGGTTCAAACCGCCCATCACAGTGGTTTGAGGATATTATGGTGAATGATCTTCAGCAGGGCGTGGTTGGTGCCCTGGATGACCTATACCCTGGAATCGCCAGCGATGACATTTTTAACACTGATCGCCGCGGTGGACTGGAGGATGTTCCCGAAATGGGTGATCTGGTCTTAACAGGTGAACCTTGGGAAGCATCCATCATGTGGTGGAATGCTGAGACGATCGGAAATTGGTGGGATGGTTATATCCGCCACGCTTATATGACAAAAGACGAGAAAGCGATTCGTCATAGTGAGGAGATCATCCAGAACTTGCTACGCTCTCAAGATGAGGATGGCTATATCGGTATTTATAAACCAAATCTCCGCTATCAGCACGAAGGTGCGAATGGTGAACTCTGGGCACAAACGACTTCTTTGCGATCTTTACTCGCATATTATGAATTAACAGGAGACGAAGTCGCTCTTGAAGCTGCGGAAAGAGCAATGGCAGTGACGATGCGCGAATACGGTCCTGATGGACGGAATCCCTTTATTTTGAAAAATGCATTTGGAGGAGTTACTCATGGCCTAATGCTAACCGATGTGTGCGACACCTTGTACCGCATCACCGGAAAACCGAAATACCAGGACTATGCTACTTTTCTATACCGGGCATTTTCGACTTACTCGGTCAACCGTGCATTTAATGATTTACGTTATCCCTTTTTACTCCAGAGGGATGAGAAGTTTTCTGGTCACGGCGTACATACTTATGAGCATTTTAGGAGTTTGTTGCAGGCTTATTCTTGGACTGGCTATCCGGAGTTAAAGACCGCTTGGGACAACGCTCTGTACAAGCTTGAATATACACTTTTACCAAGCGGAGCTGGACACGGAGCGGAATGGATTGCCGAACTTGTCGCGGACCCTGACCTGACCGCAACTGAGTATTGTTCGATGCTGGAATTAAGGAATTCATTGTTGTTTGCGTTGGAGAAGACGGGAGATATCTCATTTGCAGATCACGCGGAGATTTTAACTTTTAACGGCATGATGGGCTTCCGTAATCATGAAGGAACGGCAATCACGTATAATAAGTCCGACAATTGCTGCATTCTGAACAGTCATCACCATACCCCAAACGGGGAACAAAAGGATGTGAGATTTAAATACTCGCCCACTCACTCCGATCCCGCTGTCTGCTGCGTTCCGAATTATGGCCGTAATTTACCGTATTATTTGCAGTATATGTGGATGGAAGCGCCTGGTGAGTTGGTAGCGATGCTCTACGGTCCATCTGTATTTGAAACTCAACTAAATGGCTCCGGTATTAAGATTGAGCAGGTGACGGATTATCCACTGTCAGACGATGTATTGCTGAAGATAGAAGTATCAGAGCCACTTGAGACTAAGATCCGTCTACGCAAGCCTTCCTGGTGTAAAGAAATGGTGGTTGAAGCTTTTGGTACAGAAAAAGCAGATGAATCGAATTTCATCGTGTTGAATAAGACCTGGCAAAGTGGTGATGTGATCAAGATCCGTTTTGAAAACGAAGTAGAGGTAAAGCCTTACCGAAAGGATCATCATTACTTCCAGAGAGGTCCAATTGTCTACGCGCTACCTATTCCACATGAGGAAGTGACCATCAAAGCATACGAGGATGAGCGATTTAGAGACTACCACTGCTTCCCCTCAAGTGACTTAGCGAAGAAGTTAAAGTATAGCTCCGAGATCAAAGAGAAAGCTAAATTTCATGATGTAAGAGGTGTTGCCACTTGGTATCGAGACATGCCGACTATTGATGTAAAACTCATGCACACTGAGAACGCGAAACCTGAATCCGTAACCCTCATTCCTATGGGGAGCACTATCTTGAGAAAAGTTACTTTTTAAAAATCTAGGTCGCCCGGCGGTAATCACCCGGCGAGCTATTTTTAAAGCGCTTAAACTGGCGGTAATAATTGGAGAGATTGTTAAAACCACAGGAAAAAGCGATGTCGGTGATAGTCCTCTCTGTATTGAGTAGAAGATGGACCGACTTCACGATTCGCAGATTGATCAGATAATCCTGAAAGCTGATACCGAGGTGTTGTTTGAAGAAACGACTTAACGATTGCGGATGCATATTTGCCACAGCGGCAACCGCCGGACTCGTGACATTTTTATCCCAATGTTCATCAAGGTAATCGAGGATGCGTTTCAAGGAAGCCAGTTTCTCATGGTTTTGTGGACGTTGATATCCAAAGCTCACGATTGGTGATTTTGTATCATCCTCACTGATAATGGTAAGCAGTTCAAGGAACCGGAGCACTTTGAAGGGGCCTGCTTCCATCGCGAAGATTTCTTCAATTTTTTTGCGACAATGCTTGATGGTTTTTGCAGAAAAGAAATAACCCCTGCCCCCCTCGTTGAGCAATTTCACTATAGCTGAGAATTCCTTGAAATTGATGATGGCGTCCAGGACGGTATCGCGATCAAACTGGATGACTCTTGCCTGCGACTTTCCAATTTCCCAGTTTTTATATTGATGAGGAGTGTGAGGTCCGATCATCACAAGATCATCTTTAGTGAATTGGGAAATATCATCCCCGATAATGCGTTGCCCGGAGCTTTCGACAATCCACGTGATTTCAAATTCAGGGTGGTAGTGATAATGGTTGTCAAATTCTGGCTGATCAATGGACAGGCACCTGAACGAATCTTTTTCTGGAGTAACAATATTCTCTCGGGTGAGTTTCATGAGCTCTATTTCACCATATCTTGAAGTAAAATATTATCAAACGGTTATAAAAGTATAAAGAATGGCGAGTAGGTGCGTAGTTTTTAGCCTGATGTTGAGCTAGAGTAGATCGTATGAAAAATCAGACGAATACCCCTAAGTTGCCTGGCAAGGGATTGCTCAACGATGTTGTCTCTGAAATGATCCAACCTCTTCCGTCAAAACCCATAAGTCGCATTCTCGTGGTGGGGTGCGCAGTCAAAATTCATTTCCCCTGGGATCTGGCTAAGCAGAGGTATCAGAATGCCGTAAAGGAAGTCGAAACAGCAGTGCAGGGGCTGGATATTGAAGTGATTTCGGCTCCGGAACCGTTTGAAGATGCCGATGCTTTGGTGAAGTTTGCAACGGAACAAAAGTCTGGAGGGCTTGCCGCAATTGTTTTTTTTCATGCGGCTTATACTGCCGGCGAAATCGGATCGCAGTTTGGTCGTTGGCTCTTGGACAATCCTTTACCTATTTTAAGTTGGGCTTGGCCAGAACCCGGTAACGGTGATCGAAATGAAGCGAATAGTCTCACTTGCCAGAATTTCATATTGGGCATGTGGAAACAGATGGGAGTGGACTACGCCTGGATGCATAAACCAATAACAGAAGAAGCCCAGCCACTAATCGGTCGGTTCGCGAGAGCGGCCTATGCGAGGGATCAATTTAATCAGGCAAAAATTCTGCATGCTGGTGGATCACGGGTAACCGCTTTTTATGACGGTGAAGTCGATGAACTGGCAGTCATGAAATCTTTTGGGGTTCGTTTTGATCGCGTAGACCTTGAAGCAGTTTATCAGCACGGAAAGAAATTCACAGACACTCAACTCAGTCGTCTGGTGGATACGTTGGTCAATAACCCTAGATGTGAGCGTGTGGATGTTCCAGTTGAGCAGATGAAGCAGACCTACCGGTTTGGACTAGCTATTTTGGATATGGCTTCAGAACAAGGGTACCTTGGCGCGACCGTTAAGAGTTGGCCGGATTTGTTCGATTGTTATGACTGTGCGATCGACGGGTCGGTTTCGATGATGAATGATTTTGGATTCTGTGTCGCAGAAGAGGGGGAGATGAACGGAGCCTTATCATCCCTGGCCTTACAACTCGTTTCAGCTGACGCCGCTATTCCGACAATGATGGATTTATCCCTCTATAACGAACCCAGCGACACCTTGGGTATTTGGCATTGTGGAGCTAGTCCGACGCGGCTCATGAGAAAAAATACTTCATTTGCCGCAACCCGGCATTCCATTCTTGAGAATGGAGATCCTGAAACTGCAGTTGGTCTGATGCTTGAGTTTTTATTGGAGCTAGGAGACATCACGGTGCTACGTTATCAATCACCAAAGGCACAGCAGTATTATTGCTTTGAAGGTAAATTTGTCGAAACCGAGCTCGCCTATCGTGGTTCTTACGGTTTGATGGTGCCGAAAGATGGCCAGCAGGTGAGAGACATCATTGGCACGATACTATCAAAGGGATTAGATCACCACTGGAGCGTCGGATATGGGCACTGGAATGAGGAAATAAAACTGCTGAATCATTTTCTGAAAATCGAAGAAATCAGAACGGAATCCTTCAGTGAAAGTTTTGGGGTCCATTCATAATTAGGGAGGATTACAATGAGCAAACTTGATGTTTTGTGTGCCGGGTTAAATACCGTGGATATACTCTTCGAAAAACCAAGTACCTACGATAAAGGAGAGAAACACACTGTTGAGGATATTACCCTGACGGGTGGTGCGCCAGCGGCCAATGCTGCATGTGTCATGGCTGCGCTTGGAATGAAGACCGGTTACCTCGGCTACTTTGGCAGAAACGCACTCTCTACAATTGCCTTACAGGAGTTGATGGATTGGGGTGTTGTAGACGATTATTTTCTTTTTGAGCAAGCGGCTGAACCGGTTCTTGCCGTTGTTGAAATAGATCCATCGACAGGAGATCGCACTGTATTTTTCAGCACTAAAAAATACCGATACTTGAGTGCGGAAGATGTTCCTGAAGACTTGGGAAGCAAAACAAAAATGCTACTACTGGATGGTTATGATCTTTCGGGTAATGTGCCCTTATTGAAGGCTGCATCTGATGAAGGCTGTTTAACAATTCTCGATTTGGAAACCGGACCTCCAGAGACGCTCCGCGAAATGATCCGTTTGGGGACGGATGTGATCATGCCGCTCGCCGGGGCAAAAACACTATCGGGAGAGGAGCAACCCGAGGACATTTTAAAACACTTATGCGAGAACAATGAAACGCAATTACTGATCACTGATGGAGCCAACGGATCCTGGGCTCTTGATAATGACCGGAAGTTAATCCATCAGTCCGCTTTTCCTGTTGAAGTGGTCGATACCACTGGATGTGGAGATGCTTTTCATGGTGCGTATGCTTTCGCAAGACTTCATGGTTGGTCGTTGAAATGTAGAATGGAATTTGCCGCATTCGTTGCTGGCATGGTGGCAGGTGTAGTGGGAGGACGAGCAGACTTACCGACCTGGCCTAAGCTCGCAAAGACTGATCTTTCGATGCTGTCGGAAGAATTGTTAGCCCATATGAAATCGTTTTCGTCATGAAATCCCTTGATCAAAAACTAGAGCGACTCAGGTCGGATACGACTAGCAAAGATTTCATTCTTGCGGATGCACGGGATGCGGACATGGCCTATGGAATCGCTAGCCCAGGTTCTCCCTATCCAATGCAGGCAGATAAACCGTTTTACAGCATGGGCGAGTTTCGTGAACAAATTCGAGAGATGGTGGCATCAGAATTTTTAGATATCATGCTGGCTTCTGTTTCAACAATGAGTGTGTTGGCTCATGAAGAAAACCTCTTTGAACGATCTGCCGTAACACCGGCTATCCGGGCAAATGATACTAGCGACGTATGGATTAGCCGAGTTTCGAAT
>JAKSBQ010000247.1 GCA_022361075.1 Opitutales bacterium | reverse complement strand
TTATTGAAAATCCGGAACGAAAACAGAAACGACTCATTCTTACTTCATATGGAGAAGAATACGCTTCGGTGCGCAGTGATCGGTACCGCTACATCCGTTACCCAGACGGCACGGAAGAATTATACGACCACGAAATCGATCCTCATGAGTTCGAAAATCTATCCCTTAAATCCGAGTACGTGAAGGTCAAAGAAAGTTTGGCTCAAGGGATCTCCAAAAAATGGACTAAAAGCCTTGGTGGACATAACTATTGATATATATACAAAGCGCGTCCGGCATTAAAATCCGAATTCCCTTACGACGTCATGCTCGGGGCGCAAGCTACCGTCTTTATTAATAAACTCCAGATTGAGCATATTTCCAACAGGCAACCCTTCCGAGTCGTCATGGCAATCAATACGGTAGCTCCAATGCAACATAACCGGAATAAACCCAAGCTTGCGTTTTTCGAATTGACCCAAAACGTAACGCATGTTTTCCGCCCGTTCCTTATTCGTATCCCGGCCCCAGGCAGTCTCGGTTACGACTAGCGGTTTGCTCTTTTGCTGAGCAAAGCTGACCCAATTATCCAATCGCGTTTCAAAACGTTTCTCAGTCAAATGAGGTTGTTTATAGGAATGCACAGACAATACATCGGAAATAGGTTCTATAAGTTGGATCCCGTTCCGCGCATTTCCCCAAATGCCAACCGTAGTGGGCGCTTTGGCGCCAGCTTGCTTAATCGTTTTATAGATTCGGCGCATCCAGTTTAGCTCTGCTTTAAGTATGTCGGGATACTTTTCGGTTTGATGCATGGGCTCATTGGCAATATCCCACATAAAAATACGCGGGTCGTCCTTAAAGGTAGAAACAATATCATTAACAAATGGAGCAAAGAACTTGTCGTAGTGACTTTGATCGTCTCTCCAGAAATGGTCGACATAGATGCCCCCATAATCGAGATGAAAATTATGCCACCGGTTAAATAGCATAGGCATTACGACTACGTCATGTTTCTCAGCGATATCAAGGAACTTGCGAAAGTTTTCGATAAACCGTTCGGGATTGCGGCGCCAGGCTTCTATTGAAACGCTGGTACGGATAGCGTTCATTCCCGGGAAATACTTCTTGCCGCGGCCTATTTCCAAGTCGAAAACTTCGGCATCAAAATAGTGCCAGGCTTCTGTCTCTGTCCAGGCATAACTGGGCTCGTACATGAAGCCCCGCATATCCGAATAATCCGCTTTAAAAACATGCGGGAAAAAACCCTTATCGGGCTCTGTGGATTCACTGCCGGAAACGGCTTCCGAAGATATAAACAGGCTGATAGTCGCAAAAACTAACAATGAGGTATGATGGACACGCTTTATCATTTTAGGGGTCTTTTAATCAAGTTATTGAAAAGCCTAAACGTTCATTTGTAAATTACCATCAAATTAATTTTTCGGAGGTTTCAGACGTCAAATTCCCTGTCTTCGTATCTGCAGTTGGAATTCCACCTCTTGATTATGATCTGGATAAGGATGTCTCAAAGAATCGACCTTTATAACCCAGCTCTTTCTTGTTTCGCTTGTACGCACCGTAAACTCATAGTTGTACATTTCGTACAAGCAATGTTGTAGACTCCTTATAAGCATAGGTGTACGGTGCGTACATCAAATTTGTTTTATCAGGTCTATTGGGTTAGTATCTAAAAATGGATGATATAGCTGAATACGCGAACACATGAGCGTGCTTGATCTGACTCTAATTTGAGACTGTGTGAAAATGACTTGATCTGTTCAAACCAGCACTAAAACGAAGGCTTCAGAGCCCGGCTCCCGATCAAAGGTCACGAACTCTTGTTTCGGACATAGTCGTGCATTTCCACGGCATGGCAGGGGGCATTATAATGCCCATCGTTGAGATCCTAAATGTGTTACCTATGTGTCCGAATATCTGTTAACCATCTATCCGGTCCATATAAGGAATGATCAGCTCTACCATTGGAATAGCAACGGTAGCGATATCAATAGTTCTCGTCTCCAGGTGTCCCATTCGTGGCCACCTTTGCTGATGGACCATTGGAAGGGGATTTCGTTGTCAGTCAGCCATTGGCGAAAGCCAGTGAGTTCGCCTTTGCCCATCTCCATTTCCTGATCACCGAAGCAGATGCGAAAGAGTTTGTTGTTCGCGAACGTTTCAGATTTCTTTTCGTTGAGTTCGGGCATTTTTTCGTATTGGCGATAGTAACTAGCGCTCATGGCGATGATGAATGCGAAAGTGTCGGAATGAGTGAGGCCGATTTCGATGGCTTGTTCACCACCCATTGAAGCTCCGATAAGGGCGCGGTTTTCAGGACCTTTTGCGAGTGAGAATTCTTCTTCTAAAAAAGGGATGATGGATTCTTTCAGTTCGGAGGCCAGGTGGGGATTGTTGTTAGCGCGGTAAACTTTGAAGTCTTTCAAATTGGGTTGGGTATTGAGAATCTCTCGACCTGCAGGATGCCCTTCCGGCATGACAATGATCATGGGCTTCATCTTTCCCTCGTTAATCAAATGATCGGCGATGAAGTGGATTCGTCCGTTCTCGATCCACTCGTTGGGTTGCGCGCCCCATCCATGATGAAAGAACGCGACTGGGTATTTGGTTTCTTCCGAATAGTTTGGCGGCAAATAGACCCACATTTTGCGTAGTTTGCCAGAAAATCTGGATTGATAGTGATGCAGTTGGACCACTCCGTGTGGAATTTCTTGTTGAGAGTAGGCTTTGACCGCTTCTCCAGGAATCTCGAAAACACTGACTGAGAAGAGCCACTTCTTGATGTTTGGATTGCGAACATCACAGTGTTTGCTGCCATCAGTGTGGAACAGGTAATAGTAAATTTCTGGATCGAAAGGACCGAGTGTTTTGGTCCAGAAGCCGTCTTCATTCTTCTCCATCAGGACTTTGCCAGTGCTTTCAGTTCCGCTGTTTACAATGTCGACATAGACTTCCTTCGCCTCAGGGGCATAAAGGGTGAAAGTCACGGTGTGATCTTCATGGATGATTGGTGAAACGTAGTACGGATTCTGGGCCGCACAGGTAGCGGCGATGCTAGCGACAAGGGTAAACAGCAATTTCTTCATGTGATATTCGTTTAAGTATGGGGATTAAGGTTGCAGGAACAAATATGATAGGTTCGTAGAAAAGCAACGTGCAACGCCATAGAATGCATGAGGTGCGTAACGGACTTAAGAATGGAGGATTAGGGAGCCACAAAACACACGGAAATCACTGAACTTAGGAGGAAGTAGATACCTGGAGTTTCTGATCCCGCGAAGTTCGCAGAGCGGCGCCAAGGTAGAATTTCTCTAGGTTTCTTGGCGAGGTGACTCAAATTCAACTTGTGGAGGATGCCTTACGTCATCCAATTGGTTTTTCGGTGGGAGATACTGAGTACCTTTTTACAGTTGTCACAGAAATAGACATATCTGACACCTGGTTGGATACGCTTCATCAACACTTGTTTAATCTCTTTTTCGCAGTGGGGGCAAAAGGGACTTTCGTTAGTGACTTCTTTAATCTTTATGTTCATCTTACTTTGTGGGTTTTTGATGCATTCTATGGTTAATAACCGACTCTGGGAGAGAAAATTCTACCCAGGAAAAACTAAGAGATTTAGAGAAAACAAAAAATGCCTCCCACTGAGGAGGCAGAAGGCATTTTCTTCATTAACGGGTTTCCGTCGAACAATGCTAGTAAACGAAGTCTAACTGGAGGGTTAGCTTTTTACGACTAGCAGCCGTGAAAGGGTCTCCTTGCTCGAAGTCTGCGTATTTTAAAACAGCAGTGAGCTGTTTTGTGAGTTTATATGCCAAAAGTAAATTAAGCTCAGATCCAAGATCCTGATCAAAGTGATCACTTTCGTAATCGTGATAGAAAAGCTTAGTCACGATGCCGTTTCCGACAGGGATTTTGTATGTCGCGTAGAGGTAGAAGTCTTTCAACCCACCAGCAGGGGTTCCAAGAAATACATCTGCCCAACCATTGAAAGCGTGAAGTGTCGCCAGCGGAGCCGATATAGCTGCCACACCGTCGTCGCTGCCGAGAAGTTCGTAGCCTATGCCTGCCTGGAAGGCTTTTACCTTGTAAGCGAGATCGCCCGCGAAGTATGTGGCAGTGTAGCTGTTGGGATTGTCTCCGTAATCCGACTGGGTTGCCAACGACACGCTATAAACAAGCGAATGTCCATCTTCGTTTAGCTTTTTGCTTCCACCAAAAAGTAATCCATAGGTGGCTGACGAGGCCGCTGCCGCTTCTTCGAGATCCACCAGGTAACCGAAGAGCGTAAGTTTGCCAAATTCGAAACCAGAGTAGGTCGCATTCAGAATATGGGTGTCGGAATTAAACTCCCCGATGGGACCGGCTCTGTCAGGCCAATCGTCACCAAAGATGCGGTGAACCTTGTCGATGTAGCCGTAGCTGAGCTTCCAGTCTGCGATGGCGCTGCTTGAAAAAGTGACTGCATCGTAGGTTTGGATGTTTTGGCGCCAGCCGACGTGCCCGATCCACCGTTGGTTATCGAGAGCGATGATTTGGCGTCCGACTTTGAGCGCATTTCCTTCATTCTTAAAATTTACCCAGAGCTGATTGAGTTCCTCTGCCGCTGGATCTGCGATGATGGGTTTGCCACGGCCAGCCGGATATCGGCCAGCCGCGTTGTATTCGGATTCGTCATTGATCGTGTCTACGAGTTCGCCCTCAATGAAAAAAGTGAAGCCTTCTATCTCGGGAGTTAGATATCCAAGGCGCAAGCGCTGGGTAAATGCCTCTGCGTCGTCTGTGGCACCATCTTGTTCAACGGTTTCAGAGCGTAGTCGGTAATTTACCGAGAGTTTTCCTTCAGGCACAATCGATTTGAAGAACTCCTCCACTTTGTCCTGAGCGAACAGAGTGGAGGAACTGCATGCGATAATACCAGTGATGATAGTCGTGAGTTTTAGTTTATTCATATAGCTTCCTGTGCCACCCATTTATGCACTGGTCATACCATGCCAGTTTATTGTTTCATCTTTTTCATTCATTGTTTTTTGATATAAAATGAATGAAATTCATGAATTACTCGGTTGAGTAACTGCTGTTTCTTGAATTTAAGAAAACGATGTTTCCAAATTATCCGCCGAGGTAGGACATTTCCGCTTTTGCTGGAGCGGGTTTGGAGGAATCTCTCAGTTCGGAGTAGCGGTCGTGCCGGCCGTTCCAAATCTCGCGAATGCGCGTGCGAAGTTTTTGATCACCATTTCTCAACACTTCCTTCAAATCGTGACCATTGTTTGAGAATAGACATGTGTACAATTTTCCGTCACTGGATAATCTTGCCCGCACGCAGCTGCCGCAAAATGGAGCAGAGACTGACGAAATGATGCCAAAATGATAATCGTGCTCACGAAGTTGAAACCGGTTTGCAACACCTTCGAACGGTTTGCTCGGACAGGGCTGAAGAGAAAAGTGGCGGGATACTTGTTCGAGGATCTGATCCTTTGAAACGACCTGCGCTTCGTCCCACTGGTTCGAGGTCCCCACATCCATAAATTCGATGAACCTCAGTTCGACGCCAGTTTCCATTCCGAATTCGATGAGGGGAATAATTTGCTCATCGTTTACGTCCTTTTTGATGACGGCGTTCACCTTGGTCAGGATTCCGGATTGCGCGGACTGCTGGATGGCCCGCATCACTGTAGCAGAATCACCGAAACCTCCACTCATGCTTCTGAAAATAGAGTCTTCAACTGCGTCGAAACTGATGTTTACCCGATTGAGTCCCGCTTTGACAAAATCTTCTAGCAGAGGAACAAGTAACATGCCGTTAGTCGTCAGTGCGATCTGATCAATTGGCGTCTGCTCTTTGATTCGCTTGACGAGCTCAGGTGTTTTCCTACGGAGCAAGGGTTCGCCTCCGGTCAGGCGGACTTTCTCTACACCTAATGGGACTGCCGCTGCCACGACCTGAACAATTTCATCAAAACTAAGGAATTGTGACGATTTCAGAAAAGGGTATTCAGGCCCGAAGATCTCTTTTGGCATGCAGTAATTGCATCTGAAGTTGCAGCGATCCGTTAGTGAAATTCGCAGATCACGAAGCGAGCGGCCCAATTGGTCCAGAGGTTCTTTAGTTTGTCCCGCCAAAATCGCTCTTTCCTCCCTCTTTTCTCACGACACGAACGCCGCTGATCTCCATGTCGTGTCCTGCACTTTTGCACATATCGTAAACGGTTAGTAACGCGGTCGATACTCCCGTAAGGGCTTCCATCTCGACACCCGTCTTATAGTTTGCTGTGACTTCGCACGAGATCTTTAGGCTGTCATTCTCGATACTGTGCTTGAAATCGATACCTTCGATGGGCAGTGGGTGGCAAAAGGGGATGAGCTCCGAGCACTTTTTTACGGCCATCGTGCCTGAGATGATGGCGGTTTGGACGACTGGACCTTTTTTGGTCTCCAGAGTGAAAACGCCGTTTTCATCTTTCAAGGCTTCAGGCAGCGAGATCGATCCTTCGGCACAAGCGACCCGTTTCGTGACCTTCTTGTCCGAAATTTGGACCATTGCGGGATTGCCACTGGCGTTGATGTGCGTGAGTTCTTTCATCCGATGACTTCTTCTACCACGGAAAAAACGGAAAGTTAGAGTCTGAAATTTCACATCCGGCGTCAACCAGAGCGAGCCCGTCAGACCGCAAAACTGAAATCCAATCCCCCGAAGTATTGATGGATATGGGAAGCAGGGTTGAGTGCTCTGTCAATTTCACAGGGATGAAATGAGCCTTATGTTTTAGGGAAATCGAACGAGAGGATTCTTTATCAAATGGCAGTTTCATCCGTTTCTCTGTTTCCGAATGGAGAAGACATTCGATCGCGGTTTTGACGTAAATCCTTCCGCAGACCAGACAGGACATTGGGTTGCCGGGTAAGCCGATCAATATCGTTCCATTCGTGTGTTTTGATGCAAAAAGTGGTCCTCCGGGCTTTTGTTTGACGCCGTGAAATAGTGTTTCAAAGCCTACTTTCTTGGCGCGATCGGGCACAAAATCGGCGTCGCCCATCGAAACTCCTCCAGATGTGATGATCAGATCGTGAGTTTCGATCATTCTTTCAATGATTTCAGTAAATTTATCTGCGTCGTCACCTACGCTGAGGTTTTGATCCAGATTCAAATACAGACTGTGTAGCATTCCTTCGATTGCTTGATCGTTCGAACTACGAATTTGAGCGTCCGCAGGCGCTTCATTAGATTTTACCAACTCCTTTCCTGTGGCGATGAATGCTATTTTGGGGAAGCGGGTGACGGTCAACTGGTTCGCACCCACGGATGCACAGGCAGCAGCGAGTTTGGCGTCGATGGGTTGGTTCTTTTCAAAGATAGCGGAGCCTGCTTTTGCGTCCGATGCTCTAGGATGTACAAATTGTTTGAACTCGACTTCGGCTGAATCGAGAAGCTGAAAACCGTCGGGAGAGCGATTCAGATCTTCTTTTGGGATCACGGTGTCGGTTCCTGAAGGAAGCGGAGATCCTGTCATGACCTTGATGCAGTCGTTTTCAGAACCAACGGATTGTTGGCTATCTCCGGCGAACTGGGTTCCCGTTATTTTCCAAGAAGAAACATTATCCGAAAATTTGACAGCGATTCCATCCATCATGACCCGATCGAACGGTGGGTAGTCCTGGTCTGCCAGTAGTGGTTCCTTAAGCACTCTTCCTAATGCAGAATCCAGAGAAACCTTTTCAGTTTCCAAATTTGAAACACTGTTGCGCAGGATTTGTAAGGCTTCTGGTACCGAAATCTTTTGCACGGCTTATCAGGATTGTTTCAGAGCAGAGAGTTCGAGAGTGATTTTGGGGCCGCCGATCAGTTGTACACAGTAGGGGACTGCTGGCATGATGATCTCAAGGCATTCACCGATTGCTTTAGGTTTTCCCGGAAGGTTCACAATCAACGAACTGCCACGGATACCTGCCACCTGACGAGAAAGAATGGAAGTGGGGACTTTTGCTAATGATTCCATTCGCATGGCCTCTCCGAAGCCGGGGAGGGCTTTTTCGATGACCTTCTCGGTTGCCTCCGGAGTGACATCACGTGGTGCGGGTCCGGTTCCCCCTGTAGAGATAATCAGGTTACACTTCTTCTCATCAGCCATGGCGATCATGCTCTTGGAGATCTCCTCAACTTCGTCAGGGACGACAGCATATTCGAAAGTCACATCTTCGTTGATCGTCTCCTGAAGTAATTCCTTTGTCCTCTTCCCGGGGATGTCTTCGTAAACGCCCTGGCTCGCTCGGTCTGACACATTGATGATTCCAATCTTCATGCAGCGTCCACTTTGAGGGTTCCGGAAGTGAGGATCTTGGCGCGAAGACCCCCTTGTCCCTTTAAAAAGGCTTCTGCTCCTGGTCCGAAGGCCTGGTCCATCCATGCGCAAGGAGAGCATTCTACAGTTCCTAGAAATAGGATGCCTTGAATTTCGAATTCCTGATCGATGAGTGTGTTTAAATCGACTCCTGAGGTGATCACATTCCTGCGAAAAACTCCGGTGTCTTTATCGTGAATTTCGAGCGCCGAGCAGAGGTTATTGTAAACCTCAAAAGAGAAGAAAGTGATCTGACCACGATAGTCGTCTTTGTAATCGAAGAAACGGTCTCCGACTAGTCCTGAGCCTGCGATACACTCAACTTGTTGAACGGACTCGGTGGTGTGCTTGAGAGGATCCTTGCCGTGGCGACCGTAGAAGTTGTGGCCACTGGAAATGTAGATGTTTTCGATTTTCATAAACTTGTTGGCTCGTCTAACCTCCGGAAACCGGTGGGATGATGGCGAGTTCATTGGCTTCATTTAGAGGGGTATTCCAATCTGAAAATTCCATATCGATCGCCACTCTGCAATAGTCGACCACTTTGGTAGGTATTTCAAGGCGCTTGAAAAGAGCGAGTGGAGTTTCCTGAGGCAGGAAATCGGCATCCATGGATTCGAATCCGACGTCTTTTTTTGCCTGTGCCCACGCGACTATTTGTATCTTTCTACTCATCTTCGTTAATCAAAAAGAATGGGTTTTCCAAATAGGGACGTGCTGCTTGAGCTGATCCATAAACTTCGTGCACACTTCAAATGCTTCTTTGCGGTGACCGGATTCGATGCAGACGTAAATGGCCGCTTCGCCCACAGGAACGTTTCCTTTACGATGAATAACAGTCGCTCTTTCGAACGGATGATCTTTTCTCAAAGTTTCAAGAAGCTTCTTCATTATGTTGATCGCCATTTCGTCGTAGCTTTCGTAATGAAGACCCTTGATGGGAGATTCGTTTTCCAAGCCTCTGATCATTCCACTGAATTCCACACGCGCTCCGGTGTCCGCTGAAGGGCTAGACGGCGGTGTCGAAATGGGTTCGGACTGAATGGTAATCGAAATCGATGAATCATCCATGGCTTGAAAGGCAGAAAGTAAATACCTGAAAAGGTTAGATTCTATGATGCTGTCGTGGTGGAGGGCAATGCTCCGTCATTGCCGCAATTGATTGAAAAGGAACGGCAATGACGGAGCATTGCCCTCCATGAATTGATGTGAGATGATATGTCGACCCACCTGAGAATCAAATTTCTCTGGTTTATAATTAAGGCAAAATTTTAACGAATTTGCGCTTACCTGCCTGTACCACGATTTCCTGAGTGACCTTTTCAATTCGTTCGGATGGATTCGTGATCGCCTTGCCGTCCAGCTTGATGCCCCCTTGTTTCATCAGGCGTCCAATTTCTTTTTTACTGGCAAAAAGACCTGTTCCTCCTAGGAGATTTACCAAGGTCTCATCATCATTTTTGGTCAGGTCTGCCCAGTTGTGTTCGGGCATCTCATCAGGGAGCTTGTTTTGTGAAAAGACCGATTCGAATTGTTGCAGCTCGTTGGCACCCGCTTCATCTCCGTAGAATTTGGCAACGAGTGACTTTGCCAGATTCTTTTTGCTATGCATCGGATGTTCGCCTTTTAGGGATTCTACCTCCGTATTGGTTTTCATGAGCAGCAAACGGTAGTAGTCCCACATCGTCTCGTCGCTGATCGACATGATTTTACCGAACATATCCTTGGGGCTGTCATTGAAAGCGATGTAATTATCCATGCTCTTGGACATCTTTTTGTTTCCGTCAAGACCGACGAGCAATGGCATGGTCAGGACAATCTGAGCTTCTTCACCTGCTTCTTTCTGGAGATTGCGTCCCACGAGGATGTTAAAGAGCTGATCAGTCCCCCCGATTTCGACGTCCGCGTTCAGTGCGATGGAATCATAGCCCTGAACGAGAGGGTAGAGAAATTCGACGATGGAAATAGGAGTGTTTTCCTTGTAGCGCCTGGAGAAGTCGTCGCGCTCCAGCATGCGAGCTACAGTCATTTTTCGCGCAAGTCCGAGACAGTCGGAAAAGGATTGTCCCTTAAACCACTCACTGTTGAAGACCACTTTGGTTTTCTCTTTATCGAGAATTTTGTATGCCTGCTCCATGTAGGTTTCAGCATTGGCTTTGATTTCCTCCTCGGTAAGGACAGGTCTCGTCTCAGACCGGCCGCTAGGGTCGCCAATGAGGGTGGTGAAATCTCCGATCAGCAGGATGGCCTCGTGTCCCATGTCCTGAAACTGGCGCAGTTTGTTGAAAACGACGAGATGCCCAAAAGTAAGATCGGGGCGAGTAGGGTCGACTCCCAATTTGATGCGTAGCGGACGATTTTGAGAAAGCTTTGAAAGAAAGTCCTCTTCGTTGATTAAAGTGTCGACGTTTTGTCGTAGTTGCTCGAGTTGTGCCTTGGGATCCATGACGTGCCTAAACCTGTATCAATGGCAAGAACGTGCTGTGGAATCAAGTTACAAAAGCAAAACTGAGGACTGATTAGTCTGGCTAGCGCTACCGCGTGATTTGTAATTAAGTCCCTGTTAAAGATGAAAAATACATCTTTAATTAAGATAAAAGAAGGAAAATGATGAAATCAGATGATTCATTTTCCTCTTAAACCACAAGTGATCTTTCCGTCACCAAGTCCATAATATGTTCCAGTTTTGCCGGTGGAATGGGTTTAGTGATGAACATATCGAGTCCACAATTCTCAAAATTTTCCATTTCACCTTCTGCGGAGGCGGAGAGTCCCACTATAAATGGTTGATTTTCGATGGATTCGTCGGATCGAATGAGCTGGACGGCTTCGTCACCTGAACAAACTGGCATTTGGTGGTCCATGAACACCAAATCATAGTTCCCGTTGACAACCTTTTCGTAAGCTTCTTGACCATTTGCCGCAAAGCATGGAGCAGTTCCAGTGAATTTCTGGATTAAGCACATCATCAACCTCGCGGAAATAGTGTTATCTTCCGCAACTAAAACTGCGGGAGTTTTATCCAATTCCTCTAGTCCAATCATAAATTGGCTTATGATTCGTCCAGATTTGACGAAGCATTAATAAATATTTGACGAAAATAGATGAATTTGGACCGATTGCTTTAAATCGTTAAATAACTACTGATTATCAATCTCTTTCTATGGAAGAACCTGATATTATAGGACTGGAGATAGACATTCTTCTGGAAACTTTGAAGCGGAGGTATAGTTATGACTTCAGTTCCTACGCTAGGGCATCGTTGGATCGGAGGATTCGTCATTTTGCAGAGAAGAACGGTTATTCTCGGATTAGTGAGATCATTCCACAGCTGATTTGGGACCCATCGTTACTAAAAAAGGTGGTGTATGGAATTTCCGTTCCGGTGACTGAATTTTTTAGAAATCCGAGAGTTTTCAAAATCATTCGCGAAAAGGTTTTTCCAGTACTTGAGACCTACCCACATATCAAAATATGGAACGCTGGGTGTGCCACTGGTCAGGAGGTTTACTCAATGGCAATTATGCTCAAAGAGGAAGGTCTCTATGATAAGACACAGATTTATGCGACGGATTTCAACGACGAGGCTTTGGAAATCGCAAGAGAAGGCATTTATTCGATCGAAAGTGTTCGAAACCAGATTAAGAACTATCAGCAAGCGGGAGGTAAAGAGACACTTTCGGATTACTATTTGGCTAGATACAATAGGATCATCTTTGATAACGAGCTGAAGAAGAATATTGTTTTTGCAAATCATAACCTGATTTCCGATTCACCATTCGGTGAAATGCACCTGATTTTGTGTCGAAATGTTTTGATCTATTTCAATCAGGACCTTCAGTGCAATGTGCTGGATCTGTTCATGCGAAGCTTGATCCATGGCGGGTTTTTATGTCTCGGAAGTCATGAAAGTATTCGCTTTAGCGCAGTTGAGCGTTTCTTAAGTCCGATCGAAAAGCAAAGTAAGGTTTTCAAAAAGGTTGCACGAATTGCCAGAGAAAGGAGCGAGACTGATGTCGATGAATGACGACATTATCGCGATTGCTGCTTCCGCGGGCGAATTGAAGGTTTGTCATGAGTTGTTCGAACTCATTGCGCCGCTTAAACTTTCCCCAATTGTGGTGACTCGGCATGTTCGCTGAACGTCGGAAGATCTCTGTAGTTTTTTTGAGAAAATAGATTGCAGATTGAGCATTCGAGAAGCCGACGATAAAGATGAGCTGCGAAATCATTCAGTGCTTTATGCGCCTCCTGATCACCACCTTTACCTTGAGAAGGTGAACCATGTAAGCTTATCGATTGACGAAGAAGTGCCTTATGCCCGGCCTTCAATTGACGTGATGTTTGAATCCGTGGCGAAGGTTTTTAAAAAGAGAACAATCGGAGTCATTTTCAGTGGAGCCAACAGCGACGGGGTTTCGGGTTTGGGGTAATGAAAAAAGCTAGAGCCTACGTGATAGTACAGGACCCAAACGAAGCCGAATTGGATGTGATGCCAATGGAGGCTATTTCTCGCGTAGGTGTGAATTTTATTTCAAGTGTTCGAAACATTGCCGATAGAATAAATAATTTGTTAAATTAGTTTTTGTTGTGGGGTGATGGTTTTGGTGAATCGCTTGAATATTTCCGCCAGGCTCTTGGTCGGTTTTGGTATTGTTTTGGTGCTCGTGATGCTTCTGGGAGTTGTTGGTTATCGAGGGATCTCTCGAATCTGGGAAGACAGTGAGAGGATGTACAAACATCCATTTGCTGTGAGCAACGCGGTCAGAGAGATTCAAACGAGAATCTATGCGATGCATCGTTCGATGAAAGATGTATCACTCGCGAATAACGAGTTGGAACTGGAGTCCGCAATTCGCCTTGTAAATCGTTATGAGACTGAAGCTTTCAAAGAATTTGAATTGGTTCAGGAACGATTTCTTGGGGATCCGGAGCAGATTCTAAATTGCAGGGAGAAGTTTAAGAACTGGAGACCAATCCGGCAGGATGTGATCGATTTGACACGCGAAGGCAAAAAGGACGAGGCCGTCGCGATCACGAAAGGGCGGGGAGCGAAGTATATCGAAGAATTGCTTGAAAGTATCGAGGATCTAAAAGCTTTCGCGAATAACAAAGCTTTCGATTTTCACAAACACTCTAATTTGGAGCATCAGTCGAGCAAAGTTTGGATGCTTACGATTTTCACCATTGCTTTGGTGTTGGCTTTTTTGATCGCATTAATCATTACCCTAAGCATTCGAAATCCGATTAATTCGATCGTCGAACACGTAAAAGGAATCTCTCTTGGTGATGTTCGAACAAAAGGGCATATTATGGGCACTGATGAAATCGCAGCGCTCGGATGTCGGTTGAACTCCATGCAGGAGAATCTGTTGGCTAAGTTGAAGATTGCCGAAAAAGTGACGAGAGGGGATTACAGTGCCAAGGTTGAGGAACAATCAGATCGTGATGAATTGGCGATGGCCCTGAATTTGATGACTGAGACCTTAAGTGGCTTAAGTGAAACCAACGAGCGAGAGACCTGGCTTAAGAATGGGACCAAAGAGATGGACGACCTCATGCGAGGGGACAAAGAGATGGTCGCTCTTGCCCGTGACGTCTTGGGTGGGCTTTCCAAATATCTAGGCGCTCAGATGGGTGTCGTTTATAAGTATGAGAAAGAATCGGAAGAGCTCAATCTCCTGGCCAGCTTTGCTTACACGCCTCGTAAGGGATTGAGTGACAAGTTTAAGCTCGGCGAAGGGTTAGTTGGGCAGGCAGCGATTGAAAAGAAGACCATCTCGGTCTCGGAGGTTCCCGAAGGTTATCATGCTATTGTTTCGGGCCTGGGCAGCAGTCCTCCAAAGCATCTGGTAATCGTTCCGTTGGTATTGAATGATGAACTCATAGCTGTGATGGAGTTTTCTTTTCTCCAAAAAATAAATGAACAGATGTTCGCGTTGTTGGATGAGGTCGTTAATCCCATCGCGATCGCTCTCAGCTCGGCTGAGTCGCGCAATGTGGTGAATCATCTACTGCATGAGACTCAGCAGAAAACCGCTGAGCTCGAGAACCAGAAGGAAGAGCTCAGGGCAACGAACGAGGAGCTTGAAAACCACACCAAAAGGCTTCGCGAGTCGGAAGCTCAGCTTCAGATGCAGCAGGAAGAGCTGGCCACGACCAACGAAGAGCTGGAAGAGAAAAACGAATACCTTGAGAAACAGAAAACTGAGATTGATCGTAAAAATCGTTTTCTTGAAAAAGCACAGAAAGACCTTGAAGCCAAAGCCGAGCAGCTGGAAATCACGAGTCGCTACAAGTCGGAATTTCTTGCGAACATGTCTCACGAGTTGCGGACGCCTTTGAATAGTCTGCTGATTTTGTCCAAAGACTTGATGGACAACACGACCGGGAATCTCGATGAAGAGCAAATCGAGTCTGCTTCTATCATTCACAAGGGTGGAAACGACTTATTGCATCTCATCAATGATATCCTGGACTTGTCGAAAATCGAAGCAGGGAAACTTGCAATGCACTTCGAACCAATGAATCTCGATTCTTGCTTCGATTCGCTGATTCGACGATTCAGCCCGCTTGCTAAAGAAAAAGGTATTTCGCTCTCGATTCTTCGAAGTGATGATCTGCCGGAGAGTATTGTGACCGATTCCCAACGAATCATCCAGATCCTGACCAACCTGCTTTCCAATGCGGTTAAGTTCACCCAGGAAGGGAAGGTGGAACTCATGGCTGGACGAAGTCCCAAAAACAATAACATGCTTAGGCTGCAAGTGATTGATACGGGAATAGGGATTCCCGAGAAGAAACAGGCCGAAATTTTTGAGGCATTTCAGCAGGTCGATGGAGGGATATCGAGGCGTTTTGGAGGATCCGGTTTGGGCCTTTCGATTACTCGGGAACTCTGCAAACTGATGAATATCGAAATATCGGTTCAAAGTGTGGAAAATAAGGGCTCCACTTTCACCTTACTGGTGCCCGTCGAGGAGGTTGTTGAACTGAGTGAGACGGAGGAAGAGGGCTCCAAAAAGAATGAAGTTGTGGAGTCTGAGAAGACACCACAGGTTCCCAAAACGATTGCAGACGATTTGAAATCGTTGTCTGAGGGGGATCGCTCGCTCTTGGTGATCGAGGATGACACTGATTTTGCTCGAACCCTGAAGCGATTGTCCAGGAAGCGAGGGTTTAAGTTCATTCATGCAACTTCAGGAGAGTTAGGATTGGAGTTGGCTGAAAAACACGCGCCCAGCGCCGTTATTCTCGACATTCATCTCCCTGGTATCCAGGGATGGGAGGTTCTGGATCGTTTGAAAGAAAATGACAAGACCCGCCATATTCCCATACATATGATATCGGCGGATTCGCACTCGATCGAAGCTCTCAAAAAAGGAGCCATTGGCTTCTTGCAGAAACCGGTGGACTCCGATCAGCTTACCGATTCGTTCTCCAAAATCGAATCTTTCATTGAGAAGGGCATCAAAGAACTGCTTATCGTTGAGGATGATAAAGAAGCGCAGGAAAGTCTTACCCGTTTAATTCGGAATGAGGGCATCTCGATCTCGATCGCTGAGGATGGGAAAACGGCGCTCAAACAGATGAAGAGTAAGTCCTTCGATTGCATCATTCTGGATGTGGGTTTGCCGGATATGTCGGGTATCGATTTGTTGAAGATTTTGAAAAACGAAAACGGCGTCGACCTCCCGCCAATCGTGATTCACACCGGGCAGGAAATCTCTAAAGAAATGGAGTTTGAGCTGCAAAATTACTCGAAGTCCATCATCATCAAGGGGGTTCGCTCGTCGGAGAGACTTCTGGATGAAACTGCACTTTTTCTTCATCAGGTAATCGAAGAACTGCCTTCTGAGAAGCGAGAGATGATCCAAAAACTGCACGATTCCGATTCGATTCTGGAAGGAAAAAAAGTGCTTCTCGTGGACGATGATATGCGAAACGTGTTCGCGTTGTCCAAGCTCCTGGCTGGCAAAAATATGGAGGTGATTAAAGCTGCAAACGGGCAGAAGGCTATCGAGGCTTTGGAGGAGAATCCAGACCTGGATATGATCTTGATGGATGTGATGATGCCCGTGATGGATGGGTTGGAGGCGACCAGGCGGATCCGCGAGATGAAAGAACATGTGAAGTTGCCGATCATCTGTGTCACTGCCAAGGCGATGAAAGAGGATCGGCAGAAGTGCATCGATGCGGGGGCGAACGACTACATCACAAAGCCTGTCGATACGGATCGATTATTTTCGGTAATGAGAGTTTGGTTATACCAGTAAATCCATGGAACTGCCTATCCTACTAGTTGATGACCGAATGGAGAATATCGTCGCACTTGAAAAGGTGCTCTCGAATCTCGGTGCAGAGTTTTATCGGGCGACTTCCGGTAACGAAGCACTGGCACTGACGTTAGATCACGATTTTGCATTGGCATTAGTCGATGTGCAAATGCCGGAGATGGATGGTTACGAGACGGTGGAGCTGATGCGTCAGGAAGCCAGAACGGAGTATCTACCTGTGATCTTCGTCTCCGCGATTTATTCGGAAGACTACCACCTGATTCGTGGAGTGGAGTCGGGTGCTGTGGATTTTGTAACGAAGCCGATTGTTCCTAAAATTTTGAAGGGAAAAGTTAAAATTTTCCTCGATCTGCACCGTCAGCGTAAAGAGTTGGTCTATCGGGAGAAGCAGTTTCGGACGCTCTACAACAAGACGCCGATCATGCTGCACTCCATTGATCAAAATGGTGTGTTGGTGAGTGTCAGTGATTTTTGGTGTGAGAAACTCGGATACTCCAAGGAAGAGGTTATCGGCAAAAGGTCTATTGATTTTTTAACAAAGGAGTCTCAAAATAGAGCGGTCAACGTGCACATCCCTGACTTTATGAAGATGGGGGCCATGTACGACGTTCCTTATTCTTTCGTTTGTAAAGACGGAAGCATTGTGGAAGTTTTGATGTCCGCAATATCTGAAAATGATGCTGATGGTAGGTTTATTCGCTCCATGGCGGTTAGCGTAGACGTGACTGAAAAAAACCGAGCGGATGAGAAGCTCAAGCGTTATGCAAAGGAAACGAAGCGCCACAACGACGAGATGAAGCAGTATTCCACGATTTTGTCTCACGATCTGAGAGTTCCTCTCACTAATGTGCAGGGCTTTGTGGATGTTCTAAAAGCAGATGTCGAGTGTGAAAAATGCCCGCGTGAACAGATCAGTGAATCTCTTGAGTATATTGAGACTTCTGTAGAGTCCATGACTCAGCTCATCAATAAGCTTTCAGAGATCAATAAAACGGGTGGCAGAGAACTGAAGATCGAGAAGATTGATCTGAATGAAAGTATCAAAAAAGCATGGGATACACTTAAACAGTGGGCAGATGAGGGACGGGTAGAAATGAAGTTAAACGAACTTCCGTTTGTTGATGCGGATGCTCTCGGGTTGTATCAGATTTTTTCCAATCTCCTTAAAAACGCGATCGTGTATCGTTCGGAGGATCGGGATTCGTTTATCGAAATTAGCTCCATCAAATCCGAAGAAGGTGTTGAGGTTTTAGTCCGAGACAACGGGATCGGAATGGATGATAAGATCAGGGAACTCATTTTTCAGCCCTTCAGACGAGGTGAGGGGAACAATGTAGAAGGCGAGGGGCTTGGGCTGTCTTATGTCCAGGCGATCATCCGGGCGCATGGGGGAATGATTTGGGTGGATTCTGAGAAAAATGTCGGATCCACCTTTCATTTTACAATCCCGAATGCATGACTTGTTTTGCTCTGGGTACCAGTGAAAGTAGTCTAATGTTATTATTTGCAGTAGTAGACGTTTTTCTAATGCTTTTTGAACTGGGTCATTGATTTGATTTCCTCGTTTCCTGGAGCACGATTTATAGCTCAACTTCGTAAACCTGTAACATTATATTAATTATGGCACTAGCAATCGGAACCCAAGCTCCTGAGTTTACTCTCAAATCTAAAACAGAAGATGGTCTCAAAGATTTTTCTCTTTCCGATCATAAAGGAAAGGACAATGTCGTGCTCCTTTTCTTTCCATTTGCTTTTACTAGCGTATGTGTTGAGGAAATGTGCATTATGAGGGATCGTCTGGCCCAATTTTCAGAGTTGGATGCGGCAGTCTACGGTATTAGTGTCGATAATCCTTTTGCCCAAGAGGTGATGGCTAAGCAGGATAATATTAACTTTCCTCTCCTGAGCGATTTTAACAAAGTGGTATCCGAATCTTACGATGTGCTTTATGAAGATTTCATTGGATACAAGGGAGTAGCGAAACGCTCAGCGTTTGTCGTGAATAAAGAGGGCGAGATCATTTTTGCTTCCAGTTCTGATGACCCGAAACAGATGCCTGATTTTGATGCGATAGAACAGGCACTTAGCCAATAGCTAGTGGAAGAGTCTTTTAAGTAGTCACCTAGAGTTCTCCACTACACACGCTGCCGGGGAATAGGGTTTTACTGTTGAAAGAGCGGGATTAGCGCTTCAGAAGGCTTCAATTGATTTAAGATGTCTTTCGAAATGAGTTCGATTGACATCCATCTCTTGTTGAATTTCAATTGAGTCTCAATAAGTGAATTATGCAATCCCCTGAAGCCTTCAATATTGATGCCCTGGAACAGTCTGATTCCTGGAAAATTTTTAGAAAATTCCTGGGAACCAAAGGATTACGAGTGACCCACCAGCGCATGGCGATCTTTCAAGCTGCTTTCTACGAGGAAGACCACTACACCGCCGAGGAGTTGCTCGAGCACGCTCGGGAGCTGGATCGTTCCGTCTCCCGTGCGACGGTCTACCGGACGCTGCCGATTCTTACTGAGAGCGGGCTGGTGAAGGAAGTTGATATTGGGAAAGACTATAAGTTTTACATGTCCAACCGAAACGCGACGACTTTCAAAGCTCAGGTCATCTGTGTGGATACTGATCGCATCATTGAGGTGGATGCTCCTTTCATGGAATGGTATGGCAAGGCAGTGACTGAAAAACTTGGCATGAAAGTGGTTTCCCAGCGGCTTCAGATTGAGGCAAAAAAAATCTCAGAAGAAGTTTGAATGAGTGTTCTTTTGAATATGATCAGAGTAGGAGTCTGTCACAATGGGGGAGGAATACAATTTTGAGATTAGTTTTTATGAGGACCTCGACAAACGCGATTCAAACGATGTGCGCGTGATGGAGATCCTTGCTCAGCTTTATACCAAGGTTGGGCGCAATGCGGAAGGGCTCTCCATGGATTTACGGTTGTCCAAAGCGCGACCGGAGGATCCGATGATCCACTACAACCTTTCTTGCAGTCTTGCACTGATGGGTCAATTGGGCGAAGCTGTTGAGGTGCTCATGTCCGCGATTGAGATGGGTTACTCGGATTTTGATTGGATGATGCAGGATAAGGATTTGGATCCGATTCGCAGTCATCCGGCCTACAAGGAACTGTTGAATGAAATTGGTCGAGAGCCGTCTTGACTCCAAATTTTTGAATTTATTTTTTAAAAAATGCCTGCTGAAACCACACTTGATCCGGTGATCGTTACGATGACTGGAAATGAGCATCGTGAACTGTCTGAGCTCCAAAAAAGCATCCTTCGCCTTAAGGAAGAGAAGAATGCGGTGATTCTTGCGCACAATTACCAAGTGGCGGAGATTCAGGATGTCGCTGATCACGTGGGTGACTCCCTGGGCCTGGCTTACAACGCGCAGGAGACCGATGCAGATGTGATTTGCTTCTGTGGTGTTCACTTCATGGCGGAGACTGCGAAGATCATCAACCCGGGAAAGCGAGTGATCCTTCCGGATCTTGAGGCGGGTTGTTCATTGTCTGACTCTTGTCCTGCTGATAAACTTGCGGCTTACAAAGAAAAGAACCCAAACGATTACGTTGTTGCCTACATTAATTGCTCAGCCGGGGTAAAAGCACTCGCTGACGTGATTTGCACAAGCGGTAATGCGGTGAAAATCGTACAGCAGGTTCCGGAAGACCGGGATATTTTGTTTGTTCCGGACCAAAACCTGGGGCAGTGGGTGGCACGTCAGACGAACCGTCGCATCAAACTTTGGCCAGGTAGCTGTTATGCGCACATTCTGTTCTCTAAAGACCAGATTGAACGTCTTAAGCTGGATTACCCAGGTGCGCCTGTAGTGGCTCACCCTGAGTGCGTGGAGAGTGTGAGGCTCATGGCAGACGAAGTGTGCAGCACTGAGAAGATGGTTCACTACTGTAAGTCGAGCCCTGCGGATACCTTCATCATTGTGACGGAGACAGGGATGCTGCATAGGCTTCGCAACGAGATTCCAAACAAATCTTTTATCGCAGGACCTACTGAAAATTGTGCCTGTAACGACTGTCGTTTCATGAAACTCAACACGTTGGAGAAGTTGCACAGTTGTCTCGAAACCCTGGAACCTGAGATCGATGTTGATCCGGATGTGATCGAAAAGGCAAAACCTCCGATTCAGAGGATGCTGGATTGGAGCGCCTCTTGATTTGCGGCCTGATTGAGCAGAAAGGATGAATCACTCTTGAACACAGACGAGAAACGTTCGAGAGGGAATAAAACCTACGCGCTGGATCTTGGACGGAGTCCATTTGCGGGCATTCTGGAATCGGGGATGCACACTTTTGTGCTGTTGATCGCAATTCGTTATTTTCAGCCGGGCCCCATGTTTAAGGCGATTCTGCCCGCTTGCATTTCGGTTGGGTTGCTGATCAGTCCATTGGTGCTATCACTGACTTCAAAGGCGAAGATAAAGGCGACTCACTGGGCGTCCTTGTTTTGGGCAAGTTCGGGTTTGCTCATGTTTAGTTCCAGTTACGCCAACACTTTTTCAGTGTTTTTGCTTTGTATCGCTCCCTCCTTGCTCTGTTACGCCTTGGTGCCGACGTTCATGATTTTCGCTTATTCGGAAAACTATACTGCGAAACAGAGAGGGCAGCGAATCGCTACCTTTTTTGTGATTTCGTCATTAGCAGCAGGGGGATTCGCATTCGGAGGAGGTTACCTGCTCGACGCAAATATAGACAATTTTCGGTGGATTCTTCGCATGATTGGCCTGTCGGCCTTGGCGAGTGCGTTGTTGGCATTTTACATGCCCTCGCCGGTGGTGGAGGCAAAGCACAGTTCCTCCGGTTTCAGCAATCTTTCCCTAAGTTGGAAGGATCGCCTCTTCGGTTGGATCTTGCTTTCGTGGATGTGTATTGGTTTTGCCAATCTCATGACTATTCCCTTACGCGTGGAATACATGGCCCAGCCGGAATATGGTGTGGCGGCAACCAATGAGCAAATCACGTTCGTGATTGTTCTCATTCCTGCCATTTGCAGAATCCTTAGCACACGTGTGTGGGGTTTCCTGTTTGATTCGATGAATCTCCTCACACTTCGCACAGTTTTAAACGCTTTATTGATAATCAGCATTTTCATCTTTTTCAGATATCAGGACCTGACCATGCTCATCATCGCGATGGCCATTCATGGTGTGGCGCATGGGGGAGGGAATGTGGCGTGGAGTCTCTGGGTGACTAAAATAGCCCCGCCGGACAAGACCGGAGCCTACATGAGTGTGCACACCGCCTTCACTGGTATGAGAGGATTCGTATCTCCATTCGTGGGCTTCTTGTTGATCACCTACGTCGGCCCGGTGGCCACCAGTATGTTAGCATTGATTTTGGCAGCCCTTTCAATCGTGATTCAGGTCCCCCTTATTCAACACCCGCGGCTAAAAGTAGGGAAGTGAAATGGGTAACTGAAGCTCCTTCTTGCTCCGTTCAACGTAAAAGTATGGAACGGAGCTCCACGAAGTTGTCTTAAGCGTCTCGTTGTGATTTAGGGTTTCTTTCGTTTGGAGGCTGATTTGTAAACTGATGAGCGATCGCGTTTTCCAACTGCAATCACATAAACTGAAATCTCTTTTTTATCTACTTCGTAAGCGAGACGGTAACCAGAATTTCGTATTTTAATTTTATAATGGTTCTGGAATCCTTTGAGGCTATCTGCGGGGATTTCGGGATTCTGAAGTCTTTCGGTCAACTTTTTTTGAATTGCTCTCTGACTGTAGAACCGAGTTTGGTCCATTCTTTGAGTGCAGAGGGGAGGAATTTAAGCTTATAGATCATCAATTGAAACTTCTATTGCATCGTTTTTCTCTTCTTTTCTATCTTCGATAATCTTTGCAAGTTCAGCATCTTCAATGATATCCAACATTTTTTCATAAGTGGAGGCTGGAATAAGGTAAGCCGCTGGACGATTGTGGTTAAGAATGGCTACCGGTTCACCGTCTGACTCAACTAGCAAACTACTCGGATTTTTCTTTAGTTCCGAAATGCTCGCTGTAAATGGGCTTAAAATAGTATTCATAAAAGACCAAAATAATGGTTTTTATTTAGATCCCAACTTTTTTCACAACGTCAAGATGATAGGTTTCTGGACGCGGAACTGGCAGAAATTCCAATACCTGCCATGTTCTCATATCTTGATTTTGAAGTGTTTAAATCTCTTGGATCGATAGGACTCTTTTTTTGAACTTCGATTTTGTATTTTGATCGTGAACCAAAAGCCATTTCCCAGAAATCTTTTGGAAGACCAATGTTAAGAAATAATCTATTTGGTAGGGCGTGCCATCCGGATTGATCGTGTCAAAACTACACTTTAAAAGAGCGAATCCCATCTCTGAGCTTTCTACCTCTCTGATGATTCTGTAGTTGAGTGTCCATGATTCGTCTTGGAAGAAACTTCGATGTGAGTCCAAATATTTACTTTTTTCCTTTATCAGATAGCCCTCAGGGTAGATTAGAGTAAGAGTGTCCTCAGTTGTGAGTGTCGTTATTAATTTTTCATAGTCTCGGTTGTCGATGGCATCGAGATGAGTTTTAAGAGCTCCTTTAAACGTACTAAGGTCATTTTCGAGAAGCCCTGAATCCGTATCTGAAGATGCTGAAATGCCAAATGACATCGACATGAGGAAGATGAATGGGAGTGTTTTTAAATTCATTTTCTGAGAACGTCAAAGTGGAGTGCTCGCATGGCAAAGCCAAACGAGTTGCTCCAAGCGTCTTGTTGGAGGTTTACATTTTGGGAGTTCCTTGAGCTGCATGCCAAAATCGTAAAACATCAATCATGGCTTCTGCATCTCTAATTCTGTAAACAATTCTATAATTTCCTTCAATTAGTTCCCGTATGTTTGGATTTCCAAATTCTGGAACAATTCTGCCTTTCCGAGGCATATTTTTAATTTCTAATGCTCTATCGACCAATTGATTTCCGTAGGATTCGGCTCTCGTTGGATTATCAATTGCTATGTAGCTTACGATTGATTTGAGATCTTCGGCAGATTCGGGAGAGAATTCTACTTCGTAGTCCATTCCTTAATTTTATTACGGATTTGGTCAGTTGAATAACTCTTTCCAGAATCGACAGAATTAACTGCTTTCTGGACTCCAGACATGAAATGAATGCGTTCCTCAATTTCCTCGAACGTGGAAGTCTCAGGCATTTCTTTAATTTTTTCGATGACCAGTTCCTTTATGGACATGTTTTTAAGCTATCAAATTTTATGAATCCTTCAATCTTCAATATTTTTTTCCAACGATTACGATAGACACGGAGGTTAGCGCAGAGCGATGCCTGAAGTTGTCTACAGCGACAGTTTAGCCTAGTATATTTTTGACGCGTTTCTGTAATGCTGGAATCACATGATCTTCAAACCATGGGTTCTTTTTAAGCCAAATGTTATTCCTGGGGCTAGGATGGGGAAGTGGTAATGCCTTAGGGAAATACGCTTTCCAATTCATAACAATTTCAGTCAAATTACTTTCTTCATTTGGAAAATGATAAGTCATTGCATACTGTCCTATAACCAAAGTAAGTTCTATCTTATCAAGACGACTTAAAATGTTACTTCGCCAAGTGTCGGAACAAATTTTTCGAGGTGGAAGATCCCCTGATTTCCCTTTTCCCGGGTAACAAAACCCCATCGGGAGTATCGCAACTTTAGACACGTCATAAAATACATCACAGCCAATTCCCATCCAATTGCGTAAACGTTCTCCGCTTGCGTCATCAAAAGGAATGCCTGATTCATGTACTTTCCGGCCGGGAGCTTGACCCACTACAAGGATTTTTGCCTCTCGATCAACCTGCAATACTGGCCGGACTCCGTGGGGCAGGTCTGATTCACATATCACACAATTTCGAACTTTCTTAAGTAACTCTTGCAGATTTGATTCCATTTATTGGATAACATCTAGTTTGAGGGATGACGAGCTTGCCCGGTATTCCTCGAAACACCTTGTTCGATTATTGATTCTGTTAGGTCACCTGATATGTAACGGTGAAGAATACTTGAAATTAGCGTCTGATATGGCATTCCGTATTGGTTTGCTCGACGCTGCAGAGATCCCAGGTCGCGTGAGGATATGCGGATGTTGATTCTCTTATCTTTATTTAGTGTGTTACGAGCTGCTTCTTGAAGCAGTTTTTTTTCACGATCAGTCGGATATCTAGCATTCGCCAGAATTTCATCCTCATGTTCCATCAATTCTTTCTCAAATTCGTCGTAATTCATTTTTCTTCCTTATCTTTTTTCGATGCTTGCCGCTCTTGTTTCGCGCACCGTCTTTTATTAAATGGGCGCAAATGCTTCCACTACTCAGGAGCTTTGACGAGGGTATCTTTTCGTGTATGTGCCATTGCCTTTTCTTTGTATCGAACGTCAAAGTGGTGGATTTTGAGGAGCGGAGCGAGTAGAAATTCACACGAACTGCCCTGGTGGAGATTTATATTTTCAATCTATTAGTTCTTTTAGTAAAAATTCCGCAATAGTGTTTCTTAGCATGGCTGGATTCGCTGTGCTTGAATTCGACAAGACGATAATCTCAAGGTCGTTATCGGGAAATATTGCGATGGCAGTTCGAAACCCAACCCAGCTTCCGGTATGATGAATTGCATGATGTCCTTTGATCTTGGAAAGTACCCAGCCAAATCCATAACTGGAAGTTGAACCATCTGATAGTTCAACTGATGCAAATGCTTGCATCGACATTTCTTCGCTTATTAGAGATCGATTTCGAATTGCTTTAGTCCATTTTCGAAGGTCATCCAGTGAAGCGTAAATCCCGCCTGCTCCAAGAATGCCATTGGCCCAATGCTCATCATTAACAATCCATTGCTGTTTCTTGTCGTTACTTTTTCTGTACCCAAGGGCTGAATGTTCTACTAAAACGTCGGGATTTTCCCTAACCACTGAATTCATCATTCCAAGTGGCTCGAATATTCGGCAATTCAGAAAATCACCATATTTTTTTTCAGCTATTCTTTCAATTATAAGGGCCAAGACCTCGTATCCTGGGTTACTGTATTGAAATCGACTTCCTGGAGTAAATTTTAGCTCTCCCCAATTTTGATAAAGTGCAACCAAATCCTGGTTACGCATTTTACATTTCATATCGTAATTATCGTTCAGGATTAGGTCAGAGTTGTAGTAGTCGGGAATTCCGGAAGTATGGTTCAGTAAGTGCCGAATAGTTATGTCTTTAAAATGCCTTAGCTCAGGGATAATCGTGTGAACTGGGGAATCGACAGAAAGCTTTTTTTCATCGGCTAAGATCATGACTGCCATTGCGGTGAATGCCTTGCTCAAAGACGCTAACCTAATTGCTGTCGAGGAAGTAAGTGGTGTTCCGTTTTCAATGTCAGCAAGTCCATAGTGATGAGAATAAATAACTTCATCTTTCCATATGGCCTGAAACACTATCCCGGGCGATGTTTCGGGATCAATGCTCTCCTTTACGCTTGTGGTTATTGGGGCTAAAAGATCTTCGATTTTAGAATAGTCTGTAGCAAGGCATAGACTATAAATACTTAAGGTTAGCCAGAAGAATAAGAACGATCGGTTTATTATGAATTTGAAACTCATTCTTTTGATTTTGTTTTCCCACGTCAGGGTGAGGAATGGAGCGTAGCGGAGTTTCTCTCCGCCGCCTTGTTAGTGCCTTCTGTAAAATTGGGGAAGGGGTTCATGTGATTCGTGGAGCAGCTCCAATAAACTTTTAGCGTGGTGCTGGATCAATTCTTTTTAACAGAGGAGTGGATATCTTTTTTTTCTTTTGGAAAGGTATTCCAACGCCCTATGGAAGGTATTTCCAACGGTAATTGGAAAGGCTTACCAAGCCTCGATGGAAAGGTCGGCAGACGGTAATATGACATTGGTTCCAATGATGCTGTTCACTTTGTCTTTCCACTAACGTCAAAGTGTGGGATTTCGAGAAGCCGAGCGGCTCGAAATTCCAACACATGCCTTGTTAGGTTTTATTTGACGTAATTTTTCTAGATAATTTGAGAGAAGTTGTGGTCAAGATCATGTTTTCTTTCCCTCCGATCTTTGAGCCACTTGTTGCTAGCGATCCCGACAGCTTATTGTTTTCAATTCGTAGATGGATAAAGACTTGAGGCCTTGATATATCCTCGGCTTCTACAATTGAACCTTCGAGATCTCCTTTAACTATATATTTTGTTCTTTTATCGTCTTTCGAGCCAAACCAATTCCTCTTCTTTTTGAGGTTCGCATTTCTAAGGTCAGCGTCACCTATTTTTCCGTCGATACTTCCATCCTCGCTTAAGCTAAGCGAAACAGGAATTATTTTCTGGTTACACCAAAGGACAATTACTTGGGTATCACCTTCCCAGTCTCCGATCATCTCGTTTGGAATATTTGAGTTTGAGGCATTCAACTGCAGCAAAGCAGTCAAAGGAGCTATGACGGAGAGAAATCTCCTGACAGATGTGTTTTTCATTTCTTTTACCTAACGTTGAGGTGGTGAACGGAGCGAAGCACGAGCGAAGTTTAAATAAGCACCTTGTTAGTGCCCTTTGTTAAATTGGGGATTGAGGTTCATATGATTCGTGGAGCAAATCCAATAAACTTTTAGCGTGGTGCTGAATCAATTCTTTTTAGCAGAGGAGTGGATTCTTACTTTTTATTTCTTTTCTGCGTCTAAGTGGCTTCTTTTCAATTTTTACTCTTTTTCAAATGCTCTTTGACCACTCAGTCAAAGGTGCTTTGACTGCCCGATCAACACTCCTTTGACAACGTGGTCAGTACTGCTTTGACCGAACATCTATGACGAATTTGAGAAAATCTTTTACACTAACGTCGAGGTGTGGAATTCTGAATCGCGGAGCGGTTCAGAATTCCTCATGACGGACTTTTTATAATTTGGTTTCTTTTTGGATTGTTGAACAGATCTTCCCTACTAATGACTTACAGTCGGCAACCAATTGATTCATGTATTCTTTATCTAGATCAATTTCTGAATCCAACGTCCAACGAGCTAAATCACCTGCTTTCGTCAGATATATTTTGTTCACAACTCCTGAATTGTGAACAATCAAATCCCTTGTAGCTTTATATTCATACCATTTATCGAACAACGGTTCTAAGTCGTCATGCTTTTTTAAGCCGATTACCTTTTGAAATACTCCCGTTGTTTTAGAGGAGAAGCATAAAATAACCCAATGGTTTCTTTTTCAATTATTTTGTTAAAAACTTCCTCAAGGCTGGATGAATCAACAATAGACTCTATTTCAATTTTGTTCGCTTGGTCTATTCCTTTAACATTCGTTTTTAATCGTCTCGTATCCCTTATCAAAACTCCAGTAACCAAATCACTAAAAAATGCCTCAATCTGTGTTACGATATAGGTTTGGACAAGATGGTAAAAATCCTTCGATTGCGCCTGATTCAAAATACGTTTAACAGTATCTGAACTTCTTTTTATTGATTTTGTTTTTGTCCCTTTTGTTTTGGAACTAGAAGGAACATTAAACTTTCCCGTTTTTAAGAAGTCGGAATTCAGGCTGGCGGCTTGAAGGGCATCGTGAGAAACAGATGTCCAAATGTGTATGTTATTGATTTTTTGTTGGTATTGAGTTCGGAGAATACCAGCAAGTTCATACATCGAGTCATTCATGTGTTTCTTTTTATAACGTGGAGGTGAGGGACAAGAGAAGCGGAGCTTCTCGCAGTTCCTCTCCGCCGTCTTATTAGGTTTGATTTTCTTTTATGTTGTTGAAGTCTTTCAATGTGCTATCTCGGTTCATTTTATTGAAGTTTTCGTTTCTTAAACGATGGAATCCAGCAGGGTTCAACTTGCAGTGATAGTGATGATGATCTCGTAATCTTTCATCTTCTTTTTTTGCCTTTTCTGAATCTGATTCTTTCTTAATTCCTTTTAATTGAAGATACTTATCAATTGCCTTCCAGATACTATAGACCGTTGCGATGAAACCTACGAGAAATAGGTTAAAGTAACCCAAGATTGCGATAGCTATGGGAATGACGACACCCCAAATAATGACAATCGCTTTTGCCATACGGACCATTTTGACCCTTTCTTTTAATGTCTCTTCTATTTCTTCATCAGAGACATAATCCAGTTCTCGATATACTTCACAACGATGTTCAGTTGACTTATACTTTCTATCAATCTTGTTATCCAAATCATCTTTAGAATCATAAATTATCATTAGATTTTCTGCACTTGGATATGCATACAAAAACTCTTCATGGGATGACTTTCTAAATGGAATGATTTCACGATCAGGTTGACGAGCGACTCCCATCAACGGAATTGGATATCTTTCAATCCAAGATTTGATTTCTTTAAGCAAATCCTGTTCAACTTTATCAAAATCATTGACGTCGTTAATATAGGTTATCGTTAAAACAGCCCAATGATTGTGAATGCTGGACGGAAGATACCCAACAAGGTAATCGTCTCGAGTTTCTTGGAGTTTTTTCCAACGTTTTTCCATATTTTTACCTAACGCTAAGGTGAGGAACGGAGCGAAGCGGAGTTTCTCTCTGCCGACTTGTTATGACTCTGAATGTGTATGGTCACTTTGTCGATCAGCTCTTCTTTAGTGATTCCCTTCAACCCTTCTATTCTGAAACTAATAATTCCATCTCCATTATGACTGGAAAAAGCCACCCAATGTGTCGTTTTCAACATAGATATCAGTGTTGGAACCAAGATGACTAAAAGCGAAAGAAACAGGATACCTAAAATCTTTAGAACAAGATGTTCAACGAAACCAAAATATAAGACTGAACCTAAAATGCCTGTTACAATAATTGATCTAACTCTTCGTTCCGTATTTGCACCGAAAGCACTGTATTCGTAGTGATTTCCATCAAATTCTGAAATCGAGTAGGAACATTCTCCTTTTTTACCTACTTCTTTCCACGTCCTGTAAATTTTTTCTCCACCGAACCTGTAGACGTTTTGAACTCGATCAATGTCTATTTCTGATATTTCTAAATCATTATTCATAACAGTTACATTACAGGACGTGGAATTTCGCGTAACACGGGAAGTAATCGGAGGCAAATGGAGGGAACATTCATGTCTTTCATTATATTGCATGCTTGTTGAGTAGACAAGGTGAATGTTGTAAGCGTTTTGTTGATAGTGAGTTGTGTATTTGAGTTTGAGGAGTGGCTGAATTTAAATGTATCGCCCTAATATGATACTGGCAGCCGTCTCCATTGTTATCCAGATCCCACTTATTCGTCATCGGATTTCGAGGACCGGAGCAATTGAATGATTTTAGAGGGTTGACTGGAAGGAAGTGGAGGAAGCATGAAGTAGAAACACTTAGTCGTAGAATGAATGCTCTTTGAGAAGGGCTATCCCAGTAGGGGCAGTGTGCCTTGTTTCATTCTGTTTTTTGGAAAATGGTCCATTTGTAACCTGATTCATAGTTTTTGATACATTATGGATAGTGGTTTGCGGGAGTTTCTGATAGAGTGTGCCTTTACCCTAATTTTAATCCCTAAGTTTTATGCTTCTTTTTTGTGATACCGATAACGTTTAGTGTTTCGGTTTTATCAAGAAGCGTGACCTGCGATGAAAACTATTCAGCTTACTCTGTTCTTCCTGTTTTTCTTTTCTATTTCACTGTTAGCTCAAAGGAGTGAGTTAACGTTTCTATCGGGAAAAAATGAATCTTCTGCCGTACTTTGGGATTTCAAGATTAACACGGGACGACAGAGTGGCGAGTGGACTCCAATAGCAGTGCCATCTAACTGGGAGACCCAGGGCTTTGGTTATTATACGTATGGAAGGGACTACAAGAATTGGAAAGAACTTCCTGAGATCGGAGAATACCGGACTCATTTTAGATTTTCGAAAAGACAGGATCGGGTGTATCGAATTGTATTTCAGGGTTCTATGACAGATACCGAGGTGACATTGAATGGACAAATTGTCGGTCCGGTTCATCAAGGTGGATTTACGGAGTTTTCGTATGACATCACTGCATATCTCAAAGATGGTGATAACCTGCTGGAGGTAAAAGTTTGGAAGTCTTCGCAAAATGAGAGCGTGCAAAAATCAGAGCGCCAGGCAGACTATTGGCTTTTCGGCGGTATTTTTCGTGCTGTCTACATTGAATCCCTGCCCATCGAGCATATCGATCGTATCGCCAGTCATGCAGAGATGAACGGGAATTTGCTGGTCGATGTGTACCATCCCAGTGTGAAAGCGAGTGACTCGATAGAGCTACAAGTTTGGGACGATACAAAGCAGCTTTGCAGATTTACTAAGAACATCCCGGTGTCTCAAAATCAGCTAACTCAACTGTCCACGCATGTTGCAGATATTAAACCCTGGTCGCATGAAGAACCGAATCTGTATCGGTTGATTGTGCAACTGAAGCAACAGGGGCGAGTTGAGCACGAGGTTGAGAAACGAATTGGTTTTCGAACCTTCGAGGTGCGTGATCACGATGGTTTTTATTTGAATGGAAAACGAATCCTTCTCAAGGGTGCGAATCGTCATTCGTTTCGTCCGGATACTGCTCGTGCGCTCAGTTACGAAGATCACGTGGAGGACATTAAGCGTATGAAGGAGTTGAACATGAACTTTGTCCGTTGTTGTCATTATCCACCGGACGTAAGTTTTCTCGATTTGTGTGACGCGATGGGGCTTCTCGTAATGGTGGAGATTACGGGATGGCATGCGCCTCTGGAAACTCAGATTGGAACTCAAATCGTTAAGGAGACGGTCATCCGAGACGTCAATCACCCTTCCGTAATCCTGTGGGGGAATGGAAATCATCGTGCTTATAATCCGGAACTGGAGCCTGTTTTTTATCGATGGGACATCCAGGGACGGCGTGCACTTCGCAATGAGCCCAGAGCGGCAAAAATGCCAAGTGTGGTTACGCCGGGGCATTCTGCTGTGGACACACGTTTTTATCCTTCTTTTGAGCAATTGTCAGAGCGTGTTAAGGATGAAAATATAGTGTGTCCAATGGAGTGTTTGCATGCTCTTTATGATGGAGGTGGTGGAGCCGGACTTGAAGAGTATTGGACGCTTCTTTCCGAATCCGATGTAGGTGGGGGACTCGTCTTCTGGGCTTTTTATGATGAAAGTCTGGTGCGGACCGACTTGAATCAGTTAATGGACTCCAGCGGTAATGCGGCTCCTGATGGTATTTTGGGACCAAATGGTGAGAAAGAGGGAAGTTTTTATACGATTCGAAAAATATGGTCACCCGTTCAAGTCGCGATGGAACGAGTTGAGGAAGGATTTGATGGGAAGATTTTGGTAAAAAATGCTTTTGATCAGATTAATCTGAATCAGTGTCGATTCGAATGGGAGTTGATTCATTTCACAAAACCTGTGGAAAGCAGATCGGGGCATCGGACTGTCAGGAGCGGATCGCTGGAGGGACCTGATGCTGAGCCTGGCGAATCGGTTAGGATTCATATCCCTCTGTCTGAAGACTGGCGGCAATACGATGCAATGGTTTTGAGAGCTTTTGACAACAAAGGAAGCGAGGTGGATTCGTGGTGCTGGAATGTTGCAGAGTCCGAGAAGCTTGTGAATGCCTTATTTGGAGAAAACGTTTCGGATACGAATTTGAATGAGAACGAGATTCTTACCCGGTGTGGCGTTCAATACAGTAAGAAAAACGGATTTAATGCTATTGAAGAACTTCCTTTTGAGCTTATGCCGTTTTGGGTGGCTGCCACATCGGACAGAATTATTGAGTCGGGCACTAGTGGGGGGCAAGTTTCAAAAATGGAAGGGAACAGGGATGGGACTGTATCCATCAATATGACAGAGGTCAGAGGCTTTGATTTTCTTGACTGGACCTTTCATCAAAACGGAAAAATCGAATTACATTACAAATTTACCATCCCGGAAGATCGTTATGAATATGTTGGAATAGGATTCTCTTGTTTTGAGGAAAGCATGATGAGCAAACGCTGGTTAGGGGAGGGGCCGGCACGTGTGTGGAAAAATCGATTAAAAGGAGGAACTCTTGATGTCTGGGAAATGGACAAAATGAGTTCCATTCCTGCAAAAGTATGGAATTTTCCGGAATTTGAGGGCTATTTCACCAATTGGCATTGGGCAGAATTCCGTTTTAAAGATGGGAGTAAGATTGGATTCGGGAATCCCGATGAACTGTATTTAGGTGTTCTAAATCCTGTGAACGGGGAAATTCCGGCTAATGCAATTTGGTATTATCCGGAAGAAGATGGACTTTATTTGTTTCATAACATCTCACCAGTGGGCGCCAAATGGAAGCTGCCTCCAGAGCTGGGTCCCCAGGGAAATCCCACTCCTTCGGATGGCGTATTTGAGGGACGCGTTTACTTGCGCATTCAATGGGAGAGTAACGAATCTGCTGCTCAGCAGTGGAATGTTTCGATTCAATAGCGGAATCTTCTAATTGAAACGAAGCGTGCTCGTGAAAAATTGAAGTAGAACTGACTGTTTAGACCGCATTTGCAAATGTGCCTTGAGGTGAGAATTTAGTTTTCACAAATGGTTTTGCAGAATGTCTAAGTGTGGGCTACTTGCAGCGGAGCAAAAAGTAGTTTTTGTGTTCCATTTTGTTAGCTTATTTTTTGTTCAAGTATTCACTTAGTACTAGAAATGACTTACCTACTTCATTCAGGACTAGTTCCAGTCTGTAAAGCTCAACTTCACCACTTGATTCTGAATATGGGTATATCCTTCTCCTTTGTTTGGGAATTTCAGAGTAATAATCGTGATTCCAGTCAGGATAAATGTCTTGGTTATTCTCGAAGAATTCTTCGTCCACAAATACATCTGCCCAAGGAAATAAGACCCTGGCTAGCTCTTCGATAGTATATCCTGTATAAATTTGAAACCATTCTTGCTCTAGAATCTCATTCCCGGATTCATCGTGGATATAAACTTTTACCGGAGTTCTTCCCAATGACTTGTTTACCCAATTTTCCAATTCTAGTGAAACTTTTCCACCATTTTTGATATGCCGCATCAGTGGCTCATCAATCGCTAATTGCCTCAATTTTTGTTGTTGCAATGATCCTTTAAAATACTCTTCCAGTTTTACTTTTGTTTCTAACCCCAAAACATTTTTCTTTGGGATATCAATCTTCCACGATGTTTTTGTCGTTATAATTTTCGATTCCTCAATCGCTTCCCAATACGCGATGTTCTGTTCAGGAATATATGCTACGATTATTACTGGTAATGAGTGTCCTCTCCAATACTCCAAATGTTCCAGTTTTCCATAAAATGTAAGACTTTCTTCCTTATCTTTGAAATGACTTGAACCTGATTTTATCTGAACAGCTATCAGTTTACCTTTTGGGTCTCCATTCTCGGTTTTTTCTATGTGAGCGTCGATTCCCATATCAACGACTGGTTGTTCTCTGAATATCCAGCCAAACTCTTTTAAAATGATTTGTTCAATCGCATTGACACCTATTCTTTCTGTTTCGTTATACCTAGCCATTTTTATTAGCTAACGTCGAAGTGGTGGATTTCAGACTGTGGAGCTGGCAGTAGTTCACACGACTGCCAGGTTAGAGATTTTTGCTGGATTGGGGTCGAGGCTCATGGTTTTCGTGGAGCAGTTTCAATAAACTTTAAGCGTTGTGCTGGATCAAATCTTTTAGCTGAGGAGTGGTATCTTTTCTATTTTAAGTCTTTTTGTGGCGGAATGGCTTACTCCTCTATTTTGATTTCGTTTGTCTGGCACACTAACGTTAGTGCGTTACCCACACTAGGGTTAGTGTGTCATTCAAACTAACGTTGTTGAGAGCACCGCACTCGAGGCTGTGTGTCTGATGCACAATGCTTTACTTGCTTTCATCTAACATAAAAGTGTGGGATGAATTGAAGGGGCAGATCAAATATTGCAAAACTCGGTTTCGGTGGACTTTAAAAAGTTTCTACAGTGATGCTTTAAGTGACGTTTAAGGACGTTCGGAGAAATAATTGCGACCTCTGGCCGACTAACTTGCAACAGGGAGAAAGCAGATAGGGCTTTGAGCAAGCGGTACGAGTGATCTGGGATTTAGGCGCAACAAGTGCAAAACTAGCTGAAGCAAGAAGGGCTTCTCTCGCTTCATCATGATCTATTCGTGCCCGCGCGGGAGCTCTTTAACTACTCAACTGTCCGATGGGAGGAGCAAATTTGGTGAGTTTAATCCCCTCAACCGAAGCAGTGTATTCGTTCATTGTTGGAATTCTGCCGAGAATTGCGGAAAGAACCACTACTGGGGTCGAAGCGAGTAGAGATTCACCTTTTTTACGATCTGAATCAGCCACGACTCTGCCTTGGAACAGACGGGTGGAGGTGGCCATGACCGTATCACCCTTTGCAGCCTTTTCCTGGTTGCCCATGCAGAGGTTACAACCAGGGCGCTCGAGATACATCATGTTTTCGTATTCCGTGCGCGCGGTTTCTTTGGGGGCATTGTCGTCGAATTCGAAGCCAGAGTACTTCTGCAGCATGTCCCAGTCTCCTTCCTCTTTCAGCTCATCGATGATGTTGTAAGTGGGAGCGGTAACGACCAGAGGAGCCTTAAACTCAACTTTGCCTTGTTGCTCCTCAAGATTCTTGAGCATCTGGGAAACGACTTTCAAATCTCCCTTGTGGACCATGCAGGAACCGACAAAACCGAGGTCTACCTCCTTCTTTCCTCTGTAGTAGGAGACCTCTCTAATCGTATCGTGGGTGTATCTTTTGGAGACGTCCTCGTTGTGAACGTCAGGATCGGCGATCATCGGCTCAACGATTTCATTCAGATCTACCACGAGTTCCGCAAAATACTTGGCGTTGGCGTCGGGAGTTATCGCGGGCTTCTCACCTGATCGAATCTCTGCAATTCGCTTATTCGCTCTGTCAATCAACCCTTGCAGGACTTGCTTTTCGTTGTCCATGCCCTTGTCGATCATGATCTGAATCCTGCTTTTCGCGATCTTCAGGGACTCAATCAAGGTGTCATCCAGTGAAATACAGATGGAAGCCTTCGCTTTCATCTCGGCTGTCCAGTCGGTGAAGGTAAACGCCTGGTCGGCGGGTAGGGTGCCGATGTGAACCTCAATGACTCTTCCCTGGAACACGTTATCCCCAAATTTTTTCAACATTTGGGCCTGTGTGGCGTGCACCACATCACGGAAATCCATGTGGTCCTTTAAATCGCCCTTAAAGGTCACTTTGACTGATTCCGGGATCGGCATGGTCGCTTCACCTGTCGCGAGAGCCAGTGCGACCGTCCCAGAGTCTGCTCCGAACGCCACACCTTTAGACATGCGGGTGTG
>JAKSBQ010000238.1 GCA_022361075.1 Opitutales bacterium | reverse complement strand
TGATTTCAAAAAGGATTGGGGTGGAATTGTTAATGATGTTCTGTCTAGTTGCTTCAATTTTGAGGGCAAACTTCTGAGAGGTCTTTTTCATCTGACCTTTATGCCGTGGAAGGTGACTAAGTCTTTTCTTGAAGGGAAAAGAATTTCCCAGATTCCTCCGCTTCGTACTTACCTGTTCGTTAGTTTGATCTTCTTTGTTTCGCTATCCAGCGATCGCGACTCCACTTATTCGATGAGTCAAGCGGACCGAATTGAGGTGAAGCAGTCTCTTGAGGATTCCGAGATGAGCCCTATCGGCCTTTGGTTTCTAGATGAATTGCAAGACGGGGAGTCGCTTGAATCGAAGTTTTTCAAAATCCTGCCTAAAGCATTCATGATAGGAGTTTTTTTCATAGCCTTTGTGTTTTGGCTATTGTTCAGGAAATACCAATATGTCTATATCGAGCACTTGGTTGTCGCTTTGAACCTGCAGACTCACACATTTCTGTGGATCACCTTTACCGATGGTTGGTCAAGTCTACTTGAGCCTTTCATTGCGCATATTGAGATCGTGTTGGATCTTTTTGCTCTGGGATGGCTATGCGTTTGTCCGATACTCTTGATCAAAAAGGTGTATGAATTAAGTTATCGAGCTTCAATTGCATACATGGTTTTAATCCAATTTATCTGGGGCGTTTATCTGATATTCTCTTTTGTTTGCGTTTTAATTCTATCGATCATGCTCCTCTGAATCCGATTGGCTAGTGACGTTTAATGACCAACATTTCATTCCCGCCTTTTTGAAATTCGAATGGAACTTTCTGGATTGAAACCGAGTATCGTCCTTTTTTCTCAAAATATTCCTGAACAGGTTCAACTAGAGGCGAAGGAGTAGTCCCTAGTTGCAGGAGTGGAAATGTCCTGATTTCCTGACACACTCGGCACATTTCAGTGAGGGATTCAATGTGGAAATCCAAATCGAGTAGTTGGCTGTAAAGGAATAGAAAATGGGAGCTAAGTCCCAGATCGAAAGCATCATCCTCAAAAGGCAATGCTTCGGTGGATCCGTTGATGTATCGACCTTCCGCTTTGCCATCTGGGTAATCGGCGATGAAATCCTGCATTGCTCTCGTGCGAATTTTGCCGAGTTCCTCAACCGAACCAATGTGTTTCCAGACAAACTCATCCGCGTTTTCGGCGGTTTTCACCATGACTTCATCGTAGGTTTCTTTGAAACGGGTCGAAATCTGCTCGGCGTTGTATTGGTAGAGTGGGTCGATGGAGACGACACTTCCTCCCTTCGCAGTGAGTTCAGCATTGAAACTTGCAGGACCGTCGCCGCAACCTAAGATCCTTTTTTTCAGATCTTCCTCATTGAGTGCAAACATCGCAGTGTATTCAGCAAGGGATCTCCCCCACGGGACGACTTTATCAAGTTCGAAGGCCATGTTCTTTATTAATTATGGAGGTCATGAAACAGTCGAAAACAAAAAGAGCGTTTGGTTGCCCAAACGCCCTCTGAAAGATCGAACTCTTTATGGATTAAGCGACTCGCTCAACGACCAGTTCCGGTGGATTTGGACGTTTGGGTGCGAGACGGAACGCTCCCTTGAGGTATTCGAGTGCTGGCTCGAGGCGTTCCTCATCGTTGTAATGAATCATGATGAGAGGTTCACCTTGTTTCATCTGAGTGCCAACCTTCTTGATCTCGGAAATACCAACCGCAGGGTCGATCTTTCCATTTTTGTCGGTTGCTAAAGTCTGAACACCGTGTGCGATCATGCCTGCGTTGATCGTGTGGACGTATCCACGCTTTGGAGCAGGAAGTTTGCGAACGTGTTTAGCGGTGAGAAGTTTATCCGGATCGTCGATGAACGACGCATCACCGCCCTGAGCTTCGATCATTTCGCGGAATTTCTGAAGCGCCGAACCGTCTTCCAGATGACGTTGAACTGTTTGTTTCGCAGAAAGAGTGGAACCTGCTACACCTGAAAGGCGAACGATTTCCATGCCGAGCTTGAGCACGAGTTCCTTCAAATCCTCAGGACCTTCACCCTTGAGTAGTTCGACTGCTTCCTTGAGCTCAAGGGCCGTTCCGATACTGTCACCAAGTGGTTGGTTGATATCGGTTACGAGCGCTACGCAACGGCGTTTCATGGAACGACCGACTCGGGTGATAGAGCGCGCAAGAATCTTGGCTTGCTCGACATCCTTGATGAACGAACCGTTACCCCATTTCACATCCACAACGAGGCTCTCGGCACCAGCGGCCATCTTGCGGCTGAGTACGCTGCCTGTGATGAGTGGGATGCTTGGAATGGTGCCAGTCTTCTGGCGAAGGTCGTAAAGAGTGGTGTCGACAGGTGCAATCTCAGGATCCTGATCGATGATCGCACATCCTGTTTTCTTTAGCTGATCGACAAAAGTATCGATGTCTTTTTTGAGTTTGATTCCCGGAATCGCACCCAGCTTATCAAGAGTGCTGAACCCAAACTCCTCGTCCTTGCCATTCATTGTGGGCATGACCACACCACAAGCCGCTGCTAGAGGGCAGAGCACCATGGTGGTTTTGTCTCCCACGCCGCCGGTGGAGTATTTGTCGATCTTCGGCCTTGCTATGGAGGTAAGGTCGATGACTTCTCCTGAAAGCATCATCTCCTCAGAGAAAATGGCTGTCTCCTGTGCAGACATGCCTGAGAAGTAGACCGCCATGATCAAGGCAGCTAGTTGGTAATCGGGAATCTCCTCGTCCAAAATGGAGTCGACGAGGAAGCGGATTTCATCTTCATTGTATTCGCCGCCGTCCCGCTTTTTTTCGATCAAATAGGCGTAGGAAGGCTTGACGAACTTCCGCGGTGAAATAATTTTTTTCCTCATTAATTCTGTGAATCGCTATCGAATTGAAAGACCTATCAAGGCGTAAAACGTTCTATTATGGGGAATTTTCTTTTTGATGTCGAGGTTAAATTGCTCTAGTGCAGACTCTCCGACTTTGTGTATATGGAAGTTTCACTCGATATCAGAGCATTTATCAGCCAACAAGTTAAGGAAGTTGCGGCTGGCCTAGAGGAGTTTGGTTCAGACTTTGAACCGGATGTGCGCTTGGCAGATCCGAGGCATGGTGACTACCAGGTCAACGGTGTATTGCCCTGGGCAAAAAGAAACCGGAAAAACCCTCGTGAGCTAGGCGGTAAACTCTTGGAAGCTTTGGATAAACTGGAGGATTCTGCTCTTCCATGGCATCAAATTGAGATCGCCGGACCGGGCTTTTTGAACTTCCATCTGAACCCTGTTTATCTGAAATCCTGGATAGATACCTACCAGGTCGAAGAGAGTATTGCTGAAGCTGCGAAACAGACACTTGCTGGTAAGAAAATAGTGGTGGATTTCAGTTCTCCCAACACGGCAAAGCAGATGCACGTGGGCCACATTCGTTCGACGGTTATCGGGGATTCGATTTGTCGAATTTTGGAATTTTGTGGTGCAGATGTCACGCGCGACAATCACATTGGCGATTGGGGGACGCAGTTTGGAATCCTGATCATGATTGTGAAGCGCAAGGGTGTGGATCTTCATCAACTTGAAGGAGACCGCATTCAGCAGCTTGAAGATCTCTACCGTGAGGGAAATCAACTTACACACGATGATCCAAGCGCTTTAGAGGAAGCACGCAGTGAACTGGTGAAACTTCAGAACGGGGACGACACCAATCTGAAAATCTGGGAGTTGATTGTCGAAGTGAGTTATGGTGAATTTCAGACGATCTACGACCGGCTTGGTGTAAAGTTTGATGTGGTTTTAGGAGAGAGTTTCTATCGAGATAAGGTGGAACGAGTGTACAGAGAGTTGTGTGAAGATGGTATCGCTGAAGAGAGTGATGGAGCATGGGTCGTTTTTCATCCTGAACACCCGCGTTTTGCAAAGCAGCCATTCATCATTCGCAAGTCCGATGGTGCGAGCAACTACGCTACTACCGACCTTGCGACGGCTCTTCATCGGTGGGAAGAATTCAAGGCGGATCAAGTGATCAACATTACGGATGCCCGACAGCGGGATCACTTCGAACAGTTGGAACTAACCGTTGGTAAATGGTTTGAGAAGCGTAATATCCCGAAGCCCAACATGAAGCACGTCACTTTTGGGACGATTCTGGGTAAGGACGGCAAAGCGATCAAAACCAGGAGCGGACAGAGTGTGAAACTCCGGGAACTCCTTGACGAGGCTGTGGAACGCGCGACTCAAATCACACAGGAGAAGAATCCTGATCTGAAAGGTGAAGATCTCGCGCACGTGGGTGAAACGATTGGGATTGCGGCTGTTCGCTATTCGGACCTGAGTCAAAACCGCTCCAGCGATTACCAATTCGATTGGGACAAAATGCTGGCTTTCGAAGGAAACACAGCACCTTACCTTCTCTACGCAGTGGCGCGGATCAACGGAATTTTCCGAAAACTGGGAGCCCAAACCGAGGCCGAAGTCGGGATGGCTGATTTGGAGACAACGGAGGAGATTGATTTAGCGAAAAAGCTCGCTCAATTTCCTATCATTTTGAAGCAGACGTTGGACGATCTCCGTCCCCATTTCATCTGCGGTTATCTGCATGAGCTTTGCGGAACATTCAATGCGTTTTACCACTGCAATCCGGTGATTCATGAAGAGGCTTCGATCCAGAGCAAACGATTGTTGCTTTGCCGCACGACGCTTCAGTTTCTGAAAACCGGACTTCGGTTAGCGGGTATTGAGTCTTTGGAACGGATGTAGTGGTTAAGTTCTCTAACTGAGACTGTCCGCATTCAGAACGATTGAAAACCTGGATCCTTTTTGGGGTTTAGAGTTCACGAACAACTCGGCATCCATGATGCTGATGAGTCTTTTGACAATCGATAATCCCATACCGATACCCCCGTGGGTTTGTGTGAGGTGATCCTGGAGTTTTTCAAATTTATTGAAAATGGAATCGATTTCTTCGGGGCTCATCCCAATCCCCGTATCCTCGACAAAGAGCTCCAGCTTGTGGGTGAATTCATCGACGTCCCGGATTCTCGCGCCCATCGTAATGGCCCCCTTGGAGGTAAACTTGATGGCGTTGTCCATCAATACTGAAAGGATTTTGCGGAGGTAGTAGCGATCGAAAGCCACCGAAGGGAAGAGCTCATTGACCGCATCTTCGATGTCGATTTGAAGCTCAATTTCGGACGAAAATTTCTCTGAAGTTGAGTAATAATCATGCAGTTCGATCAGCAACTCAGAAACGCTTCCGGGTTCATTATTGAGCTCCACTGCTCCTGACTCGAGGCTTGAAAGCTCAATGATGTCATCAAACAGACGGATGAGCTTCTTCATGTTCTCTCTTACGATCTCTGCTATTTCCTCTCTTTCGTTTTTTGAAACTTCTTCCAGAAACATTGGATCGGTGAAACCCATGATGGCATTGACTGGTGTGCGGATTTCGTGAGACATGTTGGCGAGAAACGAGGTCTTTAGGCGATCTGATTCTTCAACCTTTCGCAGAGCAAGTTGGAGTTCCTCCGTCCGAAGATTGACGAGTCGTTCCAGATTTTCCCGGTGGGCTTTGAGTTCCTCATTTTGCAGCGAGATGGTGGCCTTTTGTTGCTCCAGCTCAGTTGTTCTCTCAGTAACGAGCTCTTCTAGTCTACCTTTCTGAATTCTAAGTTGGTGAGTTCGGAGTCGGACAAAAATTGCGAAAAATCCCGTCAGTACAAGAGTCACCAAAAAATAGAAACGTTTCGTCTGCCAAAAATAGGGCAGCACTTCGATCTCGATTGAGCAACCTTCCTCGTTCCACACTCCATCGTTGTTACTTGCTTTAACGTAGAGTGTATAATGGCCCGGATTGAGATTGGTGTAGGTGCATTGGCGTTGGTTTCCCGAATATTGCCAGTCCTTGTCGAAGCCTTCCAGGCGGTAAGCGTATTGGTTTTTGGAGGGAGCCACATAGTTCAGTGCCGAAAATTCGAAGGTAACCACATTTAATTTGGGAGGGAGAACGATTTTGGGAAGTGAAAGTAGGGATGATTTCAGAATACCATTTTCGCTCGGGTCGATCGATATGCTTCGGTTAAGAATTTTTAAATCTGTGAAAACGACGGGCGGTGGAATTTCGTTTTTTTCAATATCGTCTGGGTTGAAGTAAACCAGACCCTTTTCCGACCCAAACCATAGATTCCCTTTACTGTCCAAGGTGGCTGCTCGGTCTACAAACTGATTGGAGTAGAATCCGTCATTTCGATCATAGATAGTGAATTTCTGATTGGTTTCATCGAACTTTGCGAGCCCTCTGGTTGTCGCTACCCAAATTACTCCGTTATTGTCTTGAAGGATGGATGAGATGTGACTGCCAGGAAGACCGTTTGGCGTGTCGAAGAAATCTGCTTTTTCTGTGCTAGTGTCGAAACAATACAGACCCTTTTCTTTTCCAATCCATAGTCTCCCTTCACTATCAAATTGGAAGCAGGTAAAAAAGCCCGATTTATTCGGATAGTTTTGATGAAATTTGGTTTCGAAGGACTCGTACACTTTCTGTTTTGGATCCCAATACCCAAAATGAAGTGGATCGATGAACCAGATTTTCCCTTCCTTGTCTCGAGTCAATTGCTTGATCCATTTCAAGGGTACCGTGTCGACTCTGGTGAATCTGTTTTCTTTCGAATCAAAATGACATAACCCCTGGTTTCCGATTCCGATCCACAGTCCGGTTTCGTCATTGAGCAAGGCCACTACATTGTTGGCGGGAATCGAGTTTAAATCATCGGGATCATGCCGGAAGTGCTTCGAGAGGCCGGTGTCTGGATCAAACAACTGAACTCCGTGACTGCTTGCTAACCAGATATTACCATCCTCCGCAGGGACCATACCCCAAATCGAGCCCTTTCCCAGGCCCGGTTGCGTGTGTTCCACCGGAGTGTAAAAGGTCGAATGAAGGGTTTCGGGGTCAATACGGGTGAGCCCGCTGTAAGGGTACCCCACATAGATACTTCCATCATCTGCTTCAAATACGGACAGCACTTTATCCTGATCGAGTGTCTTTCCTTCGGATCCTTTGGTTCCTATGGTATAGAAGGCTTTTTTATTTCCCGCCTGGCTGATTCCGTTGCGGGAAGAACCAATCCATAAACGGCCCGTGTTATCGAAGAATTGCGCATAGATTGTTCCGAATGGGAGACTTTCCGGGTCATTCGCATCAAACTTGCGATGGGTGAGGCGCTGATAGTCTTTGTCGTAAATCCAAAATTGTGATGTGGAACCGATCTGAACATTCCCTTTTGCGTCCAGAATCATGCTTCCAACTTTTCCATTTTTTTCCTCTGCTAAGTTTAATTGCTTCAAGGAATAGTTCGTTGTGTCGATCAGCCAAAAACCAAAATTGATAGTGCCGATCAGAATGTTGCCGTTGGCATCCTCTAGCAGTTTGTTGATCGCTGGAAACCGTTCGTTGGAATTTGGTTCTGGGATCCTGAATTCTCTGGTTACCCTGAAGTTAGAATCGACCCAGAACACTGTCTGTTTGTTTGCCAACCAATACGAACCATCGGTGCTCTGAATAATATCTGCTACGGGTTTCTCAACACCCAATTCAGTTACAGTTGTCTTCAGACTGTCCGGATGGATTTGACCGATTTTGCCGTTCGAACTGAGAGTAAGGATATGCCCCTTCTTATTTTGTAAAACTTTAGAGATTTGGGAGTCTATGCCCTCAATCGGAATTGCTGTGAACTCCTCTAGTTTTCCGTTCCACTTGCAGAGCCCGGAGCGAGTCCCTACCCAGAAATCTCCGGCGTCATCCATTAAGAGATCATTCACGTAGTTGTGGGGGAGGCCATCGGAGGTATGATATTCTTCAAATTGGTAACCGTCGTATCTCACAAGTCCACCCCGTGTACCAAACCACATAAACCCGTGCTTGTCCTGGTCGATTGCGGTGATCGAAATATTGGAGAAGTCTTCACTGGCTTCCAGCCAGTCAAAGCGCAGATCAAGGGTTTTAGCAAAGGTTGCCGGAAAACAGGCGAGATACGAAACCAAACTCAGAATCCACAACGATTTGAGTTTAGAAATGACCATGAACGTGACGCTTGTTGGGATAAAATGAATTCGTAGAAACAGTCAGTCTGATTATCGGCTAAAATAGAGTGTGGTAAACAAAACTTTAACAATGTCGCTCGATTTTCCAACCACTCCTTTGAATCACTTGATCGGAAGATCGATAGCTGGAGAAGCTTTTTTACTTTGAGGTGTGTTTTTGAGGTGTTCGCGCTGGATGGAAATTAGTGATTTCCTTCCTTCTGCGATCTTTTGAGCCAGTTGATAGCGTTGTTTGAAGTGCACAGTCAGCTCACGCGCGAGTTTAACCTCAGAGATCTTCGTACGTTGATTCAGAATGTCGGATATCCTGCCGCTGGCTGATGCGTAATCTAAGATGTCGAGATTAGTCAGCACGAGTTGAGCTCTAGTAGCTGCCTCTCTTCTGCCTTCTGTTTTTGCCTGCTGAATGGCGTCCCAAGCGGAGGTCAGTTCTTTGTGCGGATCGATGAACGCAACCTTGATAATGAAACGAAGGGGGCTGAATAGCCTGGAAGTCCAAGCTGGGTGATACACAAACATACCCGCTTCATCGTAAGGATTGTGGCCTGCGTCCGAACGATAGGAGTCGAATTCCTCTGCATAGAGGGATCGGTGCATCGGACTGCGGCGAAGGGCGTATTTTTCGGTGCCTTCGGGAGTTCCGGGTTTCCAGTTCCAGAGTTTTTGACCTTCTCTAGAGAGCACAAATTCGATGAATTTTACGGCGATTTCTTCGTTGGGAGCCCCTCGGAAAAGACCGATGGGGTCCACCGATACTGTGGAACCTCCAGCCGGCGTGACGTAGCTGAAACGTTTTGAACCAGTCCTCATTTCAACGGTTTCCGCTTGGAATCTTCCGTAGAAATCGATGCTCATGCCAGCTGCACATTCTCCAGCTGAAACGTCAATTGAGGGTTTTTTAGAGGAATCAGTAAAATATCGAGCATTAGCGCTAATGAGCTGAATCCTTTGCATGGCAGTCATCCATGCTTCGGCAACGATCGGCATTGCTTCAGGAGAATTTGTATCCAAGCCAGCTTCACGAACGTCCTCAAGCATTTGCTGCTGCACGATCATCTCGAAGGCCTTAGTCATTGAGCCACTTTGAGTAGGGTCCGCCAAAGCGATTTCCCCGATGTATCGTGGATCGGTGAGATCGTGCCAGCTGGCCGGAGTCGCCTCGATCCCCAAACGTTGGAGGGAGACTTCGTTGTAAATGATTCCAAATTGGGAAAGTACCGCTCCAGCCCAAACTGACGAAGGATCGTAGAACGGCTCTCCTGAGAATTTAACGGGAACTTCTTCAGGTGGAAACAGTTCGAGTAGTTTTTCCTCCGTGGTAAACGGAACAAGAGTTCCCGCCCGGGCCTGTTGGATGAAATCGTAACTACCTCCTCCGAAGAAAACGTCAATTCCGCAAGTAACGTTCGAAAGGGTGAACGCGGTTTTTGCTTCAACACCTTCAGGATTGTCCGTAGGAGGATTTGCGAGATTGAGCTTTCGGTTCATGAAGGAGTTTTGAACGTTCGGGTTCCAGCTTCGCTTCAAATCATGCTCCCAGTGATGGCGAAAGTTGTGTGTATAGGTCGACTGAACAAAGCGAACGATTTCACTTGTCCCTCCGATCACTCGCCAATCGATATCCACACTTCGCCCAGTTTCCGTTTCGTATTTTTTCGAGAACGCAGTCTCAAACTCATGCCTGATCCCTTCATCGTGCGGAGTGATGATGACCAAAGTGTCGTCACTCTGACCCACGGTTGTTTCTTTTTTCCGCAGCACAAACGGAAGTAGAATGATGATGGCCAGAATGAGAATCGTGGGTAGGTTTTTCATTTCTAGAAAGATTTTGACTGCAGATCACGAAATTAGATGAGTATATACATTCAATCTTAGGACTCTGCGAAATCCGCGGTTAGAAAAATTGCTCATGATAGATTGTTATCAACCGCTGATTGCGGGATTAAATGGATTTGGAAGATGTGATTCTTTTCCATTCGAGACTAGCCTTTTTGAAATTAATCAAAAGACCAACTTTCAAGTTTGTGATATTTAAGTATCCCAGCATTTGAGCAATGTGAGCGTCGTTGAAATCCGTTACAACTTTCGTGTCTACAATGACTTTTTTATCGATAATGAGATCGGGAATCAGCTCTCCAATTAGTTTAGTTTTGTAATGAATCTTAAATCTCTTTTGTTGATCGCATTGAATACCCTTTTCGGTTAGTTCAATAACCATTGCTTTTTCATAGATTTTTTCATCAAGCCCAGGTTTGAGATTGGTATGAACTTGCATGGCGAGGCCGATGATTTGTTTCGTTAGCTCTTCATGCAGCAAATTGTTCATCAGGAAAAGAGTTTGACCGCGGATTATGGGATTAAACGGGTTTTATATTTCAATCTTAGGACTCTGCGAAATCCGCGGTTAGAAAAATATCCTATCGATTGAGCACGACGACGTCTTCGGAATCAATTCGGGCGTAGAGGTCTTTTGCTTCGAGTTGAGTAACCCGACGTGGGTTGATCTCGGCAACTTTCAACGGGTGATCGCCAGACTTGAAGACGAAATGCGCAACTTCGCCGAAGTAAACGGACTCCGCGATGACTCCCTTGATGCAATTGTCCTCGCTGACTTGGGTTTCCAGATGAATGGACTCCGGGCGGATGGACACATGGACTTTGGTTCCTTCTGCCGGTACGTCTTTTGGATTGGTCAGGGCTCCGCAAAGGGTGCCGACTGGAGTTTCCACAATGGCCTCGCCTACGGCGACTCTTTGAACGACGCCGGGGAGGAGATTGGTCTCTCCAATAAAAGTAGAAACAAATGCACTTGCCGGGCGTTTGTAGAGGGCTTCCGGAGTCCCAATTTGGGTGATTTCTCCTTTGTCCATCACTGCCATTCGATCAGCGATCGAGAGTGCTTCCTTTTGATCGTGGGTGACGTAAACGGTTGTGAGTTTGTGGCGTTTGCAGATCTCTCGGATCTCAGTGCGCATCTCATTGCGTAGCTTTGCATCCAGGTTCGAAAGCGGCTCGTCCAGGAGTAGACATTTGGGCCGGACGACCAGGGCCCGAGCAAGAGCGACACGTTGCTGCTGCCCACCCGAAAGCTGGTTGGGACGGCGCTCGGCGTAGTCTTCCATCTTTACCATCTTGAGTGCATCATCCACTCGTTCTTTGATTTCAGGTTTGGCTACTTTTTGCTGCTCCAGCCCGAAAGCAACATTCTTAAACACGGTCATATGGGGCCAGAGGGCGTAGCTTTGAAACATCATACCGGTCTGCCGCTTGTGTGGGGGCAGATTAGTGACGTTCTTCTTATCAAAACGAATCTCTCCGGACTCCGGTGTGTAAAAACCAGCCAGACTTCTGAGCAAGGTAGTTTTACCGCAGCCACTGGGGCCAAGTAAGAAAAACAGCTCTCCAGCTTCGATGTTGAGGCTTACATTATTCAGAGCGAGGGTATCTCCAAATCGTTTGGTGACTTGATCAATATAAACAGGTAGCACGGCGATAGGATCGTTAAATTAATGTTGCATGTTGGGGGTTTATGAATGATCGTCAACCGCTAAGCGACGTCCGTCGTTTTTCGGAAGAAAGACCCGAATTTTTAGCTTAAAAATGGAGACTATTCGAGCCCCTGAAGATGTAAACCGTGCCATCGATGCGATGGTGAATTACATTGGTGATTTAGTTGATAAGAATGAGGAATGGTTGTTGGTTGGCATCGCCAACGGCGGTATTCCACTCGCCAAGCGGATCGCTGCGCTGCTGAAAGAGAAGAGGGGAATCAATCTTCAGTTGGGTAGTATCAACGTGAATTTTCATCGGGATGACATTGGCAGTCGACCGATCACCAATCCGAAGGTTCCAACTCTGCTTCCACTTGAGATTGATAGGTCATGCGTGATTCTTGTGGACGATGTTGTGCATTCGGGAAGGACGACTCGTGCCGCATTGGAAGAACTGTTCGAACAGGGTCGACCGAGGGTGACGCGCCTTCTCACGTTGGTGGACAGAGGAAATCGAGTGCTTCCGATTCAGCCAGATTTCAGTGCAATGGCGGTCGATCTCGAGGATCATCAGAAGCTTAAAGTCGTGGTCGATCCTGAGGACGATCAGGGAAATCGAATCTGGATAACAACTAACAGCGAATAGAATCGGTTTAGAGAAATTTAAAATGGAGAACGCGAGTAAATGGAGCCGAAAAGACCTCATCGGCATCGAAGAGCTGACGAGGGAGGAGATCGAGATCATTCTCGAGATGGCCAAGTCCTTCAAAGCCACGATTGAACGCAGCCGGAAGAAGGTTCCAACCCTTCGGGGAAAAACGATAGTAAACCTTTTTCTTGAGCCCAGTACACGCACGCGCGTGGCATTTGAGGTAGCTGCCAAGCGCCTCAGTGCAGATGTAGTGACGGTTCAAGGTTCATCAAGTAGTCAGGTGAAAGGGGAGACGCTCAAGGATACCGCCCTGAACATCCAGGCTTTATCAGCGGACATGATCATTATGCGCCACTCGGCGGCGGGCGCTCCGAAATACCTGTCCAAATACATCGACGTCCCGATCATCAACGCGGGTGATGGTGCGCACGAGCACCCCACGCAGGCACTTCTCGACGCGTTTACTCTGATCGAGCGATTCGGTTCTCTGGAGGGAAAACGGATTACGATTTTGGGAGACATCCTTTTCAGTCGTGTGGCGCGGTCCAACATCTGGGCACTGACTAAACTAGGCGCCGAAGTTACTCTGGCTGGGCCGTCGACTTTGGTTCCTGAGCGATTTGCTAAAATGGGAGTGCATGTTTGTCACGACCTCAAGACGTCGATCAAAGATGCGGACGCGGTGATGTTGCTCCGGATTCAGCGGGAGCGGCAAACGACAACTCATTTTCCGAGTTTGGGTGAATACACCGCGTTGTTTGGTCTCAATAAAAAACGCCTCGAGTGGTTGAAAGAAGATGCTTTGATCATGCACCCCGGGCCGATCAACCGAGGGGTAGAGATTGATTCGGATCTCGCAGACTCGGGCCGCTCGGTGATTTTGGATCAAGTGACTAACGGAATCGCCGTGCGAATGGGTGTGATGTATCTTTGCATGGGTGTGAGTGAAAACTCTCTGGCTGAACCTCTACCTCTTTAACTTGAAGCATGAAGGAAACGGATAATCAGAACAACGCACTCTGGGTTCGCGGAGGCACACTTGTCGATCCCTACACAAAGAAAGAGGAGAAGCGGGATCTTTATGTGGAGGAAGGAAAATACGTTGAGAAGCCTGAGGAGAGTTTTTTCAAGTATGCAGAAGAGGTAGACGCGGCTGACTGCATCGTAGCTCCAGGTTTGACCGACCTTCAAGTTCACTTTCGCGAACCGGGTGAGACCCATAAAGAAACGATTGAAACCGGATCCAGGGCGGCAGCGGCAGGAGGTTTCACGCGAGTGGTTTGCATGCCCAACACCTCTCCGGTTTGTGATCACGCCGGGGTGCTTCGCTTGATCAGCCACGAGATCGAGACCGGAGCTTGCATTGAGGTGCTCCCGACCGGTTGCATCACCAAGGGTGCAGAGGGAAAGGAGCTTTCGCCGATTGGTTCGCTCAAAAATGCGGGTGCGGTGGCATTAACCGAAGGTGGCAAGTGTGTGCAAAACAACGAACTCATGTGCCGGGCGTTGGAATATGCGAAGATGCTCGATATGATCATCCTTGATCACTGTCAGGACTATTCGATGACTGAAAATGCAGTGATGAATGAAGGGGAATGGTCGTTTAAGCTCGGGCTTCGGGGATGGCCTCATGAGGCAGAAGACCTCATGGTTGCAAGAGATGCGATTCTCGCCGAGAAGACAGGGACCCCCATTCACCTTCAGAATATCTCTTCCGGCTCGGCGATCGACATCATCGAACGCGTGCGTAGTCGTGGAGTTCCCATCACGGTTGAAGTCACCCCTCACCATTTCTCCCTGACGGACGCAGCTCTTGAAGGATATGAAACCTGTTTCAAGATGAATCCTCCTCTGAGAAGTGAGGCAAACAGACAGCGAATCCTTCAGGCACTCAAAGATGGGATTGTGGATTGTATTTCCTGCGATCACGCACCTCACACTGAGGATGAGAAAGATCTCGAGTTTGACTACGCACCATTCGGAGTGATCGGTCTTGAGACCTCTCTTGCGGTGTCAGTCACTGAGCTTTATCACGAGGAAGGTTTCTCTTTGATGCGGATCATGGAGCTGATGGCGTCCGTTCCCGATCAAATCATGGGATTCGAAAGCAAGGCCCTGGTACCCATGAACGATGCGAATTTCATGATATTTGACCCCAATGCTTCCTGGACTGTGGATAAGGAAGGTTTCGCAAGCAAGTCGAAGAATTCTCCGTGGGTAGGGAGAACTCTAAAGGGTGATTTGAAACTCACTTCTTACCGCGGAAATGTTGTTTTTTCGAAGTTTTAAGAAACTGTCACGTATTTTGCTGGATTTATTGGATTATTTTATGACAAGTTGTCCTGATAGTCGAAATTAGAGTTTATTAAGAGAATGATCGTGAAGAAGAGGCATACCCTTTTGTGGGCATTTATAGTGTTATTAGCAATAGTGGGTTGCCAAAAACCATTCAGTAATCGAGCCAAGGATATCTCAGTCTTTCGGTTTTCAGAAAATGGGGCCCCAATCTCCATGGATCCTGTTCAAGGGTCTTCGCAGTATGCGAACCTGATGAATACCTCCATTTTCGACACACTCTACGAATACAAGTATCTCAAAAAACCTTACGAGCTCAAACCCCTGTTGGCTTCGGCGATGCCGGAAGTCAGTGAGGATGGAATTCTATATACGATACCGATTGAAAAAGGGGTGCATTTTACGGACGATCCTTGTTTTCCGGACGGAGTAGGGCGTGAGTTAACTGCCGAAGATTTTGTTTATTCGATTAAACGGATGTTTGACCCCAAAAACCAGCCTCAGGGAGCTTGGCTTTGGCAAGGGAGAATCAAAGGTCTTGATGAGTGGAAGGAAGCGGGGTCGGACTACGAACAACCGGTCGAAGGGTTGCGAGCAAAGGATCGCTACACTATTGAAGTCGAGCTTACTCAACCTTATCCACAGTTAGTTTACACATTTGCGATGGGTTACTCAGGTGTAGTCCCAAGGGAAGCTGTGGAATATTATGGCAAAGAATTTGGAATCAAACCCGTCGGAAGTGGCCCTTATCAGCTTGTAAAATTCAGCACCAAAAAGGCGGTATTGAAGAGAAACCCGAAATTTAGAGAGCAGATCTTTGATTTGGAATACGAAGGCTATGTTCCGGAGGAGCATGATTGGGCAAATGTGAAACTCCTTCAGGGAAAGACCATGCCTATCATGGAAAATGTGGAGGTTTATTTCATGCGCGAGTCAATGACCCGCTGGAACTCTCTCAACAAAGGTAATGAAATCCAGTTGGGGACTATTCCAATCGAGCTCACACACATGGTGGCGGAGAGTTTGAAACCACTCGTGTTGAAGCCAGAGTATGCAAAGAAATTTAATGGAATGAATCTTCCCGATTTTGGATTAGTCTACTTCCTATTTAATATGGATGACCCCAAAATTGGTTACCATCCCGATCCCGAGCAGAATCATCGGAACTTTCTTCTTCGGAAAGCCATACGTGCGGGCTACGACTGGAATCAACGGAACAGGAGATTTTACAACAACGTCGGAGATATCTTCCCGGGTATCATTCCCAGGGGACTGGACGCTTTCGACGAGACACTCCCGATGGATTCTGTAACTGCTGATTATGAGCAGGCAAAGGCTTATTTAAAAGAAGGTGGGTGGACTGCTGAGAATCTACCAGTGCTCGACTACCACTCAGGGACTGGAGTCATCTATGTTCAGTTTTTTGAACAATTCAGAGGTTGGATGGAGAAAATTGGTTACCCTCGGGAAAAGATTAAGCTCAATCTTCATGCTACCTTTGGAGACTTCAGCAAGGCCATGAAAAACAAAGAATGTATGGTCTGGGGAATGGGCTGGGGATTGGATTATCCTGATAGTGAGAATGTGCTTCAGCTTTTTTATGGACCCAATAAGAGCCCTGGATCGAATGCCTCCAATTATGATAATCCGGAGTTCAACGAGCTTTTTCGTAAGGCAAAGGTCATGCAACCGGGACCTGAGCGTACAGAACTCTACAAAAAGATGAACAAGATGATCATTGAGGATGTTCCGGTGCTTACAGGTCTTACGAGAAATAGTCCTTACATTTGGCACAAAAATGTGGTTTTTCACCATTCCCGTAATCCCCACGCGAGTTTGTTGAAATACGCATATGTTTTCGACGAATCCGAGCTGGAGAAGTTGGAGCAAGAATCAGCGGGTGAAGAATAAAATTTTTTAGAAGATGGAAACTTTGCAATACGCGCTCAGGAAACTGATTTATTCGATCCCACTAATTTTTGGTGTGACCATGATCAGCTTCGTTCTGATGGTTTATTTTGGTCCTGACATCACTTACAGTATGTTGGGTAAAAACGCCACTGATCAACAGATCGTAGAGTTGAGGGAACAATTGGGATATAACTTACCCTTTATCGAGAGGTATTTCATGTTTCTGAAAGAGCTTGTTACTTTTGATTTTGGAAGCTCAATTTCGTCCGGCGAAAAGGTCACTTCCATTCTTGGAAAACACGTTCCGGTGTCTATAGCCGTGGCATTGCCGTCGTTCATCCTTTCAAACGTTTTTGGTGTGACCTTGGCGCTCATCGCAGCATTTCATCGGGGAAAGGCCTGGGACAAACTCATTATGGTTTTTGCGGTTGTCGGAATGAGTGTGAGCTATCTCATGGTCGTGATCGCATTTCAGGTGATTTTCTCAACCAGCTATGGGTTCAACTGGTTTCCCGTTCAAGGTTGGGTGGAACCACCACCGGACTATCCGGACATCACTTTTTTCGAGATCATATACTACTATTGGTATTATTATTGGGCTTATGTAGCCGTACCAACGATGGCGAGTGTGTTTGTATCACTTGGTTACAATACTCGTTTTTTCAGAGCAGTGATTGTGGAAGAATTGAATCGGGATTATGTGAGGACTGCAAAAGCTTATGGAGTGTACAGCTGGAAGATCATGGTGAAGCATGTTCTGAAAAACGCACTTATTCCAATTTCGACTCGTATCATCATCACATTGCCGTTCGTGATCATTGCGGGAAATCTCGTTTTGGAAAAGTTTTTCGGTATTCCGGGGATCGGTTTGGTGACCTACGACGCGATTACAAACGGAGATCTACCTATCGTGAAGGCGGTGGTGACTTGTACTGCTGTGCTCTACGTGATGGCACTCATTTTTACAGACATCGTTTACAAGATGATTGATCCGCGAATTTCTTACAATCGATAGGGAGAAGGTTTGAAAATGGGAGAATCAGAAAAAATTCAAAAAGAATCCCTCTGGACGAAGAGTTTTCGTAAGTTACTTCGAGACCGTCTAGGTGTCGCGGCGATGATTGTTGTTGGAATTTATGCGATCGTCGTGATTGGAGTTTGGGCGGGTGTTTTAGGTTCCAACTGGAGTGTCCTTGGAGAGGATGGTTTTCAGGGAATGAGTGCTAGACACTGGTTTGGGACCAACATCAACGGACAGGACATTTTTGCGCGAGCGATTCAGGGAACTAAGACTGCCTTCGAAGTGGGGTTGGTCGTTGCGATTTCTGCAACTGCTATAGGAGGCATCCTCGGGGCCATAGCAGGCTATTTCAATGGAACGATCATCGACGACATCATCATGTGGATTTATGGCTGTATCGACGCGATTCCATTTTATTTGTTCGTTGCAGCCGTGGGATTTGCGTTGAAAGATCAACCTTACGCGATGCATGTGGCGATGATTGCAACCTTCTGGTCGAGCACCTGCAGGATTGTTCGCGGGGAGGTGATTAAGATTCGTGGGCTCGAATACATTCAGGCTGCACAGGCGATAGGGGTAAAGCCGATCACGATCATTTTTCGTCATATCCTTCCTAACACTTTTCATATCTTGCTGGTTCAGTCGACTATCGCTTTCGTCGGAGCGATCAAGAGTGAGGTGATTTTGACTTTTCTTGGATTGGGAGTGAAGGATGGTGTCAGCTGGGGAACGATGTTGTCGGAATCCACAAACGACGTGTTGAGAGGTCACTTTGGAAACTTCCTTTCCGCTTCAGGCTTCCTATTCATCCTGGTGATTGCCTTTAACATGTTTGCAGACGCCTTGCAGGACGCCCTCGATCC
>JAKSBQ010000230.1 GCA_022361075.1 Opitutales bacterium | reverse complement strand
CACCCTCCCCCCCTCTCCCTGATGTACGTAGTAGGGGGAGGGTTTTTTTATAACACAAATCATAGGGTGGATTGTAATCCGCCATCACTGCAGCGACTCGATAGTACAACAGCCCGAAGCATTAACGATTCAAGCGATTGTCGACCAACTGATCGACGACCGACGGGTCCGCCAGCGTTGATGTATCCCCCAGGTTATCCAACTCGTTAGCGGCTACCTTCCTGAGGATGCGGCGCATAATTTTACCGGAGCGGGTTTTTGGTAAACCCGGCGCCCACTGAATTAAATCCGGTTTGGCGATCGGTCCGATTTCCTGGGCGCACATAGCAATTAATGCGGTTTTTAATTCATCAGAGGGCTCAAGGCCGCTCATCAAGGTGATATAAGCATAAATACCCTGCCCCTTAAGGTCGTGGGAGTAGCCTACAACGGCTGCCTCGGCGACGGACTCATGCAGTACCAGCGCACTCTCCACTTCAGCGGTACCCAGGCGATGCCCGGATACATTCAGCACATCGTCTACGCGACCGGTAATCCAATAATAACCATCCTCGTCGCGGCGCGCGCCATCGCCGGTAAAGTAATAGCCGGGGTAAGTGCTAAAGTAGGTGTCTATCATGCGCTGATGGTCGCCGAACACACTGCGAATCTGGCTCGGCCAGGACGCTTTGATAGCCAAACTGCCCTCCCCGGCACCGTCGATTTCCCTGCCGTCACCATCCAGCAATACCGGCTGTACACCGAAAAACGGCCGGGTCGCGGAGCCGGGCTTCAATGCGGTGGCGCCGGGCAGCGGCGTCAGCATATGGGCACCGGTTTCTGTCTGCCACCAGGTATCGACAATCGGGCAGCGAGACTCACCGACCACCCGGTAATACCACTCCCAGGCTTCCGGATTGATCGGCTCACCGACCGTTCCTAACAGAGTAATTGAGCTGCGAGAAGTGCGGGTAACAAATTCGTCGCCGACGGCCATTAGCGCCCGGATAGCGGTGGGCGCGGTATAAAAAATAGTAACCTGGTGCTTATCGCAGACCTGCCAACAGCGGGAGGCGTCGGGATACGTGGGCACCCCCTCAAACAATAGCGTAGTCGCGCCATTTGCCAGTGGCCCATACAAGCAATAAGAGTGACCGGTAATCCAACCCACATCGGCAGTACACCAGAAGATATCACCCTCGTGATAATCAAAGGTGTACTTAAATGTCATCGCCGCCTGCAATAAATAACCGCCGGTGGTGTGCAAAACACCTTTGGGCTTGCCCGTTGACCCGGAGGTGTAGAGTATAAACAGCGGATCCTCACTATCCATTGGCTCCGCCTCGCACTGATCGGACGCCGCGGCAATCGCCTCGTGGTACCAGATATCACGGCTGTCGTGCCAGTCGATATCTCCCCCTGTTCTTTTTACAGTAAGTACCGTATGCACATTGGGACAGGCGCTCAGCGCCTTATCGGTATTGTTTTTTAATGGGATGGTTTTGCCGCCGCGAACACCCTGGTCAGCGGTGATCACCGTTTGGCAATCGGAGTCCAGAATGCGGTCTTTTAGTGCTTCGGGCGAAAAGCCGCCAAATACCACCGAGTGAACAGCACCGATACGGGCGCAGGCCAGCAT
>JAKSBQ010000146.1 GCA_022361075.1 Opitutales bacterium | reverse complement strand
GATTCCATCCTGATCGCTGTCGATTCGCGCGACAATCGCCTGTGGTCCCGTGCCTCCCACTGATAACGTGAAGGTCCGAGGATTTTCAACTGGGTAAGACTCTGCCAGTTTCACCATAGGAGAAGTTTCCAGTTCCACCTCCGATGGCAAACTCGCAGGTGTCCACTCTCTCTGGAATCCCAGAACTGTTGAGGGCGGAAGCCCTAGATCGACCTGAGCAACATTTACATAAAACTGGTAGGATTGCCCTCCAACAGAAGCTTCCACTCGATAAGAAGTCACTGTTTGACTTTGATGCTCACCTGTAAACTGGAACGCAAAACGGTCATTCACAGTTTGAATCGACTCAGCCACCAATGAAGAACTTCCGGCCTCATAAACTGAGATCGTTGCGGGATCGGTCGGATTCGATCCAGCAGGGACCGCTTCCAAGAGCAGACTGTCATTTGCCCGGAGAAGAATATCCTCTGATTGATCCACAATATTTGTGGATGACCAGGTGACCTGTTTACTGAACTGGGTAAGTCCACCATGCATCTCGACGTTAATCACGGTTGCATCGTCTGCGAAAAGACTCACATCGGCGTAGTATTTGTTTGAGAAGCTCTTGTAAGCAGTCGGAGGCGTGATCACTGCAGCGATGTCTCCAAGCTTATGACCGGAAATCACCAGTTCAGGCAAATAGCCCGCTGTTCCCTCTAAACAGTAGGGAGATACCCGCGTGGAAATCGTAGTCTCATCCAGATCTGAATCTACGGCCATTCGGAGTTCCTGCCAGTCATCGATTCCGTCGCTGTCGGAGTCGTCACCCTCCAGAGATTGAAGCTCGATCGTGTTAATTTTGAGACTCGCCTTCGGCTGACCTCTTAACCACTGGATTCGCAAGCTATGCGTTCCTGAGTCCAAATAAGGAAGAAGAACTTCCAGTGTTTCTGTATCAGTCGCAAGTGTTTTGCTGACTCGCTCGACTTCTACCCCACCTATTGAAAAGCCAAGTTCAAACAAGTTCAGTTCGGT
>JAKSBQ010000420.1 GCA_022361075.1 Opitutales bacterium | reverse complement strand
TCTCTGTCAGCCTGAATAATAAGGGGCATATCCTCCTCTAAAACCAGTTGTTTCACAACGTTGCGAACACCGGTAATACCAATATCTCTACCACCATAAACAACCTTACCTTCGGGAGTAACAGCGATCAAAATACTGTTTTTTTCAAGCTTTTCAGAGCTGAGTGCTTGAGGCTTAACAACTTCAACACCCGTCTCCTCAACAAATACAGTCGTAACAATAAAGAAAATGAGTAGGATGAATACGCAATCGATCATCGGAGAGAGATCGATTCCTACTTCTTCATCATCTTCGTTTGATGAACGGTTTAACATATCAATACCTTTTATTTGTGGGTTCCTCTATTTGAAGGAGATTTTCTCTGCTCCAGCCATTCGAGCTTCACCATAAACTTCTGCAAAGATGTAGTGAGGTGCTTTTTCTTCAGCATTGATCATGACAGGTACATCGGGCTGATTCACCCGCCACTGTTTGATCAAACCTCTGACGCCTTGCGGGCCGATGTCGCGACCTCGGAATTTTACAGTTCCTTGCTTGTTAATCTTAATTTCAATAATCTCCTGATCCTGAGATGACGTTGCACCACCTCCATCTGGACGGTTTACTTCAATCCCTGTTTCTTCGACGAACACAGTCGTTACGATAAAGAAAATTAATAGGATAAATACACAGTCGATCATTGGAGAGAGGTCGATTCTCACCGCCTCCTCGTTGCTAGCTAATCTGCGACCAATTGCCATAATTAAGTCCTTTCTAGTTGTCAGTGCGTTGTCCCAGAATCAAACCTTCCATGCGGTTGATCGCATCCGAAATATTTCTCACTCTTCTGCGAATGATCATATTCAAAAATAATCCTGGAAGGGCGATCATCAGACCTGTTTGAGTGGTGATCAAGGCAGTTGAAATACCCTTTGCCACCATGTCCACGGTCTGATTTCCTCCTGAAGAAGCAATTCCCTGGAATGTCGTTAACATCCCCATGACCGTTCCAAGGAGGCCCATCAACGGAGCCACCGCTACGAGTGATTTAAGAAAGTTAGATTTTCTTTCCACGTGTCCGAGCATCATTTCTCTCAGCTCCATGAAACGTCTTCTTACCACATCCGTACTTCCAACAAATGGTTTGGTGTAGCGAAGAATGACACCCTCAGTGCCTTCAGCCTCATCGGGATTCTTCGCCCAATCCAGCCACTTGCCTTCATTGCCTGGGTTAAGCTTCTTGTTTCGCAGATAGGTCAAAAGCTCGAATGAGACCACAAAGATGAACATGGCCAGGGAGAACAGGAAAATCATCATGACTCCCCCGCTCATCCAGTTGTCCCAGATCGTTTCTTTGATGTAATTTAGATCTATCATAGGTCGAATCTTTGTTTAAACACTAGTTTCGACTCTATTAATCCTCTTTTACATCATTAAGGAAGACGATCGAATCTTGCTCCAACTGACCCCACTTAGTGCGAGCCATGCGGTTCAAAATACCGTGGATGATCAATGATGGGATCGCAACGCAAAGACCAAGCTGAGTAGTCACAAGTGCTTCAGAAATACCTGAAGAAAGCGACCTCGCATCGCCTGTCCCGAAAACTGTAATCAGTTTAAAAGTCTTAATCATCCCCACAACCGTTCCCAACAGACCCATGAGTGGAGCAGCGGCAGCGATAATGGCAACAAATGGCAACATTCCTTCAAGTTTGCGGCGGGCGACAATGATTTTAACTGAAAGGTACTCTTCGATGAGGCTTCGGGGCTGATCTGAGTTCTCAACAGCTTCGAGAAACATCTCACCTGACAAACCACCAAACGATTTTGCTTTGTCAGCAGCTTGTTCCTTCTCACCTCGCTTTACCATTTCAGCCAAATCCAATACGAACGATCCACTCGGAACGCGGAAAGAGGTGATGGAGAAGATCTTATAAAGGCCGATTAGAAGAGTGACTGCACCGAGTGCGATAATCACGTAACCAACAACACCACCTTGCTCGATACGCTCCATAACTGTGTCTTTGCTTTGCTCCATCGCAAATGCCTGTCCAAGTCTTGAATCAAGAGGGAGAAAACCGTTACCGCTATCGATTACTTCGCTAATTTCGCTATAACTAAACACGGGAGAAACGGCGATTGTCGCTTCGGTAACCTCACCTGACGAGGCTTGGGTTCTTGCGATACCAGCAACCTCATTACTATCAGAGCGGAAGTAAACTGTTGGTCCCAACAACGCAAATTTACCAGGGATGATGTCCCCTTCGTAGTTAGCCTCACCTTCGAAGGTCTTACCCCCAACAACATTGTCAAGACGCTCCAACGCTTCTGCAATGATGTCCATTTGGGTCTCGAAAAGCTCCTTTTGAGACAAGTTTCCGGCAACAGCTGCTACCTCCGCATTTTTAATTTCATCTCCATAGATTTGCTTTTCGGAAACTTCGATTTGAGCTCCGAAACTTCTAACAAAGTCCCGCAAGAGACCGCCGATATACTCGATTTCCTCGTGCTTGGAGTCTACTTCGTTTTGCAGTTGTTGAAGACTAAGCTGGCGGTTGTCGCGAAGACTCTGCTCTCTTGAGAGCTCTGCAGTCTTGTCGATTACCTCTGTCTCCAGTGCTTCAACTTCCTGGCTGAGAGGTATGCGTTCATCAGCGATCTGATCTCTCATTTGCGCCAATTCCTGAAGCGCGGAATCGAGATCACGTCTTACAGATGAAATCGCTTGGTTGAGGCTTTGTCCCTGTAGAGAAACGGCGCCCAGAGCTGCTGCTGCGATAGCAATAAAAATTTTGTGATTCAGTTTCATGTCGAAAAATAGAAAATTTAGTGGCTCTCTTTGGGTTAGTTAATCGCCGCAGGAACACGGTTAAAGCGGATGTTTTGGTCCTTGCCTTGATACATATCAACCAACGAACGAATCTCAGCGGCAGCTTCACTCATTTCAACGGTTTCCCACCCATCGTTTGTCGGGTATTTGTAACCTGCGTAGGTGTTTTGTTGGTCTACGAAGTAAGCGATCGCCAATCCCCAGTAGAGGATGTCGACTTGAATCTTGCGGCCATCATGCTCCACCGTCTCGTTGTAGAAGTAAATGGAGCTGTTGTATTTATTCGCAGTCTGAATGATACCCACGATGTTTGGTAAACGCTCACCCACACTCAAACGACCAGGCTGATACGGATTTTCGGGAATGCGGCGCACCAATGGATCAACCTGTGTTTTGAGAGCCTCCGGGAAAGTTTTAACAACCTCTTTGATCTTCACTTCCAGATCAGCAACCTTTTGCTTAACAGAATCAGTAGCCGCTGTGAGGTTTTGTTTTTCTTCCGTGAGTTCAGCTCGTGCGGAGTCCGCTGCAGATTCGCCCCCTTCGAGCTTTTCAAGATCTTCATTCAAGCCCTCAAGCTCTTGCTGAAGAAGCTCTTTGGTGGAAAGTAGTGACTCCTTTTGAACCTTCCATTCGGAACGTTCTTTGGAAATAACTTGGCGTGTCTCAACCCATTTCTGGATTTCTTCACGTGCCAACTCTACATCTTGCGCGCTTTGCGCAACCAGTCCACTGGCAAGCAAAAGGGCAACAACGGCGGGTGTAATTTTTCGAATCATAAGATTTTTGAATATGAATTAACAAAAGTGGTTTGGGAAATAAATCAGAAATATTCTGTAATACTTATACTAGCGGGTATGATGATAAGTTTAAGTAGATACCCATCAAAAAAGCATAGATTTCAGCTATGCAAGTTTTCTTTAAGGTAAATTTGCAAAAGAATTGTAACGCTGGTCGGGGGTATCAATGGCTAAATTAGCTTTCGTAACTATTACAAAAGAGACAATTTTTCTACTTCAATTAAATAGCATAAACTTAGAGATGTTCAAACGCCGCAAACAGCTTATCCGATTTTCAACTTGAATTAAACCAAGCAAGAACCTAGGTTCCAAGAAGGCTGGGTCCTATGCAACGTGACTCCAGTGAACCCCGCCAGGTCCGGAAGGGAGCAACGGTAGCTCGGCGGATCGTGTGCCGTAGGGTGCCTAGCCTGCCATTTATGCAACCGAGAAATCGGATGCATAAAGAAAAATGGGGACTACACAGATGGAGAGTTAAAAGGGCTAACTCTTGAGCACATTCTTACTAAAAATGGGGAGTGACTACATGCAGATCATAAGTATCGTCGCTGGCAGCAGTTTGGCAGGAGCCGCGTTGTATCACTTGGTGTGGAGTTATCGTCTTAAGAGAATTAAGTCTGGAGCCGAAATTGAAGCAAAAGCAATCATTTCAGAAGCTCAACTCGATGCAAAAAGGATAAAGGACTCTGAGGATTTCGAAATCCAAAAGAAAGCGGACCTTTTGGAGACGAAGGTCGTAGAAATGGAGAAGTTGTCAGCTTCCCTAACTGAGAAGAAGAAACAAATCGAGCAATCCGATTGTCAGCTTTCAGAGAGAAAAAAGGAAGTCGAAAAAGAACTGATGGAGATTGAAAGTCTCCGCAAATCCTACCTCGCCAAACTAGAAGAGCACGTTTCGATCCCTAAAGAAGCCATCAAAGATGAGCTAAGAGAACAAATCGAAATCGATGCAAAAAAAGAACTCAATCTCCTCAAAAAAGAGCTTCTGGAAAAAACTGAGACTGAACTGGAAGCGGAGGCTCGTGACATGCTGCTTACCGCAATGCAGCGACTCAGCTCAAATCCTGCCACCGAAGCAACAGCAACTATTGTAGATCTACCCAGTGAAGACATGAAGGGAAGGATCATCGGGAGGGAAGGACGAAATATCCGAAGCTTCGAAGCGGTGACCGGAACTACACTCATGATCGACGAGACACCCGACTCGGTTTTGATTTCGGCATTTGACCCAGTAAAGAGGGAAATAGCTCGAGCCACATTGGAACACCTTTTGAAAGACGGACGGATTCATCCTTCCACAATCGAGATCGCCTACGACGACGCAAAGTCGAAGGTCCTAAAAGACGTCCAAAGTCTAGGAGAAGAGGCGATCATGAAACTCAAGTTAACTCCGCCTTCGAAGGAAATTTTGGAGTTAGTGGGAAAGCTTCATTTTAGGCTTTCGCTCAATCAAAATTCACTCGAACACTCCATCGAAGTTGCCTTTATTGCTTCGATGCTTGCGTCTGAAATCGGACTCGATCCCTCTATCGCGAAAAGGGCTGCATTGTTTCACGATTTAGGGAAGGCAATGGATCATGAGTTCGAAGGAAGTCACGCCGAGGTTGCAGCCAAATTTTTGGAACGCTATGACGAGGACTGGAGGGTGGTGAATGCGGTAGCAGCAAGTCATGAAGAGGTGCCCGCAGAGTCAGCCTATGCTCCTCTCATCACAATTGCCGACCGCATTTCTGCGATAAGGCCTGGTGCCAGAAGTGATTCGATGGATAGCTATGTCGAGCGGGTGAAATCACTGGAAAAAATCGCAAAACAGCATGACGGGGTAAAGGATGCATTCGCTCTGCAAGCAGGGCGAGAGATTAGAGTAATTGTCGAACCCACAAAACTTTCAGACGAAGAAGCTCGTAAACTCGCAACCAAGATTAGCAGAGAAATCGAAGACTCCATGCACTATCCCTCCACGATCAAAATCACGGTGATACGGGAACAAAGATTTTGCGAAACAGCCAAATAACCTTTTCTTTTAGGCAAGTTGCCTGGTGTTCGAAACAGATCTCTCCTCTTTCACAAATTTAAGCAAAAGACAGCTGGGTGGGGATTTTCTCCGGCGTTTGGAAAATTCGTTCTCTGGTTGTCCGCCTTCATCTTGTTTGTGATACAATGGAATCATTCCCTTTCATCTGAGAGTGAATTCATATGGAGTAAACAATTCTGGATAATAGGAACAATCATTATGATAGCCGCAGGAGTGTGGCTCGTAACTGCAACACGACGGAAAGGCTTTTCATTAAAACTCCTGCAAGCTTATCTATTCTTCGCAGCTTCATTGTTGATGATCAGTTACATCTCACTCAGTGAACGATCCCAGATGCTTGTTCCGGTTGGAGCCAAAACCAAACAGGCCATTTCAGATGATAAGTTCGAACTGGCCCTACAAGTCGACCTGCCAAACGGAATGACGGGGACATACTCCATCGACGAATCCATGTTAACCTCGGACCGAATGCTCAAGCACCAGGAATGGAGTTTCACGATCCGTGTAATTGACTATTACCCGAACGCATTGCTCGCAAAAGAAGGTTCCAAGTTCCGGAGAAATGGAGCAATCTACACTGGCATCAATCACCAAAATCCAGGTGTCTCGGGGGCCATTGCAATTTTTCCAGAAAAGCCGAGCTCTATGGCGATGAGAAGGCCAGTTATTCGATTTGAAATCAATTATGGAAACGACCAATACAAAGAAGAAATCATTTTGGTTTCAGAAGAGTTCCCAGGATACAATCAATACACCCTCCAAAGCAATCTGGGGGACATTCTTTTAAAGCTGCGTCCGTTCCACGAACAAACAAAATTTGCAGTGGGATTGGACGTTCAAACTCCACCCAATTTGCTTTTTGATGAAGAGATTTCTACAACTAAAAAAGAGGCCTTACACTCCAAGAGGGTTTACCACTTTGATGGGAAGGAGTTTTCTGATGCACAACCCTTCGATGGAAAAGAAGTATTATCTTTTTCAGTGAGATCTCTGGTCACGCTTAAGCAACTCGCAATTCTTCTTATCACAGCGACACTCTTCATTGAGGTTTACAATGTCAGTACTAAAGAAGGGGAAAGTTTGTGATCCGAGCCACAAAAATACTGTTGTTGCTGATCGTTGCTTTTAAAAGTTCTCAAGCATCCACTGGGGACCCTCCGAATGAACTACTTGAGAAACTCGTAAACTATCCCATTTATTTTTCTGGTGACGAAATGGCGCTTGGAAAATTCGCTGAAGAGTGGACTGAGGAGTTTCCTCTGCTCCAAGATGAAACTCCTGCTCTTCGGCAGGTCCGCGCGGTTGCGGACATCATCTTTGCTCCACGCGAAGCCGATCACCAAAAACTCTTTCGTTTACCTCCCGATGTCCAAAAATTCTTGGCGGTTTCCGGAGGCCAAACGCTTTCCTACGCCGAACTGAAATCAAACTCTCGACTAACCGAACACCTTTCCAATTTTAATAACAGTTTAAACAAGACGCTGGATTCCAAACTATTCCTGCGATTGAGCAAATTAGAACATCAACTGGTTCGATATGAAGAGCTTCGCGGGACCTGGCTTCTCGATGATTCAGAAACGCCCTACAACGAGCGGCTTTTTTCGAAGCTGGAAGAGTATTCCACATACAAACAAAACTATCAGAATTATCTTGAAGGGCTTTCTACTAAACTCCCTGAAAATCATGAAAAATGGCGGACGCTCCTTCAGCAACTCGATCGCAAACTCAAACTTGTCCCTTCCACAGAGGAAGATGAGATCGTTTGGCTAAATTTAAAGTCAGTTTTCACAAAGGTAGGAGAACATGAGCTCATCGACCCAATCCCCATCATTTTGGCCGATTTTACAACTGCCTACCAAGCAGAAAACTGGGCCCAAGCATATGAATTGATGGATAAACTTCTCGAGAACGAAGAGATTCAAAAAGCTTCCGGAAGAGCTCAGTCATCAGATTCCGCCATTTCTCTGTTACCAGAGCTTTTTAGACTGTTAGGCGGAATGATTTTGCTTTTCCTCGGCTATCTTTCTTTCGACGCAATTCGAAGGAAAACCCATCTCAAGCCTACCAGAATCCGACCCTTCGTCTTCCTCGGATGGCTATTATGCTTCGCTGACACAGAAACGATGGCGAATCCCCTTATTTTCCTGACACCTTGGGGAATATCGGCTGTTTCGGTTTTGGTTCTACTGGTCATTCCAGTTCAAGCGAAAGAAGCATCCCGCGTAATGCTGATCTGTACGATCTCCATTTTGGTATCCCTTTTACCAAATGAAACGTTGAGATTCTCGTTCGAATCATTGAATCAAGTCTATCCGAGGGGTCTGCTATTCACACTTTGGATCGCCGGGTCCTCGCTGACCTTGTTGGTTCTGCTGAATTTGATCTTCGCTGTCGAGACATGGTTTAGAAAACTACCTCTTTCGAGCCATTCAAATTACCTAAAATCAATCCTCATCAGCACGACCCTTTCATTGATTCTCCTGTTGGTGGGCACCACGCTTTTTTCGATAAACCTCAACAACTTCAGTCCGATTCTTATCGTCCTGATCGGATGGATCGTCTTTTCCAAATTGTTAGCGATCCCTTCCATCACGAGACTGTATCTTTCCAACATCACTGAAGTCTTCATGGTTGTTGGCATGATCTTTTTGACAATCGAGTCCGTCCGACTAGTCTTCGGATCGTTTTTGCCAGTCTCCTCTTACGAATTTCAATTCAAACCTAGCGTCTACACTCTAATCTCCATCGTCCTCTCCTTCTGTGCGATTTTGAGGATCGGCAGTATCGTTAATCTCTCAAAAACAACACTTCCTCATCGTGAATCTTAAACGATTATTTCCTTGGTTTTTGCTTCTCGTAGTTGCGTCTGCCAATGGAGTTTTTTTAGAGAACACCAATACTCCATCCCTTACTTTAAAACGTACCCTATTGGGAGGATTTTCCGGGTTCTTCGCCCTTTCGAACTGGTTTGAGATAGAAGGAAAATTTCAGGATTGGGACGAATTGATGCTTTACGCGAAAATACAATCCGCAACCGAACTGGACCCACAAAACCTATTTTACTGGGTAAATGGAACGGCGATCCTCGCTCACGACCACCCTGCGCAAAATCCCACAATCGACAAACTCCAATCTTCTCTCCGAGCAAAAAGATTGCTTGATAGAGGACTCAATCACCTTCCTGATCATCCTGTTCTCCTCTACGAATACGGGAAACTTTATTTGCTCAAATTTGAAGATGCAAAAACCGCCAGAAGCTACTTCAAACAAGCCTCGGCAAAATGATTCAAGACTTCCGCAGTCAGCCCTATTCGACCATCCTACTCTCCACTCGAACCGGAATTTCGAGTCGGTTGTGAGCAGCAGCCGACACGATAAGAGTTCCTTCACCTGGAGCGCCTCCCATAAACTGCACGTTTACAGATCTGTTGCCTTCCTCGATCGTCACAGGCTCGAATTCCAACAAACTCGTTTCAGACGCATACATCTGCAATGGAACTCCCCCGTCGGGAGCATCTTGATCAATCGTGAAGACCATCGTCGTCGTTTGTCCCTCCAACAAAATGATGCGTGAGGGAACGGACCTTAACTCACTGTAATCGATACGAAAAGTGCCTACCAGTATTGTCCCGGCATCGGTGCTAAGAGCGACATTGTAATCCACTCCACCCTCGAGAGATGGAACATCAAACTCAAGTTGGTTTTCCGATATGAAACGCGTCTGCAAAGGTTGATCGCCAAAATGGATGATGTCTGTGGAGCGGAATCCCCTGCCCAACACCGCGATCGGTCTTCCGGTTTGAGCTCGATTGCTCTCCATTTCCACCACATAGCGATTGGTCAATCGAAGGTCATAAACCGTTGATTTGGAGACGACCTCTCCGTCCGGATCCAAAAGCTCAAAGTAATACTTCGCCCGGTTCATGCCCGCCGGCATGGCGTAATCGAAGTTGAACACTCCCGTTTTACTTTCCAGAGGCATCATTGGAAAGACCTCACCGCCGATTACCAAATTTGCGCTCTCGGAGGTTTGCGAATCATCCGCTCCATCCAACAAAACAGACAGTGTGTAGATTCCTGAAGGGTTTGCGGGTAACAACTCTGGAGTTAAGTTGACCATTCGAGGAGCAACATGAGAGCATCCAACAAAAAGGGGTAAAACCGAAACAAGCCCCACGAGCATCAACAACCTTGACTTCATAATCTGTTTGAGAGCTCCATTTAATGCAGTTTTATACGAAGGGATCAACTCAATAACGGCAGCTGGCACACGCATACAATGACTTCTAAGCAAACTCCCGTAGACTGTTTCTCCAGCTCACCCTTGGGTCTCTACGTCCATGTTCCCTTTTGTGCGACCACCTGTGATTTCTGTGCATTCGTTCAATCCAAACCAAACAGAAAACAGATCAACCGATACCTCTCTGCATTAAAAAGCGAAGCTCGACACTGCAAGACTCTCACAAAAAAAACAGTTCACACTGTTTTCTGGGGAGGTGGAACCCCAAGCATCCTTCTTCCCGATGATCTCCGAACGCTTGGAGGGATCGTGCATGAATACTGGGATCTCGGGGATTGCCAAGAATGGACCGTTGAAGTTGCGCCTGCCTCCGTCACACCCAGCAAGCTAAAAGGGCTCAAGTCTTTAGGCGTCACACGCATTTCGATGGGTGTGCAGAGCTTTGATCCAGCCACCCTTGAGGAAATGGGTAGGTTGCATTCGGTCAACCAGATCCACCGAGCCTACGACTGGATCCAGTCAGAGGGTTTTGAGCAGGTAAACCTCGATCTCATCATTGCCTTCCCAGGTCAAAATGAAGATCACCTTCTCAAGGATTTGGAACACGCTCTTGCGCTCAAACCTGACCATTTGTCAACCTACTGCCTAACCTTCGAGGAAGACACACAACTCTATGCCAAACTGCAAAAGGGTGAATACAAAATTGACCCTGAAAAAGAGGCAGATCTCTATACCTCCGTCTGGAATTACCTGGAAAAACAAGGATATTCCCAATATGAAGTTTCAAACTTCGCCAAACCAGGCTGCCAATCCATTCACAATCTTAACACCTGGAAAATGCATGAGTGGATTGGGCTCGGGCCTTCCGCATCATCTCAATTCGGAGGAAAACGGTGGACGCAAAATCCTGACTTTGAGAAATGGGAACAAGGTATCGCTAAAGCCCAACCAACCTGCATTGACGAAAGCACACTTACAATTGAAGACCTCGCAAATGACATCCTAATCTTCGGTTTGCGTACGATTGAGGGCGTCTCTTTAAAGGATCTCGGTCAAAGAACCGGAATGGATCTGGGTGCTTACCTTCCCGTGCTGAATCAGTTGGTGGAAGAAGAACTTGCGGATTGGCACGGCGACACCATCCGTCTCAATCTAAACGGAAGACTAAAAGCCGACGCGATTGGGGTTGAAATTCTATCGGTGGAAGCTTAGCGAGCTCCCTCAACCTCTCTGACCAAACAACAACATAAACAGGTGGTACGCCACCATGAAACCGAGAATCGAAAACATCACCCACTTCAGGGGTATCGGTTTTTTATCCTCAACAAGTGATTCTTTGTGTTCCTCGTCTGTTTTCACTAATTAGGCTTATAAACTGAGAGCAAAGTCTTACCGATGTCTGAGGGAGTAGGAGCTACCGCAATGCCCGCATCCTTTAGAGCCTTGATTTTAGAATCCGCTCCTCCACTGTTTCCAGATACAATCGCACCCGCATGACCCATTCGGCGACCGGGAGGTGCCGTAGTTCCCGCAATAAATGCTGCGACTGGCTTGCTTACGTGTTCCTTGACGTAAGCGGCGGCTTCTTCCTCTGCAGTTCCCCCGATTTCACCAATCATGATGATCGCTTCAGTTTCTGGATCTTCATTAAACATCTTGAGAACATCGATGTGGCTTGTGCCGTTGATCGGATCACCTCCAATTCCCACACAAGTGGACTGTCCATGCCCAAGAATAGTGGTTTGATAAACAGCTTCGTAAGTCAAAGTCCCTGATCGACTCACCACTCC
>JAKSBQ010000251.1 GCA_022361075.1 Opitutales bacterium | reverse complement strand
CCTCATAAGTCATGTTTTGGAAATTCTTGTTCACCACCGGTCGATCCTCCTTTCCCCCAATCGTCATGATGTACTCAGAAGTGATCATGTAGTGGCTGTTTTCAGCAGGTGTGAGTTCTTCAGTATTAAGGTTTCGAATCTCGATTACCTTCCACACACCTTGCAGTAGCTTTGCATCATCACCAGCTACCGATAATTGGACGCAAAATAGAAAAATGGGGAAAAGCTTCATCATTTTGTGTGTTAGTTTATAGCGTCTACGCTCAAATCGACAGAATCGAACTCAAGCACATCTCCGACTTCTACCGTGACCTTGTTTTCTCCTGTTCTGAGAAAGATCATCTGCAATTCCGTGAGCGGAACACAAGTCACCCGAAGCTCATGCATCTTGTGACGGGACATATCGTCGTAAATCCGATAGTCATTGAGGTGAATTTTAAGGTAATCAAAAACATCCTTTTGATGCTCTCCTTCCAGGAAAATATTCATTACCAAACCATCCGGAATCTCAGCTAAATCAAAGTATGAATAGAATTGCTTAACCTTTTTACCATTTTTGATGAACCCGTGTTTACTCTCTTTCAATTTCTCTTTGCTCAATGGAAACTCGACTTTGTTTTTGTAAGTCTCCCATTCAGACCCACGAGCCACCAATTGTTTTCGCACGGGTGAACGTTGGTAAAGCTTATCGTGGATGCGTTTCATCTCATCCACAGGAATTTTACTCACCTTTCGGTCAAACGTAAGCCAACCGTTCTGCTCCTGACGCATATCGGTCAACTGCGTATAAATCGCACCTGACAAACCAAAATGCTGCTCAAGCCTTAACACATCAATAAAGCGTTCATAATGAGCAATCTGACCTTCAACACTGTAAACGGGACGCTTGGTATCGCTAACCCAGTCGTTATCCGAGGCGGTTTGGATGGGTCGCATCCGACCACGTCGATCTTTTTCAGGGATCTGCCCGTTCGGCAATTCGACTGGTTTCAGATTTGGGAGCGGTTCCCAGTTATTTCCAAAAACCGGCACACCGAACCCACCCATTTCACCGAGTACTACTACCCGATTCGGTTCACGCTCGGGCACGGTAATCGAAGGGAAACGAGAGTAATCGTGAATGTCCCGAATATCTGCAAGGTTATAAATATCCGTCCAGCCACTTGCCGCTGATACGATATG
>JAKSBQ010000218.1 GCA_022361075.1 Opitutales bacterium | reverse complement strand
CGATAGAGCGGCGTGTACTTCTTATGCGTTTTGTTTGGGAAAGTGAAATTGAAACTGAACTTCTGCCCTGTCTTTTTGTGAGTAAGGAGTGTCGCCGTCTCTCGATAATCGTGATCACTGTCGTGATAAAAAAACACGATTCGTCCACCGATTTCCTTCTGCAGGCGCCAGGCCGTGAGGATCTTAGCCACCAAAAACCGCTTTGGAAAGATGCCACACGGCTGCTGCCCGAAACAAATGACAGGGGTATTGTTCATTTTCCGAAATTTAGATTATAAGTATAGCCACAGATGAACACGGATCTGCACAGATATTTCATGGAACTAATATAAACATCTAGTCCCAATACCCCATTCTGTATGTTAATAAATCCGTGTAGATTTGTGTTCATCTGAGGCTTAAAATACATTCAGAATAAGTTCAAATTACAGTCTCTTTGCCGGACTATCTTTCTTCAAAAAAAGTTGGAAGAGGCTTGAGAAAATCAGAACAAGTCCACAACCGATGAAATTATACCACAAGTATCCGATCGATCCGTTGCCCAGAGAGTAAGAGATTAACACCACAGTCTGAGCGGCAATGGTTCCGAGAAAAACCGCAGTTCCCCGAATCCAGTGGAAGAAAAACGCAGTCAGGAATAAACCGAGCACACTACCGTAAAACAAAGAACCGATGATGTTCACCGATTCGATCAAATTGTTTTGTGATTTGATGAAAAAAGCAAAAATGATGGCCACACCACCCCATCCTGCCGTGAACAGGCGTGAAGCCATGATGTAATGCTTCTTGTCCGCGTGTTTCACGAACAGATTTTGATAGAAGTCGACTGTTGAGATGGTCGATAGCGCATTCAGCTCCGACGCAGTCGAAGACATCGCTGCAGATATGATCACCGCAATCAACAAACCGACCATACCGATAGGTAATTGAGTGCGAATAAAATTTAGGAAAACGTAGTCGGACTCCTTGGCCTTCTCGAAACCATACTTCGCTTTCACATCGATTACGAATGATTGCTGTTTCTCGAGGTAATCTTCGTGAGCTTGTTTGAGCTGTTCTCGACTCTCAGCCCTGGCGGTCGCATCTTCTGCTCGTAGAGCTTCGACAAAATTCTGTGCTGCAACCTTCTGTTCAGAGTGGGCTTGCTGAACCTCCATCACCCGCGGATCTCCATCTTCCAGGTTCACAGGAAAGAATGTGGCTGGCGGAGAATTCCAAAGATAAAACACAAAAACCAACACGCCGAGCAGCAGGATCATGAACTGCATAGGTACCTTCAGGAGTGCGTTAAAAATCATCCCGATTTTACTTTGAGCGGTCGACCGGCCACCGAGGTAACGCTGCACCTGGGATTGGTCAGTTCCGAAGTAAGACAAGGCCAAAAAGAATCCGCCAATGAGTCCTGTCCAGATCGTGTATTTTTTACCAGGATCGAGGGAATAGTCGACGATCGTCATCTTCCCGAGGGCACCAGCGATATGCAACGACTCCGAAAAACTAGAGAATTGATTGAGTTTAAAGACAACCAATCCAAACACAAAAATCATACCTGCAAAAATCACAGTCATCTGATGTCGGTGAGTGACGTAAACTGCCTGAGTACCTCCCGAAATGGTATAAAAGATCACCGCAATTCCAGCCCCCAGCAATACGACGTTGAAGTTCCAACCCATTACCTGGGTCAGAATGATGGACGGTGCATAGAGGGTTATTCCGGCAGCCAACCCTCGTTGCAAAAGGAAAAGAAAACTACCCAGATATCGCGAACGTTTATCAAACCGATCCTCCAGCAATTGATACGCAGAAAAGACCTTATGCCTGTGATAAAGTGGGATGAACACCGTGCAAACCGCAATCATCGCCAGGGGCAGACCAAAGTAGTTTTGCACAAACTCCATTCCACTTGCATAGCCTTGACCGGGGGTGGAAAGAAAAGTGATCGCACTGGCTTGCGTCGCCATTACGGAGAGCCCGATCGTCGCCCAGCTCATCTCCTTCCCTTTCAGAAATCCATCGAGGCCCTTCTGGGATCGTGTCTTGTAAACACCCCAGAAAATGATCATCCCAAGGGTCAGAAAAAGGGTAATAAAGTCAAAAACGCTCATTTAAAATGAAGGGTGAACCAAGTGAATACGAGAATCTGCAGGACCAAGGCGACCACCACCAATGTGTACAACACTCCCCAGGGTCTATCTTTTCCTTCAGGAATGTCATCGTGGACGCGATCGTCCAGCTCTTCGTGCTCTTCAGGTTCAGTCATTTTTTAATTCTCCTGATTTGAGATCAAATTCACAAAAAGCCGAATCGCTCCAGGCACTCCAGCAGGTAGCTGCCGGAAGAAAGAATAGCCTGCATAAATGTAATGACCTTCGCCAACTGGTGCCACAATCAAACCACCCTCACGTGCAGGTTCTCCTTCGTCATGACAGGAGAGCAACGCCGTAAACTGATCATCCCACTCACTCGCAAAGTATAGCCCTCGTTCCTGCACCCAATCTTCAAAATCGGCAGCACTAATTTTATTCGGATAATTTAACATCGGATGTTGGGGCTCTAGAATCGTAACCTCCGCAAGTTCCTCGGAAACCCGCTGACGAGAGAGTGTGAGCGGCACAGGAGATTGAAAAGGAGTTTGATTCCGACCGTTTCGGACATACTGCACCAGCCACGTCCCACCATTTCTAACATATTCCTCAAGCTTCGGCAGCACTGGTTCCAACCCAGCATGAACGTCAAACACTCTAACGCCAAAAACAACTGCCTGATAGGAGCTAAGATAATGGGTCACTAAATCATCCACCCCTAATTCATCAACTGTATATCCAATTTTCCGAAGTACTTCCGGTATTTCATCGCCCGCACCATGCACGTAGGCAATTTTCCCGGAATCGGTCTTCAGATCCACCTTCACAACCTTCAATTCGGCATCGGCCAACCAAGCTTGAGTCTCAATATGCGGGTATGTAATCCGCCGGATTTCTTTTGAAAACTCCTTCCCATCCACAACCAATTTTACCCGAATTTTGCCAACGGTGTCGTTCCCGGAAGGGATGTAATGAAGTATCCCGGTAAATCTCTGCACTTCACCTGCTTTCAGTTTCACAGAATCCTCGGCCCAATCCAGCTGCCAACCTTCATCCACTTCAAACACAAGATCACCCGAAAGATCTTCGTTCGCCTGCAATTCGATTTCAAAACGCTGTGGTTGTTCATTTGGAAACAAAATCATTTCACTCATAAACCGAATGGATACCACTGGCACCACCGGGACAGGCGTCTTCACTTCTCCACGGAACAAATCGGTTTGATGGTGGATAACAGGCACGTCCAAACTTAAGGATTGCCCGCTAAGCTCGAAGTGAAAATGAGCCATGATAGTTGGCGGACTGTCTGCTTCGAAGAGTAATTTATGGTTCTCAAATTGAAAAGACCCGTTTGCCCCAGCCCCATTCTCGGTCCAGTAGGGCTGCGTATACTTCGCTTCTTGGGGGATGGAAAGGGTCAGCTCCCGATAAAGTGGCTGATTTTCCGTTAACATTTGGGAAGCATCTGTCGATGCAAAATGATGCCTTTCCGGGTAAGAAGCGTGATCTGACATCGAAAAATCCACCGATTTTGCAAACAGTGCAGCATTTGAGCGATTCACCCACTCGATTGTCACGGGCAAATCTCTCCCGGGGGTGGCGGATTCCTGCAACGTCCGGACTTCGATAAAAAGCCCCAACAGATCCGCAATGATTTTATTGACCTGATTATGTTTGCGTTCTTTCAACGCAGAAGGCTCTAAAGATTCAATCATTCGCTTAACCTCCAGCACCCCTTCCAGTGATCGTGATGGATTCTGGAAGTCAAAAGTAGAGGCAATTTGAGCCAAATGATCTCCAATCGGAGCTCCGCCTTCCACGGAAGACCACCCTTCCGTCAAACCCAGAACTGAAAAATCTTCAATCGGTTCTCCTGCCAACCACTGAAGGTTCACGTTGCGGTTGCGCCTGTTAGTAGCAAAAACGGTGCCCTGTGACTTGTTAAAAGCCAGTGCTTTTCTGGAAAATTCCATCGTCGAACCACCTAGAATCTCATCATAGTTTTCCAAAGACACCCTCACCAATCCGTCTTCCGGCACTGCTTCTCCTCTCCGGCGATAGGAATCCCATACAATTTGCTTCGTTTGGTGGACGTCTACATCGCTCAACTGCTCTGGGAACGCATTCGGGTTAGCCGCCATTTCAAACGCTTGTAATGCAATGATCGCACTAGCCGTGTGATGACCATGAGTATCCCCTCTGTCCGGGTGAAAACGCGTGATGATGAGATCAGGTTTAAACTTACGAATCACATATACCGTATCAGCCAAAACCTTTTGCTCCTCCCAATGCACCAGTGTATCTTTAACGGTCTTCGAATATCCAAAATCTACTGCTCGTGAGAAAAACTGCTGAGTCCAGTCGTAGGTCCTCGCTCCCAGCAACTCTTGAGTTCGAATAAATCCCAATTCCTTTCCCAACTCCGGCCCGATCCGGTTTTGCCCACCGTCTCCTCTTGTCAATGACATGTAGGCCGTATCGAGCTTCAACTCATGACTCATGTGGTAGAGCAATGCGGTGTTCTCATCATCTGGATGTGCGGCAAAGTAAAGCACAGAACCAGTAGAATTGAGTTTCTCGATTTTACGATAAACCTCCCCTGAAGGAGTCGCCTTCAGAGCCACAACAGAAAGAGAGAACGCTATGAGTGTCGGGAGTATATTTTTCAAAACTTCTAAGGGTTGGAATTTAAGATGAAACGTTCAGCAAGCCGATCCGATTACAGGAAATTTGGTGGTTTACTTCTTCAATCTCTTGATAAGCTTCGCAGACCAATCCGCATATTTTGGGCCCCAGACTTTGTCCTGCTTGCTGATTTCGATCACTTCCTCAGCAAGGCTAATCGCTTCGGCTTTACGATCCATCCGCGCGAGTAGTTCCGCTTTGTGAAACATCACCCAATAGGGTGGACGCTTGGATTTTGCGATAAACTGATCATACATCTCCAGTGCCTGGTCTAGATTTTTGCCAGACAGTGCGTAATAAGTCGCGATGTTGTTGTAGTCTCCTCGCTTGAGATTTTCCGGACTTTTGAGTGCCTCAGCGATCAACTTTGACGCTTTCGCATCAGTATCGAATCTCAGTTCAAACTCCACCTGTGTGTGTTCCCAGTTTAACCTCAACACTGCTTTCTCAAAATCGATGTCTACAAACTGATAAGCCAGCTCTGAATACAATTGCTTAGTCTCAGTCGGCTTCACTTTAAACTCATGAATATTGAGCTCTGGCTCGTAGCCTGATGGTGGCCAAAATTTCTCAGTCTTCGAATTGAGGATGATGGTCCACTCCTTCTCGCCGGGGATTCCCAATAAACTGTATTTCCCAGCCTCGATCTTCTTACCGCCAATCACTGCATTCTGGCTCAAAGATATCGTAGTACACTGGTTCGCCCCCATTCGCCAAAGCACGTCGTAGGGTACGAGGTTCCCGAAGATCTCACGTCCTCTGGAAAGCGGGCGTGAATATCGAAGTTCAAGGTCTGCATAACCCACCTTTTGCGTGAGGGTTTGCAAGGGACTTGGAGCAGGCAATTTCACCTGAGACAAAAGAATGTGGAATGGCAACGCGACGAGCGCGATGGCTAAGAGGTAACGTGTCATGTGCTTCATATCAGTTTCCATTTGGGACGAATTTATCACGTCTGTGAACCCTTACTCGATCAGTGGGTTGGATTCATCGGCGAAAAGACTTTGGGGATCGGTATGCTGGAAAATCATACATACTCTCGCCGAATTTGCAGCATCCAGCACCATTTACCGAACTCTCGTGACGTTTCATCGAATACGGCTTTGCCTATCGATCAACTTCGTCGATAATTCCAAACTGATAAGCTATAACATTCGATGTCTAAAGAAATTACTAAAAAAGCAGATAATCCTAACTATACACTGATCCTGATCATCTTATGGATATTTGTAGCATTGGGATCTCTTGCTCAGGATGTAATGGCTGCTCTCATGCAGGACAGACAGATCAACTGGCGATGGGCTCGAATCGAAATCTTTAGTTGGGCAATGTGGATTATCCTAACTCCTCTTGTTGTTCGGTTATTCCGTAAAATACCCCTCAGCTGGCATAAACCTAAAGTCGTCATACCTAAGATCATAGGTCTTATCGCATTGATAGCGACACTACACGTGCTCTTGTTCATTCTATATCTTGATTTTTTCTGGTATTTGGACACTGGAGACTGGTTTCCCCCTAAAAAACTCTACTGGTTTCTCTGTCCGCAGACCTTTACTACTAATTTCCTAGTGCTATCAGTCATCATCGGTATCACTCTAGCGTTTGAAAATTACCTTCTTCATCAAAACCTACAGCTTAAATCTTCTCAGCTTGAGACCCAACTTGCGGAGGCGAAAATCACAGCCCTGCGCACCCAGTTAAACCCCCACTTTCTCTTCAACACACTCAATGCAATCAACACGCTCATCCTGAAAAAAGATAATGCGAACGCTGAAAAGATGTTGAACCGCCTGAGTCTTCTCTTACGCGAGACCCTTGATTCTGGAAACGGGCAATGGGTCACCTTTGAAGAAGAACTGAAGTTTACCAAGCTGTTTCTGGACATCTACGAACTCCGCTTCTCCGATCGCCTGAACATCGATTATAACATCGATGAAAAGGCCCTCATGTGCAATGTTCCTAATTTTCTGCTACAACCCGTGGTAGAAAACGCGATGGTTCACGGAATCGCAAAAATGACGACCAAAGGATTTCTCAGGTTGAAAGCCATCCAGCATGAGGGTCGCTTAAAAATCGAAATATTCAACAATGGACCGGGTATGAAAACTGACCATGCAAAAGAAGGACTGGGACTTAAAAACACCCGCGAACGCATTCAGGAAATGTGCGAAGATGTCTTACTTGAGTATGGAAACGCTCCCGGTGGAGGATTCCTCGTAACCATAGAATTACCCTGTAATGACAGAGACTGCTAAAACCATCCGTACACTGGTCGTTGACGACGAACCTCTCGCCAGAGAGGGTCTGCAGATCTTGCTCAAAGACTTTGATTGCATCGAAGTCGTCGGCGAATGCTCAAACGGTCGGGACGCACTCAAAGCGATCTACGACCAGAAGATTGACCTGATTTTTCTCGACATCCAAATGCCCTCGATGACAGGCATGGAAGTCGTTGCGGAACTCCCCGGCGATACCCCACTTCCCTATATTGTTTTTGTCACTGCCTACGATGAATATGCCGTCAAAGCCTTTGAAATCCACGCAGTTGACTATCTATTAAAACCGATTGACCGGGAAATGGTAAACCGGGCCATCAAACGTGTGATCGAGCTTGTCTCTGAACAGCAAAGTCAGTTCGAAATCGAGACGCTGCAAGAGCTTATCCAATCCATCGTTCAAAAAAAGTCCCCGGAAAAACCCTCTCACAAAAAAATCCCGATCAAAGCCGACGGGAAAATCCTCTTTATCGATACGAAAGACATTCCCCTCATTGAGGCCAACGGCGACTACATCAACGTCTACCATCGCGACAAATCCTACCTCGTTCATGATCGACTCAAACGCATGGAAAAAGAACTCGAGCCATTCGGCTTTCTCCGTATCCACCGTTCTTT
>JAKSBQ010000028.1:0-7500 GCA_022361075.1 Opitutales bacterium | reverse complement strand
GTCCTGAAACGAAATCCAACTCCAGAGGAATTCGACATCTATATGGATTTAGTAATCGAAAACGGGTGGGATAATTCAGACTTAAAAGAAGTACTTCGTCAGAAAAAACGAGATGCGAAAAACCGGGCAATGTATGGTGATAACTGGGGAGACGATTACGACTATGATCGGCCTCACTTGGACCGCGGTTTCAACCGACATTCAGAGCGTGATTATTGGGAAAGTCGACGTTGGATAGAGAGTTCCTTTGATCAGCATTTGGGTCGACTTCCAACCCGGCGTGAACTGGATCGCTACTGTGAGATTTGCTTAGGCAAAGACTATAGCCGAAATGAATTATCCCGCAGAATTTCAGATGATTATCGTGGCGAGCGCAGGTATCGTGGTAGCCGGTATAATGAGCGTTATGATTATGAACGCTATGCCAGCGAAGCCGAAGTAGAATACATCATTGAAGAAATATTCCGTGATGAACTACGTCGGGATGTGGATCATGATTCAATGCGCAAATATCGTCGTCTCATGATCGATGAAGGATGGTCTGAGCGCCGTGTTCGAGAGGATTTAGCTCACCAACCACAAATGAGTCGCATGGATCTGGAGAAGGTCGTCGTTCGTGCCTATGAAGACTTACTCGACAAACGTCCATCCACTCCGGAACGTGATCGATATGTTGAGTTAATGCTAAATCGACATTGGGACGAAAGAAAACTTCGAGATAGTATTAAACGTAGTCGTGAATATACTTATGATCGCCCAAGAAATCTTATCAAAAAAGCATATCAGAACGTTTTATTACGTGAAGCTGAGGCTGCAGCTTTTAACTTAAGCAATACGATCGTCAGTCGCGGTTGGAATTTAGAAGATATTGAAAATCATTTGCGAAAGAGCGCAGAATATCGTGATCACACGATTCCTAAAATGCTTCATATTGCTTACAAAGAGTTACTGGATCGGGAACCGGATGACTATGGAATCGGTTTTTACACAAAACGTGCGATGGAAGGCTGGACATTTGAAGATATCAAAACACACATTCGTGCAAGTGATGAATATGCCTCCCGTGGAACTGGTAAGTAATTAGATAACAGGTTATTTATCATTAAGTAATGAAGACCATGCGCTATGCATGGTTTTCATGTTTCTCCAGAGATCGACCCATCAAGATCAAGAGTGATAGTGTGGTTTGAATTTGCGAATTCTTATATTCGGTAATCATTCGCAATATGGTTTAATCTGTAATCACTACCGCAGGTTTGCTTTGTAAGGTGGATACAAAAAAGTGCTTTAAACGTGCTAAATCTGCGAATTCCCTTCGAGAATACTAATTAATTGACGCATTGCATTAGAAACACTTATTTGGAAGTCTGCTTTTATTAACCCTAAATAAGTTTTATGAGTTCGTTACCTACTCTTCCTGGCGATGACATTCGTCAAATCATGTGGCGTTATTCGGATCGTTACGATCTACAGATGGCAGTTCAGTCTGCCCGACAGGTTGCGAGAACTACTGTCGCTAGACTAGTCGCAGAGGGTGAACGCAATAATCATGAGTGGAACGATAAGAAAAACGAACTTTTGCAATCCTATGATGCTTCAGGACTTACGAACCTCTATATGGATCCGGAACAAGGAGGGTTCATCGAAGGACCCAAAAATATGGCCATGGCATTAGTGGCCTTCGAGATTTCCTGGGTCGACGCTGGTGCCGCTACTTGTTCGCTTGCCAACAACCTTGCACTGGCACCGATTCACGAACGTGGAACCAGGGAACAGGTAGAGTATTACATGGGTAAAGCTTCTCTTATGGATGGTGGAACCCCGTGGCGGGGGGCTTTTGCCCTGACGGAGCCACTCCCCTTTGTGGGTGTGGATACGGGTGTTTTGAGTGGAAAAATTCGTATCGCGGAATGGGAAGAGGGCAAAGAGCCAATAATCGATGTGGAAAAACGTGGACGTTTCATCACGAACATGGACTTCGCAAACTTCGTGACGGCGGCGGTGGATAGTGATGATGAACGCATTAAAGGCTCCTGCATGATCACTCTGGAGGAAGGGGACGAAGGTACTTATGATCGCGGAGCACCCACTTTAAAGTTGGTCCACCAACTTTCGTCAACTCGTGATCCGGTGTTCCGCCTCAAGGTCCCAGCCAGCCGCATTATTGGCGGTTACGAGGTGGTGGATGGGGTGATTGTACCGAAATATCAGCACAGCGATGTGATCGCGGCGGTTTTCCACCGCACACGAATTCCAGTAGGCCTGATGACTTCTGCAAAGTTGCTGTCGGCGATTGAACCAGTTATCCGTTACCAACGTCAACGCTTCCGTGGCGGTGATTCTTCTGAAGGAACGCCTCGATTCGACATGGGACTCCAGATGAATGAGGACGTCACTCATCGCTTGATTGATGTTTGGGTGACTGGAGAAGCGGGATCGTCACTAGGTTTTGCGGCTGCACGGGAGGCAGATCAATTCGATCCGATTGAAAAACAGAAGGATCAGTATTGCGAAGAACAAGGCTTAACCGGACGCAAGCAGTTTATGGCGATTCGCAAAAAAGAGGCGGAAGTCATTGAGTATCTAGAGCAACTCTATGCTCCGGAGAGTGAGAAAGACGCTGATCGGATAGCAGAGCTTGAAAGCGATATTTTGGTTAAATTTGCGCTGGGAGACGCGAGAGCAAATATTTTGAATCCTGGAACCAAGCTCTGGAACACCGGTTACGGAGCGACTATGATGCGTGAGGCCGTGACCCTGATGGGCGGTTATGGAACGACCGAGGACTGTCCTGGTTTTCTCGGACAAAAATGGATGGATGCTCAGCTTGAAGCGACTTATGAAGGCCCGGAAGCTGTGCAGCGCCGGCACTTGACCCTTGGAGTTACGAGCAAAATCTTTCGCAAGGAGTATTCACTCATGATTGCGGAGCTTGAACGAATCTCGGCAGAGCAACCAGACTTAGGAACAAAAGCTCTAGCGAGCGCGATGAAACTTTGGGAATTTACCTTGGATCATCTGCAGCAGAGTAGTGATGCCAACGGTAAAAAGCTTTACCACAATAAGAGGCAAGGAGTGACTTTCCCATTCATGGATACGCTCTGTTGGCTCATCGCTTCGCGGTATTTTGCTCTCGATATTGTGGAACTGAAAGAGAAAGGCCCATTGAATCCGGTTCTGGCGGAAAACCTTGAAGCTTATATTTCATTTTATGAAAAACTGAGCAAGGTTCAGATTGCTCGAACAGTTGGTGAGGTGATCCGGTCCTGTGGAGAGATTGTTTTTGGTTACGCTACTGAGGAAACTGAAGGCATTGATCAATTCCGTGAGTTGCAGAAGCAGGCTGAGGAATCCGTGATTGGTTTCAAACTTGCGAAAGAACAAGCGGCTGAAGCACTAGTGGGTGTGATGATTCCCGAGGCATTGGACTATCCAGCATAATACAGGTTGATTCTTATGAGTGAGGTGGAACGGAGTATGATGGATGTGGACATCGCGTGTGTCGGGTTTGGTCCGGCCACTGCAGGTTTTCTCAAAACCCTTGGGCAAAATCTTCACAACGAGGACGGTACACCGATCGCTGAGAGCAAGGTAATGCCTGGGATGCCTCCCCAGATCATTTGTTACGAACGTGCGGATGACATTGGCTTCGGTGTTTCAGGCGTCGTAACGAGAGGGAAGGCCATCAAGGAAACTCTTCCGGACTTTGATCCCTCACAAGTTCCAACAGCTTGTGAGGTGAAGGATGAAAAAGTCGTTTACCTCTTCGATCCGCACGGATGCGCACGAAAATCATGGCTCCTCAAATTTGGCGAATTATTCATCAAACCTTTGGGAGGCAAAAAAAAGGCGTTCGCCTTGCCCTGGATTCCTGGGTTTCTCCACAAAAAGCCTGGTTACATTTTCGGAATTGGCCAGTTTTGTTCTTGGATTGGTCAGGATATCATGGGTAGTGGCACCGCTCAGGTCTGGCCAGGCACACCAGTTTCCGAAGCTTTGATTGAGGGAAAGGAAGTGAAAGGCGTTCGTTTGATCGATCAGGGCGTGAATCGATTCGGTGAACCCGATGCCGGCTTTATGCCGGGAATGGATATCCATGCAAAGCTAACGGTGGTGGGTGATGGACCGGTTGGAGCGATTAGTCGCCAAATAGACTCGGAGATCGGTCTTCCCGAAGGGAGTGAACAGAACGATTGGGCCGTTGGCATGAAGGCTCTCATTCAGCTACCTGAAGATTGCTCACTCGAGCCTGGAACGGTGCTGCATACAATAGGTTACCCCGAACCGGAAATTTTCGGTTATCTTTATGTTTATCCAGGTGGGCAGGCATCCCTCGGGATTTTTGTTCCATCATGGTTTGATAGTCCGATCCGCACTGCCTACCGATATTTCCAACACTGGATGCATCACCCCTATCTTTGGCAGTATCTCGAAGGCGGTGAGCTAAAAAGCTGGGGAGCAAAGAGTCTTGGCGAATGGGGGAAACACGGCGAACCCTATCTTGCCGGAGATGGTTACGCGCGTGTCGGTGAATGCAGTGGAAGTACTAATGTGCTGACAAATTCCGGTGTGGATGAGGCTTGGAAAACGGGATCGTTACTCGCTGAGAGTGTGGTTGAGTTGCTTAAAAAAGATCTCCCTTTTACCAAAGAAAATCTTGATAAAACCTACGTTCAAAAGCGGAAAGAAAGTTGGTTGGAAACAGACCTCTCTATAGCAACCAACGCCCGAGATGGTTTCCAAAAAGGTTTCATTCGGGGGATGATTGGAACTGCACTTGTGGGAATGACAGGAGGAAAACTCTATTGGCCCTCGAAAATAAAAAAACCACACGAACGCATTCCGGATCTCGAGACTTACTACTCAAAATTCTTTTCCAAAAAAGAGATCGCAGAGCTCAAAAAGGAGTGTGAAGCGAAAGGAGCCGGGTTGCACGATGCATTTATGGATCGCATGGGTTGGCCGGAGATTCCTATTGATGGGAAGGTGTTGATCTCTCAACAGGACGCATTGTTGGTTGGTGGAAAAGTTACTGCAAATCCAGGGTACCATGATCATGTGACCTTCAAGGATACCGAACTCTGCAAGGGTTGTGGCAGTAGAGTCTGCATCGAAGCCTGCTCGGGCGAGGCAATCCAGTTTGACAGTGAGCTGGGGATACCCTTTTTCGAGAGAGAAAAATGCATCCATTGTGGAGCGTGTTTATGGAATTGTAGCCATGCAGACCCTGAGAACGATTCTCTGAGCAACGTCGCATTTGTTGCTGGTTCTGGAGGACTGCATTCGGCCGAAAACTAATTTATTTTAAAATTAAGAATATGCCAAACGTTTATCATATCGTCGTGTGCGGGAGTATCGTTCCCGATCCGTTGCAAACGCTTGAGCCTGTCGAAAGTCCGGCGGGACCAAGTTTAAAAAATGAAATGATGCTGCCAGCAGTACTCGACCCTTGGGCGAGCCACGCTCTCTACGAAGCCGCAGAGCTTGTAAAAAAATGCCCAGGTTCAAAGGTCTGGCTGGTGAGTGTGGCACCGAAAGCCAAGTTACAGCAGGTAATGATGAACATTGCGCAAAAGGTTCCGTTCGAGCTTGTTGCTGTGGAAGGGGCTTCAAGCGGATTCATGGAAGCAGCTGGTACGGCGAATGCTTTAGCAACTGCGATCGATGGAATAGCTGACTTGGACAAGAGTCGTTTGCTGCTCTTTGGGGGTTGGGAAAGCGCGTCCAGAGGTGCGGGTGCCGTCATGCAGATGCTTGGCGAAAAACTGCACGTCACTGAGCAATTTCAAGGAGTAGACGTTTTGGAAGTAGGCGATGATGATCAATTTCTCATCAAAGAACGAATTGAAGGAGGAAGTTATCAGGTCAACGAAACCAGTGGATGTCCGGTCCTTTTAGGTTGGGCAACCGGCAACCTGCCAGAACCGAAAAACAATCCGCAGGTGGGAATGCTGAATATGCGCACCGTGATGCCCGCACTGCAAAGGGCGACTAAAGCGGACATCACAACCGGTGACGTCGATTATAAAAGCGTGAGTCTTCCCAAACAGAAACGAGAGACTCGTGTAGAGAAAAACATGTCGGCAGACGCGATTGCTGACGAAATTGTAACTTGGTTGAACGAATAGAGGAGGAGTTTCTAATGTCTGAAAAAATACTTTGCCTGATTACTGCAAATACTGAGGGTTCCCTCGATAAAGCAACCCTTGAATGCCTCGGTCTGGCTTCGAAACTGAAATCCGATGGGAGTGCAGAGCTTGTGGTGGGTTGCATCGGGAAAGAGCCGGCTGAAGGAATCAGCAATTGTGGAGCTGACAAATATCTAGTGGTTTCTGGAGAGGCTTTCGAAGCTTCCCGTTACTCGACTGATATTGTGGCAGCTCAAGCTTTGCTGGAGTCGGCAGGAAGCACTGTCGTAATCGCACCTTCTTCGTCTCGAATTCAGCGTTTCATTTCGGGACTCGCTGCAAGGGCAAATGGTGCGGTGGATACTCATGTCACCGGAATTGATACTGAAGATGGTCGCTTGACAGCCACACGTTGGTTTTATCGACAACGTATCGAGTCCAAAATTTCCCGAAAGGAAGTTCGACCTTGGATCATGTCTGTCGAATCTGGTTGTGCAGCGGCGATCGAGTTAGGTGACTCTGTGTCCTGGGAAGCTATTTCTGACCTGGAGATCGCGACTAACACGACTGTAAAAACCATCGAAGCGACGAGCGGAGGGGACCAAACCATTCGTCCGGACTCCGATTTGTTGTTTGTGGCTGGAGCAGGTTGGACCAAGAAACAAGCAGACAATTCTGTGAAGGCGGATAAAGCGGCGGCCTTGATCTTAGATTTTATCAATCGTCGCAAGGCTTCACTGGGAAGCTCCAAATCGATGGTGGACCTCGGCTCAGAGGGACAAGCGGTATTGCCATTCCTTACGCATTTACACCAAATTGGTCAGACGGGAGCTACACCACGTCATTTGAAAGGTTTGGCAACCTGCTGTCATGGTGAAGAACCTCACGCGGTAGGGTGGCGTTTCATCAAAGAACGGCGGGCGATCAACATGGACGCAAACTGTGGATGGGCGCATGGCAAAGCTGATGTTTTGTATGTGGCCGATGCTTTTGAGGTCATGGAGAAGGTGAACGAAAAGCTTTAGTACGCAAGAGTAGTAGTGGATTTTCTCCACTTCTATCATCCAAAAAAACCGAAGGTATCAAACTTCGGCTTTTTTTGGGCACTAAAACTATGTCAACATGATGGAGGGAGGTGCTCCGTCACTTCCGCATTTGGTTTGGCAATCCTGACTATATCGGGATTGCCCTCCATTTAAATCAATTAGGTTTGGGGTGGCCCTCAAGTTCGCTGAGATAGCGTTCGATGACTTCCATCGGAAGTTCGTAATCTTCCAGTTGTCCATTGAGGAATTTATCATATCCGACTAAGTCCATGAGTCCGTGACCACTTAGATTGAAGACGATGACCTTTTCCTTCCCTTCTTCATTC
>JAKSBQ010000084.1 GCA_022361075.1 Opitutales bacterium | reverse complement strand
CTGCCCAAGAACACCAACAATTCTGCCGGATTTATCATAATACCTCTCAAATAATTCAGGTATTGTAGATATATTCATATTCCGAAAGCGCTTGGCAGCAACAAGCCCTACTATGATTGCCCCGACAGCCCAGGCCACATTATACATACCGGCAGAAATACCTTGTGTATAGGCACTTTCAGCTACCCCTACCGTAGAAACCCCACCGACAGCCAAACCGGCAACCATAACTGCCACTATGTAAGAAGGTAGTCCCCTGCCTGCCAGCAAATAACCGACAGCTCCACCTGTTTTGCTCAACTTGGTGGAATACCAGGAAACAGCGTATAGAGCAACAATATAAAGTATTACAATGAGTAATGGAATGTTCATCTTACACCTCTTCAATTAAAATTTGATAAATCTAAAATCAGCGTAGAGCTTCATTGCAAACACTAGTTAAACTACCACCTCCATTTTAAGGTTTAATAATTGGGAAGGTTAGAGAACCGTGGGGCATATACGTAATATTTTTTACTTCACCTGCAATATGCCGTGCTTTTGCCCATGCTTCTTCCGGGGTTCCGGCAGGGATCATACCTACTCCTTTGACCACTTCTTCTGGTAGAGTACTGAGTAAGATCACCCTAGCCCGGGCCATGATACCGGCAACTCTTAAGGCTACAAAGCCAGGCATTGTGAAGTTTTTATTTAAGGCAGCACGCATCTCTTCCACACCGGCACCTTTAAACCAGGACAGAAAATCATCTGAACCTGCTCCATCTGAGCATTCACTTGCCAAAATAATTACTCCTCGCTCCTTTACCACATAAGCCGCATTATCCAATCCTTTAATCGACTGGTAAAGCTGAATATCCTTCGGATAACCTCCACAACTGCTGATAACTACATCCGACTGGCCATGAACCTGGATACCAAAAGCCTTTTCCACAATTTTGCAACCTGCTTCAAAAGCTTCATATATATCACCCGCTACAACAGCTATCACTTCTTTTTTTTCATTAACAACTACATTTATCAAAAAATCGGGCTTTACTGCTTCGGCAATTTCAAACATATCTTCAGAAACCGGATTGCCTTTTAATACACCGGGAACCACACCAGGGTTAATTCCTGAAGAATCAACATCCTTTAAAGCCAGCCCATGGTTCTGTTGAATACTGTCATAACCGCAGACACCCGGAGCAATACTCTTTCTACCACCACCAAAGCCAGCTAACAAATGGTAACTAATTCCTCCTGTCAGAATTACTCGCTCTGAATCATAGACAGTACGATTGATTGTGATTTCTGTGCCACGGCTTGTATATCCCAGGTGCACTAAATCACCTGCTTGGCAATCATGATTTTCAATCTTTACCCTTGAGAATACTTCTTCTCCAACAACAAGCCTGTGTTCTTCTT
>JAKSBQ010000169.1 GCA_022361075.1 Opitutales bacterium | reverse complement strand
GATTTATACGATCCTTTAAAAATCGAATATCTTCTTTAATGAGTTCAGGTTCAATTAGTTCCATGTCAGCGGATCCATTGAGACTTACGCACAAAGATGCAATTAAGAGTATCGAGTGATTAATATAGTTTTTCATTTTTTAAGTTATCTCAGTATTCTGCTGGTCTTTTGCTCTACAACAGTAGTTATAAGTGATTAATTTGTCCGTATGACAGGGGATTTCAGGTGTCGTGTACCAAAAGTGAGAACCTTGAGGTTTTGAGCATATTAGTATGCTATTTTTTTTCGCTTATTGATCAAAGGAAAATTGGATGGATTGCAAAAGACATGATTTTTGGAGGTTCGTTTGTGAGAGCGACTGACTGGGGACTCTCGAATGAAGCGACAATCAATCCGGTCAAGCTAGTGCGAAGCAATTAGCCCCACCAGAAAAGATGCGTCTGGTAGGGCTGATCGTCCTCGATCAGCCGAGGGACACTCTGTTTTTCAAACAAACGATTTCAATCTTTTTCCTAATCTTGCTTCAGAAGCGAGATTCTACGGATATCGCTTCTGATTTCGTAGGTTGTGGTTCCTGCATCAGCATTCCTGATCGTTGCTAAGAGACTGAAAAGGGCTACAATTGAGGTTAATATTGAAGTGTCCATTTCTTGCTAACGTCAAAGGACAGGTGCGCTGTTAGGCGTTGCCTGCTCCGCCTTGTTAGCCTTGTTTTTTTAGGATGACGATTCGATTGCTATTAGTGCCCTTCTTATTATTCGACACTCCCCAGCAATTCGCAGTCTTCGTGAAATTCTGAGAGTTGATCATGATGCATTCCGGAACGAGGCCAGCCTCAAATCCTGCTTTCACTACTTCGTTCTCAAGGAGAAGAACACCATTACGCACCTCGCCAACTTCAAAGGCGACAATCCCACCGGGTTGAAGCACACGCTTCAGCTCTCTGAATACGTCGGTCATGCGAGCTACCCAATCCTCGAGAGATTTGATCTGCCAAATGCGCTTCGGGTCGATCTTAACGTCGCAGAACCACATCCTCAGCCAGTTATCTCCTACGTAATCTACAGTATCCAAAAATGGAGGTGAAGTGACTACGAGCTTCACTGAGTCCGCAGGGATGGAATGAGTCGAATCGGCCGATTCGCAAACAAGATCAAAGTCTTCGCGCCCATACTTCGGAGGAAGCGTATGGCGAAGCAACTGCTTCGTCTTCTTCAAAATCAGCGCCTTCGTATCACGGTATTTGGGAACTTGCTTTCTCTTCTCGTTGATCCGCCGCTGGGCTTCGAGTGAGGTAGCTTGGTTTGGCGGCAACGTGTAAACCGAGAAGAACCCTTTGGAGTGACCGGTCAGACGATTGCAGGCAACCATCTGAATCCACGCGTCAACCTTGTCGAACAATCCTTTCCTTTTCCGGTTACGAAAGTAGGAACGCCAGCCATAGAGCTCGTCGAGAGTCTCGGGAGAAAAAAAGACGAGAAGATCGGCATCAATCTTCTTGGGTAAGGATAGGCGAACTTCCTTAAGTCGCTGCTCAACCATCTGAATCGTAGGAGGATTCAGCCGCGGTGCCGCAAGCACTGAAGAAAGTGGGTTTGCATCGTTGCCGATAGCGCGACAACCCCTCAACTGCGCTTCGATGAGCGTCGTTCCTCTTCCCATGAATGGGTCGTAAACAACGTCGTCGGTATCGCAGAATCGCTCAATGAAAAAGCCAGGCAGCTGTGGTTTGTAGCAAGCGCGATAAGACACCTCATGCAACGAGTGTCCATCTCGTTGCTTGGAAGTCCAAAACTCGTTCTCGTAAACCGCTATCCTGAGGTCGGCAAAATGTCTCTCTTCTGTCCCTGTAAAACGATTAAACTCAAAGAACGAACGAAGCTCGTAGTGCAGTTCGCTTGGGTCGTTAAGAATCGTTCTACTTCGGTTCTTCGGCATCTTAGATTACTTTTGAGTGGTGTGGTCCGTTGGAGAGAATCTTGTGATTCACAGAGGCTTCCAGCCTCACGCTCACGCTAGTCGAAGGCTCGAGGAAGTCGAGACGAATGGCGTCGATGGTCGCGTGCGAAGTAGCTGGGGTGTATAGCACCGTCAAAAGGAGGTGGTGAATCGGTGCCGTGAACTGATTGCGCAACTTGGTTGAGGAGGATGTCAGAACCCGCCTGTTGGAATCGGCAGGATTCCAATCGCTGGTCGCCTTCACTTCCAAAGGCATCTTGAGGCGAGTCGAACGCTCGGTAAGGGTCTTGTCTGGATACCCCGCTCCTGAGCATGGCCCCATGATGAAAGCTGAAGTGTGCTGTTGAAGGAGTGGTATCGTGTAGTTCTCGACTTGGTTGCCGATCGACTGATTCGTACTTCTTGGTCTGATCGGACAGTTCGTTCCCTTGACGCCTGACTCGACAACCGCCGATACAATATCAGCTTCAACTGACTGGCGTAACTGAGCAGGCCATGCGCGAACAAGGGGGGTAGGAGCTACGCCCTCCCAGTTGAGTAAATCGGTGTAATAGTCGTTCAAGTTTGGCATACGGGATTATTTTTTCTACAAGGTCAAGGGATGGGATTTCGAGAGGCGGAGCCTCTCGAAATTCCTATACCCGTCTTGTTAGCATTTAAGTTTGTTTTCTACGGCAATCACAAATTCTTCTGCTATATCTAGCAATGTCTTGGAGTCTTCTTCCAATGTTGCTTTAGACCTGCTGTTTCTTTCTCTCTGCCCGACTTCAGCATCAAACTTTACATCTAGTTCGTGGATAATTTTGTTTCTTGTTTCGAATATTGTTTGAATTTTTGACTTCTTTTTCGTCAATTTCTCAACAGACACCCCAAGTGCTCCTGCTGCTTTAGCAAGTTCATCAAATGACTGAAGAGAACTTCCTGTTAACTCGTATATATAACTTTCAAGTAGTTTTTGTCTTGGTGATTCGGAAAGTATGGCTGCAACCAATCGATCAGGGGAGTCATCTTTTACTACTTTTTTTGCAAACTTCAAAAACAGTTCTTTTACTTTTGTATCACAATTCGACAGAGATTCCAGGCACTCTTTTATTAAGTGCTTAATGCACGAATCTAAACCGGCTGCGGCAAATACCAAACTGGCTCTTGCTAGATCTTGTTCTTCGTCCGTTGGTGCACCACGCCCAGCACCACGTGCTTGCCTCACACTTTTGAAAGCTTGGAGGAATCCTTTTGAAGAGTCCTTTGCGTGAGATAGAACTCTTCGGGCATTTTTTGTTTCGGCGATTTCGGACATTTTTATTCAACAACGTCAAAGTGTGGGACTGCTAGCAGCGGAGCTGGTAGTAGTTCCACACAACTTTCTTGTTAGCTTAATAAATTTCATTTTTTGAGGTAATCGAGTATAGAAATCTCAATAATACCGAAAACTAATATAACACCAAAAAGAAAGAGTATTATTTTAAATCCTCCCCATCCTCTTGTTTGAAATACATAAGCAGGCAGAACTAGAGGATAACAAAATGCTACAATATCGGTTGGAAAAAATTCTTTTCTTTTTTTCATATCATCCCAAACCCACCAAGCGGCAAGTAATGCCCAGAAATACTTATCAAATTTGAGAATTTCTTCGCGAATATTTACTTCGTTTATCTCACCAATGATGTTTCCAATCATGATGTATGTTAGATGAATAAAAAGCCAAATAAGAGGTGAGGTTAGTATTTTCAAAGTTACTTTTCTGCTAACGTCGAGCTGAGTAGATGCTGAGCGCGAAGTGCTCGGCATTTACTCAAGCGTCTTGTTGTCACTATTTTCGTTTTAAAAATTTTTGAACTCTTCGGATTGATGAATCAACTTTTGAGAAGTCCTTGTAGTAAAACCCACCACCATCCGGATAAACCAGATTTGGTGAAGAAAAGGTCCAGTAACTGTAATTTTTGCATGCTCTTCTAAATCTCCACCTTTCTAATATACCCATTCTTCTTTCGATTAACAAAAAGTCTTTCCTTGGATAAGTGAAGGACCCTGGGCTATCTATTTCCTTTTCTAGTCGCATATTCAAAGGCTCCGCAATTTCGTTGAATTCTTTCCTCTTTTCACGTCCAACAGAAAAGTGGTGTCCCCCTAGGAAACAAATCAAACCAATAAACACAGGGAATATTGGATTTGTTACAATTTCGGTGAGGAATAGATTCATGTTTTATGCGAACAGTAGTTATAATGCTCCTGCAGGAACAAATAACAGGGAAATTCCGGTGTTATTGGACTTTTGAGGAGTGGGTGAGGGGATTTGCATGTGGCAGATACTAGAAAATTTCTTGCCTTCTATCAACGGAATATTGGGTATTCGTATGGACCTGCTACTCGCTGAGTATTTTGCTGGACGGAGTCCATCTTGTTCCTTTCCAGACCCCGAAAAGGCCTCACCCATGATGGTGAAGCCTTTTCAAACAAACGATTTCAATCTTTCTCCTAACCTCGTTTCAGAAGCGAGATTCTACGGATATCGCGGATGATCTCGTAGGTTGTGATTCCTGCTCCAACGATGAAAATCGTCCGCATCGCTTACTAAGTCTCATTTTAATAATTTTCCAAAATACTCTCAACGGCCCTTTTGGCAGAGCGTGCTGCGGTATGTACGCTGCTCCAATCATCCCCATCCGTATAGGCATCGCCAGCGAAAAACAGCCGATTATCAACGGCTTTGCCTAATCTTCGCACAACTCTCCAATTTTCATGATCTACGACATAGGCCCCATTGGCAAACGGGTCGGCATCCCAATTCTGGAAGACGTGCTTGATGTAGCTGCCTGAAGCATTGTGACCGAAAAGTTTGTCGAGTTCATCAAGAATATAGGCAACCAACTCATTGTCATTTAATCCAAGATACGGTTGCGCAGCTGAGCCAACGGCGAACAGGCCCAGGATGTTCTGAGATGTGTTTTGGCCGTAAGCGGCATCGTAATATAGTTTTTGGCCAGCGGTCTCAGGGTTCATTTTATACTCCACAAGAACGGGATAGAATTTTTCAGAAAATTCGATAAATGCCTTACAGCCACTCCAGACCCGGACCTTCTCAATCGCTTTTTGCTTTTTCGAGGGCAAACGAGGATTGAATGTAATCGCACCCATTTGAAGTCTTTTGACCGGTATCGTGACAATGACCTGGCTGGCTTCATAAACCTTGTCTTTTGCCCTTACGCGGCAGATGTCGTCTGAATAATCAATAGCATCCACGATAGAATTGTAGGTAATGTGTGATTTGATCGAACCGAGGATGTATCGCTCATAGAAATCGAACCAAGTGGAGTTGATGAACTTACTTTCTTTCGTGAAACCGGCCTCCCTCAAACTGAGCCGTTCGCCTTCATAAACGACGTAATCGACGTCCGGATCGTAGTGCCTGGTGTTGATATCTATCCTTACCGAATCGTCATTGACGATCTCTTTCAGGATTTTCGGCTCAACGTGGATCCACTCGGCACCCAGAGGAATTGGAAAGTTCGCGAACTCAGTCGTATGTTTCATGCGACCCCCGTGAATGGAGGAGGCTTCCAGAATCTTGAAATCGATTCCCAATTGCTTGAGCAAATAACCTGCAGATAGTCCCGCAGCACCTGCACCTATGATGACAACAGGAGTTGAATGCTTATCACTAAACCTTTGGGTAGCTTTAGAAGCACGAAGAACCGAATGTGTGGATAATGTAAGCCCCAACAATTGGCATAATCTTAGAAACTCTCTTCTGTTCATTTGAAGAATCTTTGGGTCTGCGATTACTTTTCTTACACAACATGACCTTGCAACTTCTTCCCATGAATTTTGGTTCTATTGAGAGTTCTTTATGCCGAAAAATGGATGAAAGGCTTTCGATCGCTCGGGTGAAGGGGATTCAATAAGCCATGTTCGATGCCTTCACCAACGTTGGTGAACACCCTTCACCAGCATTGGTGAAACAGGTTCACCAAAACTGACAAGGAGAGAAGATCAACCTCTGCTGAGAATGAAGATTCTACGGATGTCGCGGATGATCTCGTAGATGGTGATTCCTGCTGCAACAATGAAGATCGTTCGCATCGCGTGGTTGAGGCCACCGCTGAGGTTCAGGTATTTATCCGCCAGTTCTGAGCCTTGAGTAGTGACCTCCACCATCGGAAACTGACCGAGTAAGCTGATCAGCACCTGGACGACAGCGGCTCCCAGGAGCATGTTGATCACCAGCGTGGCGACCGACCAGTAGGGACGGAACAGTTGGTGAACGTAAAGGCCGATGCAGAGGAGTCCGATGACGTTGATGGGGAGGAGGTAACTTTGGAAATTCGACGACCAATGAATGGAGAAATCTGCGTTTCCGTGAGCGCCAGCATTGAGGTTCAGCACGAAGGTGGGTAAGATGCCATTCACCCATGCGAGGAATGCGAGTGTGAACAGAATCGACATTACAGACTCAACATACGAGACGGACTGCCACTTTGAGGTGATGTTGGGTAGATTTTCGGGTTTCCAGTTCTTAAAATGGTCCCTGGCCTGCAGATAGTTCTCCCAGAAATGAAAAACGAGCGTGATAGATGCAATGCCGATCAGTCCCTTCTCTGCAAAATAGTAAGCGAATTGTAGCAGGCTGCGAATGAGCGTGAAGTCGCCGGAGTGCAAGATTTGGATTGCCGCGAGTACCCCCGTGATTGCCGCGAGAATGATGAGGTAGTATTTGACCACATGCTTGTAGAGGGGAAATGCGTTTTCACTGATGAGCGCGCGTCGCTCCTGATAACCAGCGGCGGTCATCGCAGGGTGACCCTTGGTGACGATCCACTCCTTGACTTTTTCTTCAGGTAGCGGTGCCTCGGATGACTCCTCCATGGCGTTTAGCTCCTCTTCGAGAAGAGAGGTCAGTTCCTCGCCGACATCGTTTCGGCTCTTGGCAGGAAGGTAATTTTTGACTGCAGATACGTAGCGTTCGATCCAGTTCATGATGATGGTGTGTTTAGTTGTTCAATTGATGTGTTGATGGACTCGAGTTCGGAGAGAAGGTCCTCCAGAATTCGAAGACCTGCTTCGGAGGTTTTGTAATAACGTCGTTTGCGACCTCCGTCAGTTTCACTCCAGTGGCTGCTTAGCAGACCCTGTGTCTCGAGACGGCGAATGAGCGGATAGAGGGTGCTCTCTTCAATGTCGAGCCCCACATCCTGCATTTTACCGCGAAGAGAGTAACCATACTCCTCTTCACGTAGCGCGAGCAGAACGGCCAGGATTAATGTGCCCCGTCGAAGTTCTCCGCGCATCTTTTCAAATCTTTCATTTACCATGTATCGCACAGTATGCGATGTATACTGTGCGTCAACTAGTAAAATGCTTTTTTATGTTAAAATTATGTAAGAGTGCGATCACTGCGCAGGATTTTTGGAGGTCGGATCGTTCTTTGGTGTAGCCTGAACGTGAGGCTGAAAACATGATCACAAATATGAAAAATACGATTAAACTCTTTTATCTAGTTCTCGTAGCCGCACTCGCTGCTATGCAAAGTGCCCATGCGCAGTTGAATGATGCTGGAACGGACGAACAACGCCTTGAGCATAGTCAGGTGAAGGACTCACTTGCTTTGCAGGGTTACGACCCGGTGAGCTATTTTCAAGGAACCGCAGCAAAAGGTAGCGCGGATCAGAAGGCTACTTACAAGGGGCTGGAGTTTCAGTTTGTGTCGGAGGAAAACCGTTTGGAGTTTGAAGCCAATCCTTCCAAATACGATCCGGCTTACGGAGGATGGTGTGGATACATGCTCTTTCGTGGAAAACGGGTGAAGCCCAACCCAGAGAACTTCATCATTCACAACGGGAAGTTGGTTCTTTTTTTCGAAGGCATGTTTGGCGATGGACAGAAGCTATGGTTCAAAGCCATCGACAAAGTAGGAGAGGGACCCATGATCAAGCAGGCGGATGATCATTGGGTCGCCTATCTGGAGAAGTGATTTCCTTAAAAATTCGGAATAAGGAATATTGAATCTGGAAGAGGGTTGAAGGATGACCGGGGACGGTCATCCCTACCAGCTATTCAATCAACGGAATTGGGCGTTCTCGATGTTGCGTCGGGAGAGAGGCTCGAAGTCGTCCAGGCTTTTCATCTTTTTGCCTTCGACCACAAAATTCTCAAACACGAAGTCTTTCACTCCGTGTTTACCCCGGAGCACATTGATCATTCCACCGTTGTAATCCGGGACCTTCTCGAACCAGATGTTTTTAAACGTGAAGTCTTCGTAGCTCACCTCCTCGGTTCGTGAGCCTAGGTAGAAGATTCGATTGATCTGTGCGTCGACTCGAATGTCTTCGAAATACTTGTGTCTTACTGTGAATTCCTGTGCGCCACGGTAGGTGCCTACAAACACACCTCGATTCCCTCCTTTGCTCAGTCCCTTGGGTGGAGTGAACCCATCGGGCGCGCCGAGACCATCAGCGCCGGGGTTGGGAAGGTTGTCCCACTCCCCACGGACGACGTCGCAACGACGCACATTCACGACGCGGTTGTTGTCCTGACTTCCGCTCCAGCCGAGCTGGAAGCAAGCGCCATTCACCATACCCCAGTAAACGCAGTCTTCGATCGAACCTTGATTGATGTAGGTGGCGTCGTCGTTGACGCGCATGAAGGAGCCACGTTTGTGAACACCATGGATGCCATCACTTGAGAATCGCCAACCGAAAGTCTTGAGGTTTTCGTTCCACTCCGCCCAACCGACGCAGAAGTGGTAGGGATGCGCGACCAACACCCCTGCAAAATGCCCGGCATAACCTTCTGCGGGCGGTGGCGCATTATGCGATAGCAAACATTTTACGATTTCACCATCAGGAGTGATCCACGACGGATAACCGCGACGCCAGTTCGGGTGAGCTTTCACAAATGGCCAGCGTGAACCGACGATCATCCCACGACCGGACACTTTAAAACCGGACTTTCGAATGTCGATTCGGCCATCGACAATCGTATCCTGTGGAATATAGAGCTCATCGTAGCGACTGTCTGGCCCGATCATGAGGCGATTGAGTTCATCAAGTAAGGGGGATTTTTCATCGATCACCCCTGACGGTAGAACCAGTACGTTACCTTCAGGAAGAATGGATGGCGGATTGAGGAAAAACATC